>CALJEL010000043.1 GCA_938074335.1 uncultured bacterium | reverse complement strand
AGGCATTCAGAGAATATAAAAAGCTTAATCTCGTGATAGTTGGAAACTGGGATAATAATCCTTATGCACAGGCCTTAAAGAGAGAATACAGCAGTTATGCCAATATATTTTTGCTTAATGCCATATATGATAAAAAGATATTAAATCAGTTAAGAAGTAACTGCTATATATATATTCATGGCCATAGTGCAGGAGGTACAAACCCATCTCTTGTAGAAGCAATGTATCTCGGCCTTCCAATCTTTGCCTATGATGTGGACTACAATAGGGCTACTACTATGAACCGTGCTAAATATTTTAGGGACAAGAATGAGTTATTAAACCTTCTATCCAGCACCGATGATGATATCTTAAAAAATATAGGAAAGGACATGAAAGAGATTGCTATAGAAAATTATACATGGCGGAAAATCACTGAAAGATATGAGAAAGTATTGAAAAATTTGTAATGCTGGATAATTTCGAATAATAATCAATAAACTGATAACAAGGTGTTATTAAAAGTCTTGGTTTGAAGGTTGAGTTTTAAGAGACAGACTTTTCCCTTCAAGTGGTATATTGTATCTGGATTTGATACCTTTTAAATTTTGCCAGGCCTTTCCTTACACTCTCCTATCAGATAAACCCCCTCTCCATCTCTTCTTCCCCCCACATTCTTAATTACTCCTCTGTCCTCTTCTGTGCCTCCACAAGCTCCCCCTACCCTCTGCTCTGTCCTCTTTTGTGCCTCGGCAAGCTCCTTCTGGGCTTTACAGGGTCTGCAACTATTGATTTAAGTTCATTAAAATCACTTACCTTTACAGTCTCATGCCCATTCACTAATTCACTAATCCCTAACTCACTTCACCGTCAGGTGTGCTGTCGCACTGTCGCTCTGCCTCTTGAAATCCTAAAAGCTTTGTGAGATAATTTAATTGTTGCATCTGTCTGGGTTACCCTCCTTTCTTGGTGAGGATTTAGAGGGCATAATACCCTTTCAGAGCCAACAATTTCAATAGTAGGGGCAACACTTGCGGTTGCTCTCAAAATGGTTCGACAGGCTCACCATGACAAGGGCAGGGGCAAGCCCTACCCCTACGTGCACCATATTCCGTGAAGAGCCCTAAAAGAAAGAAGGGTAATAAAGGGAGATAGAAAGGGTGTTCAAATTTAGTAATAAGAGTGAATAGTAAAATATTGAAGTAGCGAATATATGAGTGATAAAAATATTGAAGAACTTTTACAGGAAGTTGTTAATCGTATAAAAAAACAAGGCGTAAAGAAAATAATACTTTTTGGTTCATCTTCTCGTGGTGAAGCTGATAGGTATAGTGATATAGACCTTGTTATTATTAAAGATACTAATGAGAGGTTTGTTAAAAGATTACTTTCAGTAGAAACATTTAGCGATTTACCTATTCAGGTTGATATTTTTGTATATACACCACAAGAATTTGATACTATGTTAAATATGAGAAATCCATTCATAGAAAGTGTAGTTAGGGAAGGAAAAATTATTTATGAAGAATAATCTTGAAGAAGCGAAGAGATGGCTAAAAGAAGCAGAAAAAGATTTAGAAGCCGCAAAAATACTAAAAGACAAAACTTTTTTCCATCTTTCTTGTTTTCATTCTGAACAGTGTGTTCAGAAAGCTTTGAAGGGCTTCCTTTACTTTAAAGGAGAGAGATTTATAACTATTCATTCAACCGGTAAACTTGCACTTAAAGCTTCAGAATTTGATAAGGATTTTGAACAGGTTCTTATAATTGCTGAAAGATTAGATAGATATTATATACCAACCAGATATCCAGATGCTCTGGCATTCCCTGCTGTCCCAAGTGAATCATATAACATTGAAGATGCAGAACAAGCAACCAAAGATGCAAGTGTAATACTTGCCTTGGTAAAAAATAAAATAGAGAAGTTGATATAGATTGATAAATTGGACACTAAAAAATAATTTCAAAATCGTAAAAATTTTTCAAGAGGTAGCCTCAATTTAAAAAGTAAAACAGAAATTTGAAAGGGGATACATAAGTATATAATAAAAGAGTAAAGGCTAATGAGAAAAACGTTAGAGGTTATAAATGAGCTAAAGAGGGAGGGGTTAATAAAGGACTATGCCATTGGCGGTGCAATAGCAGCCTTAAGGTGGACTGAACCTTTTTTTACCCGCGATTTGGATATATTTGTTATACCACAGAAAGAACCTAATGAAAAAGAACTCGTAATTCTTTCTGACATATACGAATATCTTAAAGACAGGGGATATAATCAATGGATAGGACAATGGCTTATTATTGAAGGAGTGCCCGTAGAATTTATCCCCGCAGAGGGTCTTGCAAGAGAGGCATTAGATAATGCCATTACAATAGAGTTTGAAGGAATAGAAACAAGGGTTATTTCTCCTGAGTATCTAATAGCCTTATTTCTTAAGGCATTCAGAGAAAAAGATAAAGCAAAGATACAACTGCTACTTCAACAGGCAGAGATAAATATGGAAAGGTTGAAATTATTGCTAAATAAATATAACCTAACCGGGAGATTTAATTCTATTTATAAAAATGAGTGAAGAAAAGATAAAAATCTTGACAAAAGACAATAGAATAATTACCTTAAAAGAGTTATTTGAAGAACAAGAAAAAACGCATAAAGAACAGGCCAGTCTTCCCTTTGAAGAAAAAATAAGGATCCTTGTTGAATTGCAGAAACTCGCTTTAAACTGGGGAAACAGAAAAAATGTAATTGTATGGGATATAAAAGATGTGTAAGATGATAGACCCTCTCTCCGTCTCTTCTTCCCTCCACATAGACATTCACCTCATCATACCTGCCATCTGGATAAATATATCTCCTGTCTATAAGTAAGGTCTCCCTCTACCCTGTCGTTGTACTCTTTTGAGAATACAGATTCAGCAAATTGATTTTAGTATCTTTTTATGGTAAATTACCTTACAAAAAATAAATACATCATAGAAAGGTGTTTATGGTAAGGAGATTCTTATTCTTTTTAATCCTGGAGGTCTTATTTATCAGTTCTAGCCATGGTAGTTCCATTTTAAATATCAATGTTGAGGATACCCTTTTTTATGATATTGTAGAGTCATCAGAGTTCTCTTATCAGGAGACACCCAGTATAAAACCCATGAGTTATGAAAGGGCTTTAAGGGTCTCAGACGCCTTGAGCTTGAGGAGACTTGGCTTGCTGGGTTACAGCTACAGGAAACCCCTATTAAGTTCAGTCTCTATCAGCTCCTATTATTCTAATGAAAATACCTTTTTAGAAGGTCGGGCTGGCCTTCAATTTAACAGGGGCTGGAATACCTTTGTTTTCATGGACGGTTCTATACCCTATGGAGAAAATCTGCTTTTTTACTATGAACCATGGCTCAGAATATATTCTGAAGAGATCAAGGGAGGCCTTCATAGAAGTTATATAAAATGGAGGTATGGAAGTTTTTCTATTTCAGGAGGTAAAGATCTTGTAAACATCGGCCCTGGATATTATGGTCAGCTCCTTTCAAATAACCCTGAACCATTCTGGATGATAAGACTGCAGACAGAAGAACCCCTTAATTTCATTGGAAAGTGGGATTTTCTTGTCCTTAAAGGATGGTTTAAAGAAGACAGGTACGATAGAGATAACCCTGAGGTCTTTGCAATAAAGGCCTGCTACAAGCCTGTTGATATCTTTGAGATAAGTGGAACAAGGACTATCTTTTACGGTGGAGAGGGAAGACCTGCTTATAGTTTAACAGAATACCCGAAGTTAATCCTTGGTTCAGAGGAAAATGTACCAGGCAGTAAATATGATAATGATGGTTATGGTCAGCTTGATTTCAGCCTTTATCTACCAGTAAAAAAGATATTCCCTCAGGTGAGAACCTTTAAGGTTTATTATTCAAAGGCAGGCACTGACATAAAGGCCTGGTGGCAAAGAGAAGACAGAGGTACATTTGAGTTCTTTGATGGATGGCTACCGCTTGGTTTTGATTTTCTGAGCAGCAGTAAAATGGTTGGTGCCCTTCTATCTACAGAAGATCACATCCTGAGGTTTGAGTATGCAGACTTTCATCCAAATTTTTATGTTCATCATTTTTATCCCATAGACGGTTATACCTATCATAATCTATCCCTTGGTTATCCCTATGGCAGGGATGTAATGAGTTTATTCTTCAGACATCTTTACTTTATAAAAGATAATTTAATTCTTCAATACACGATAGGGTATTATGGACCAAAAAAGGATTATAGACAGATGAAGGTATATTACGGAGAGACCTCTTTGCATATCCTTTCAGAAAGAGGTTCTTTAAAGAATATAAATATCCAGCCATTCTTTAGATTCGAAAGACATGTGGATCATGATACCAACCCACTTATTAATCAGTTCTCTCACAGCGGATTCGATAAGGACATTTATCTTACAGGCATTAGTGTAAAAGGACTGTTTTAATTTTTATATCAGCACTGAGGTTTAAAGCCTTATGTTATAATGTTAAAAAGGAGGCACGATGGATAAGGCTATTCTTATGCTTTCAGATGGATTATTCTTCACTGGAGAGGCCTTTGGTGCCCCCGCAGAAAGGATCGGCGAGGTGGTCTTCAATACCTCCATCACAGGTTATCAGGAAATACTTACGGATCCATCATACAAAGGCCAGATAGTGGTGATGACCTATCCTGAGATAGGAAATTATGGTATAAATCCTGAAGATATGGAATCTGGCGATGGTCCAAAGGTAGAAGGTTTTGTGGTAAAAGAACTTTCAGGGATATTCAGTAACTGGAGGGCTAAGGAACACCTTGATGAATTTCTCAAAAAATATGATATTCCCGGGATCTCAGGGATTGATACCAGGGCACTTACAAGATATCTGAGAACAAAGGGATGTCAGATGGGGATAATATCATCCACAGACCTTGATCCCCAGAGCCTGCTTAAAAAGGTTAGGAGTCATCCAGGGATATCAGCCATTGACTTTGTAAGAAGGGTAACATCCACCCAGAAATATAAATGGAATGAAGGTTGCTGGAAATGGCCCTGCCCGTCTGCAGAGCAGGTGGAACAAAGATTGAAGGTTGTGGTCTATGACTTTGGAGTAAAGTTCAATATCTTAAGGAATCTTTATGAGGCTGGTTTTGAGCTAACGGTGGTCAATGCCATGACCCCTGCTGAAGAGGTCCTTGAGATGAACCCGGACGGAATACTTCTCAGTAATGGTCCTGGTGATCCCCAGACAGTTACATACGGGATAGAGAATGCAAAAAAATTAATTGGTAAAAAACCAATCTTCGGCATATGCCTGGGTCATCAGATACTGGGTCTGGCGATGGGTGGAAGGACCTATAAATTAAGATTCGGTCATCATGGAGGAAATCATCCTGTAAAGGACCTGAAGACAGGAAGGGTTGAGATAACTGCTCAGAATCATAATTATTGTGTTGATATAAACAGCCTTAAGGGACAGGTGAGACTCACGCACCAGAATCTCTTTGATGGTTCTGAAGAGGGGATGGAGCATGTGGAGTATCCCATATTTTCTGTTCAGCACCATCCAGAGGCAGGACCTGGACCAAATGATTCCACACATCTGTTCAGGAGATTCAGGGAGATGATAGAAAGGAGTCAATAATGCTTAAGGAGATAAAGTCAGACATATACCATCTTATGCATCCCAAGATGGCATTCTTTCTTACAAGCATAAGCAAAGATGGTAAACCAAATGTCATGACCTGTGCATGGGCAACCCCGGTAAGTGAGGAGCCTCCTATTGTGATTGTCTGTGTATCAAAGGAGGCTCATACTGCAAGACTTATAAAAGAAACAAAGGAATTCGGCATAAACATCCCGACCAAGGAGCTCCTGAAGGCCCTCTGGATATGTGGAAGGAGTTCAGGAAGGGATACAGATAAATTTAAAATGGCAGGATTGAAGATACTGCCTTCAAGGAAGATAAAACCTCCGCTGATAGAGGGATGTGCCGGTTATATTGAATGCAGGGTTAAAAAGATTGTGGAGGCAGGAGAGTGTTATGCCTTTTTTGGAGATGTCCTGACTGCCCTTGCCAGGGAAGAATATCTTAACAGAGGCCTCTGGTCTGAAAGGGCAGGGATACCCCTCCACCTTGGTGGAAGCAGGATTGTCTATTTCAGATGACCCTTGATGGAACATATAAATTAATTATCACACCGGGGCATTTAACACTCAAGACTTTTTTTTATAAGGCTGAAAAGGGAAGTATCCTTCACAATGCACTCATGAGCAGGGAGGCCACATCCCTCATAGTGGCTTCTTTTATGGCAGGACTTCTATTCGTCCTTTTTGCAATAGAATTCAGGCCAGGCATCTTTGAATATGCCGGGTTTATTATGCTCTTCGGGCTGCTGTTTCTATTTTTAAGGATGAGCATATTTAAAGAGAGACCACTTGAGGTTACCTTTTTTAAAGATGGTATAAGGATAAGATATCCATCCTTCATCATAAAGAGGGTGGAAATTTTTAATATAAATCAAGTAAAATCTATCTCGGTCATAAAAAGGATCTTCAATATAGAAAATCCTGAAGGTGCTGAGATCGTAAAAAAGATAAGCCTTCAGCACGGTACAGTCATACCTGATTTTGCAGAGTCTCAGGAGCTTTATCTCCTTCTACTTGAACTTGAGGATGGAACTAACAGGGTTATTTATGCGGACAGGATGCCTGAAAGGGTCAAACATCTCCAGGGAGAGATAAAAAAATGGCTCTCCCTTATAGGGATCCAGATTAATAAAGATCTTTTTATTTCTGAGATATAAATTTAATGCCCAAGAGAACTGACATTAAAAAGATAATGCTCATTGGCTCAGGGCCTATCATAATAGGTCAGGCCTGTGAATTTGATTATTCAGGCACTCAGGCCTGCAAGGCTCTAAGGGAAGAGGGTTATAGCGTAATCCTTGTCAATTCAAATCCTGCCACGATCATGACAGATCCTGAGATGGCAGAAAGGACATACATAGAACCCCTGATCCCGGAGGTGGTTGAGAGGATTATAGAGATTGAAAGACCTGATGCCCTTCTTCCCACCATGGGAGGCCAGACAGGCCTGAATCTCTCAATGGAATTATGGAAAAAGGGGATTCTTGAGAAATACAGGGTTGAACTCATAGGAGCAACACCTGAGGCAATAAAAAAGGCAGAGGATAGAGAGCTCTTTAAAGAGGTGATGAGCTCAATTGGCCTTGAGGTCCCAAAGAGCGCTGCTGTCACAAACCTCTCACAGGGCCTTGAGGTAATAGAATGGATCGGCTTTCCTGTTATCCTCAGGCCTGCCTTTACGCTGGGAGGAACTGGTGGTGGTGTTGCCTATAACAGGGAAGAATACAGGGAGCTTCTTGAAAGGGGTTTAAAGCTCAGTCCTGTTCATCAGGTCCTTGTTGAGGAATCTGTTATTGGATGGAAGGAATATGAGCTTGAGGTAGTCCGTGACAGGGCTGACAATGTAATAATCATATGTTCCATAGAGAACCTTGACCCCATGGGAATCCACACAGGAGACTCCATCACTGTGGCACCTGCCCAGACACTCACTGATAAAGAATATCAGAGGATGAGGGATGCCGCCATTAAGGTAATAAGGGCAATAGGAGTCGACACAGGTGGTTCAAATATACAGTTTGCAATAAATCCAGAAAATGGAAGGCTCGTTGTCATAGAGATGAACCCGAGGGTATCAAGGAGCTCTGCCCTTGCAAGTAAGGCAACAGGATTTCCCATAGCAAAGATTGCAGCAAAGCTTGCAGTGGGCTATACCCTTGATGAACTTAAAAATGATATAACAAAGACCACCCCTGCATCCTTTGAACCAACCATAGACTATGTGGTAACAAAGGTCCCAAGATTTACCTTTGAGAAGTTTCCCGAGGCTGACCCTACACTCACAACACAGATGAAGTCTGTTGGTGAGGTTATGGCGATTGGAAGGACCTTCAAGGAGTCCCTTCAGAAGGCTCTTAGAAGCCTTGAGACAGGGCTTTCAGGCCTTGATCCTCTGGAGGGTGTTACAGAAGAACAGATTGTATCAAGACTAAGGACGCCTAATGCAGACAGGGTCCTTTATGTAGGGGAGGCATTGAGGAGGGGATTTTCAATTGAAAAGATCCATGAACTTACAAAGATAGACCCATGGTTTATTTATCAGATTAAAGATATAGTAGAATTTGAAAAGAGTATAAGAAATTCTGAGCTTGATGATGAATTACTTTTCAGGGCAAAGGAATATGGATTCTCTGACAGACAGATCTCCATACTCACAGGGAAAACAGAAACAGAGATAAGAGAGATGAGGAACAGAAAGAATATAAGGCCCTCTTACAAGCTTGTTGATACCTGTGCTGGAGAATTTGAGGCCTATACACCCTATCTTTATTCAACCTATGAAAGACCCTTTTTCAGGATTACAGAAGAAGGAATTGTATCAATAAAGGAATCAGAGAGCCAACCCTCTTCAAGGAAAAAGGTTATAATCCTTGGCTCTGGGCCCAACAGGATTGGGCAGGGAATAGAATTTGATTATTGCTGTGTTCACGCTGTCTTTGCCCTCAAGGAACTTGATTATGAAACCATAATGGTTAACTGTAACCCCGAGACTGTAAGTACCGATTATGATACCTCAGACAGGTTATATTTTGAACCCCTTACCATAGAGGATGTGCTCAATATAATTAACAGGGAAAAACCTGAAGGCGTGATTGTCCAGTTCGGCGGTCAGACACCCCTTAAACTGGCTGTTCCACTTCAAAAAGAAGGCGTGAAGATACTCGGGACCTCTCCGGAATCCATAGACAGGGCAGAAGATAGAAAGAAGTTTAAAGAGCTTCTTGAGAAACTCAACCTTAAACAACCTTTAAGCGGAACTGCCATGTCTGCTGAAGAGGCCCTGAGCATTGCCTCTGAGATAGGCTATCCTGTGCTTGTAAGGCCTTCCTATGTGCTTGGTGGAAGGGCAATGGAGATAGTCTATGACTCCAATGCCCTTGTGGATTACATGCAGAGGGCAGTAAAGGCTTCGCCTGAACATCCTGTGCTTATTGATAAATATCTTGAAGATGCTATTGAGGTGGATGTGGATGCCCTTTCTGATGGCCTTGATGTGATAATTGGTGGAGTTATGGAGCATATTGAGGAGGCGGGCATTCATTCAGGAGATTCTGCCTGCTCCCTGCCACCCTATTCATTAGAAAAAGATATAATAGAGGAGATAAAGAGACAGACAAGACTCCTGGCAAGGGAATTGAATGTTATTGGTCTGATAAACATACAATTTGCAGTGAAGGAAAAAGAGATTTATATCCTTGAGGTAAATCCCAGGGCTTCAAGGACCGTGCCCTTTGTAAGCAAGGCAACAGGGCTTCCCCTTGCAAAGATAGCTGCAAAACTCATGGTGGGTAAAAAATTAAAGGAACTGGGTATAACAAGAGAACCTGAAATAAACTATGTGGCTGTAAAGGAGGCGGTCTTTCCCTTTGATAGATTCCCTGGTGTTGATACCATACTGGGTCCTGAGATGAAGTCCACAGGAGAGGTGATGGGAATTGATACACACTTTGGACTCGCCTACTGGAAGGCAGAGGCTGCATCAAATAACAGGATACCTGTTAATGGAAAGATCTTCTTCAGCGTCAGGGACAAGGACAAACCTCATACCGTTGAACTTGTAAGGAGACTTCTCAACCTCGGGCTCTCGGTGATCGCCACTAAAGGAACGGCTGAATATCTAAGATCAAGAAGCCTGGATGTAGAGATGGTATATAAGATTCATGAAGGAAGGCCAAATGTGGTGGACCTGATAAAAAATAATGACATACATTTTATTGTTAACACAGTTGGTGATGCAAAATCAAAGAAAGACTCCTTTTATATTCGTAATAGTGCCCTGCAGTACATGGTCCCGTACACAACCACCATATCCGGTGCACGGGCTGTTGTAAGTGCCATAGAAAGATTAAAGGAAAAGACCTTCACCATAAAGGCATTACAGGATTATTATAAGAAGTCATAGGGCTTCAAACTGAAGGAACTGTGATCTGCCTGAAGGAATAGCTGGTTATGCCGAAAAGCCTTTGTTCCCTATTTTGCCGATACCCTACTGGCAGGCAGCCTCAAAGTCTTCTTAGACCAGCAGAACAGTAGAGCAGTAGACCAGCAGTTTTTATTGATAGATCAGCAGACCAGCAGAGCAGTAGAGCAGTAGTTTTTATTAAGGAATTTTTTTAATTATTATTTAACTGCTGCGCTACTGCTCTATTAAGGTGTCGCAGGCGGGGTCCCCAGAAAATCGTAAGATTTTCTGGGGTGCTGATATTGCCTTTAGAGCACGGACTATAGCCTGCCAGTTTTGATGAAAGGACTAATATAAATTTCTATCGGCACTTTTCGGTTTATTTCGACACATTGATTAAGACTGCCAGACATGGTGATAAACCTTTCGTTACAAAATAAAATAAATTTTCGTCGCTTAATAAAGGCACCTAATTCTAAGGGCAGTGAGATGAGGATACTTCTTGTAAATCCCTGGGTTCATGATCTTTCCTGTCTTAATCTCTGGTCAGCACCTCTTGGGCTCCTTAAGGTTGCAGAATATCTGAGCCAGTTTAATGTAGAGCTACATTTCATTGATTGTCTTGAGACGGTAAAGAAAAAGAAATGGGGAACAGGGAAATACCATAGAGAAGAGATAAAGAAACCTGCTATTTTAAAAACTATCCCGAGGAGATTCTGTCGCTATGGAATAACTCCTCAAGAACTGAGAGAGAGGCTTAAAAAAATCCCTGAACCTGATGCAGTCCTTGTAACCACACTTATGACCTACTGGTATACAGGAGTAAGAGAAACAGTAGAAGAGATAAAAAGACTGTTTAAAGATGTTCCTGTAATAACTGGAGGGCTTTACAGCACCCTTCTTCCAGGACATGCCCTGAAAAACACAGGCGCTGATGGAGTCTTTCAAGGCCCTGTAGAAAACAGGTTAGAGGCATTCTTAAGCACCTTTGGATTCAGGCTTAAAAGAAAAAGAGCACCACAGCCTTACTGGGAAACAGGACTTCTTAAATGGGACTTTGCACCACTCATGACATCTACAGGCTGTCCCTTCAGATGTACCTATTGTGCCTCGAGTCTTTTTTATAAAGGATTTAAACAGAGGGAGCCTGATGAAATAATAAAAGAAATCATAACACTCCACGATCTCGGCATAAAGGATTTTGCCTTTTATGATGATGCCCTTCTTGTAGATAGTGATGGACATATAAAGCCAGTAATGAAGGAGATTATTAAAAAAGGTCTTGATATCAGGTTCCATACACCCAACGGACTTCATGCAAGATTTATAGATGATGAAGTTGCAAGGCTTATGAAGGAATCGGGCTTCAGGACAGTCCGTGTGAGCCTTGAGACAGTATCTCCTGATCTTCAGGAAAGGACAGGTGGAAAGGTAAGAATTGATGAATTTAAAAGGTCAATAAAGGCATTAAAAAAGGCTGGCTTCACCAAGAAGGAGCTTGGAGTATATCTCATGTTTGGGCTTCCGGGTCAGGGTCTGGATGATGTGATTGAAGGCGTGAATTTTTTAAAATCCCTTGAAGTGAGGATTCATCTTACAGAATTTTCACCCATACCGGGAACACCCCTCTGGAATGAAATGGTCACTTCAGGTATGATATCTGAAGATATGGATCTTCTTCTTACAAACAACTCAGTTTTTTATTATCTCTTTTCAGGATATGACATTAAGAGACTTGAGGAATTGAAACTTGAGATAAAAAGGTATAATGAGTCCTGAAGAGATCGCAAAGGAATTAAAGGAGATACTTATTGAGGCCTCTCCACTTATTGAGGACTACACCAGGATCACCTGTGCTCTCTGCGAGCATGTCTGTTGTAAACAGAGGCATGCCATACCAGAAGAAAAGGACCTTATCTACATGAAACTTGCTGGCATTCCTGAATACAGCCTTGATAATCGTGGACCGGAAGAGCCCTGTCAATTCCTTGGACCGGCGGGCTGTATGAAACCAAGATGGCAGAGACCATTAAGGTGTACCTGGTATTTCTGTGAAAGGCTCCTCAAGACTATGGATGAGGGAGACCAGAGAAAGGCAAGAAGATTGATTGAAATTATAAAGGAAATAGTGGAGTTAAGCAGAAGGCTCATTCTTGAAACAGACTCACCTGGCCCTTGAATTCATGCCTTTCTGGCTCTTCAAATATCCTGACCTTACCGTATTCGCCATCAAAACCAGGTGCTATATTCACCCGACCTGTCCTCATCCTCTCAATTGCCTCTCTTAAAAGAGGATTCTCCTTTTCAAGTTCATCAAGAGGTATATCCATCAATATCCTGAATTCATTTCCAAATTTGCTTAAAAGCCTTAGATATTCTTCCTCCACCCTCTTACTATTAACCCCAACCTTTAAAACCTCTGATATTACCTCTGGAAGGGGGATTATGGAAGAATAAAATGGTGCTCCCTCTGGTCTGAAACCTTCAGGTCTATCTGCAAGCCTCTCAACCCTGTGCATTACACCTACAGTGAGCCTCTTGCCACATACCGGGCAGAGATAATTATGATTTATCGTCTCCTTAGGAGAAAGCCTTACCCTGCATATTCTGTGACCATCATAATGGTATTTGCCCTCTTCAGGAAAAAATTCTATTGTACCCTTAAAACCTTTCCTTGTTCTTATTGCATCTATTATCTCTTTATATGAAAGTCCTGTCTCAAAGATATTTGCCTCCCTGCCTATCTTTGCTGGAGAATGGGCATCTGAATTTGAGATAAGGGTGATTCTGTCAAGGTCTGATAGCCTCCAGTTCATTGGAGGATCAGATGAAAGTCCTGTCTCAATAGCGTAAATATAAGATGAAAGCTCTTCAAAACACTCCTCAAGAGAATCAAAGCCCGACTCTGCACCGAATATAGAAAAATGGGGTGTCCAGGCATGGGCTGGTACAAGGAGTATATCATGAGATATATCAAGGATCACCTTTAAAAGTTCCTTTGCATCAAGTCCAAGGATAGGTCTTCCATCAGCAGAAAGGGAGCCAATCCTTGAGAGTCTTTTATTTATCTCCATAACTTCCCTGAAGGATGGGCAGAGAAGAACACAATGAATCTTCCTCAACCTGCCGTTTTTGCTGTATATACAGCTCACCTCACCTGTGAGCATAAAATACACCTCGGCCATGCAGGGTTCTGGAATAGAGGGATTTTTAAATTCTTCTTTTAAGATTAAAAGACCATTATCCTGAGGTTCAAGTTTTTCTTTCAATTCAGAAAGCCATCCAGGGTGGGTAAAATCTCCAGTCCCTATTACCTGAATACCCTTTAGCTGAGCCCATCTCCAGAGTCCTTCAGGTGACATATCAGGACTTGTAGCCCTTGAGTATCTTGAATGGATGTGAAGGTCAGCAATAAAAGGCATAGTGGATTTTAACACTTGACATAAATATTTGCAACAGTCAAAATATAAGGGGAATTTTAAAATCTATTCTTAAGGAAGTTTAACTATGGCTTATTTTTAGAGCCATCATGAAAGTCTTTGATCATTATCTCCTTTTCTATCTTACATACTTCATCTCAAATTCAAAGCTCTTCATCATCTTTATCTCTGGATATTTCTCCTTGAGATATTTCTCCACCTTTGGAGAATAGTAATATCCAACAATAAAGGAATACACAGGCGCATTCAGATGACTCCTGACCCTCTTTAAAAGCCCTGCAAACCTTTCTATCTCCTTTTTACCAGGCCTTGCCTTACACTCTCCTATCAGATAAACCCTCTCTCCATTCTTTCTTCCCTCCACATAGACATTCACCTCATCATACCTGCCATCTGGATAAACTATATTTCTCCTGTCTATAAGTACGGTCTCTATCCCGAATTCTTTCCTTGCAAAGTCAGGTATATAGGGCATTATCTTATCCTCCAGACCATAACCAACTGTATCAGAAAGACCTGCCACCATCTGCCTTGTCTTTTCATGCTCTTTTATCAGTTTTCTTAATTCTTCCTCTGTCTTCTTCTGAGCCTCGGCAAGCTCCTCTACCCTCTGCTCTGTCCTCTTCTGTGCCTCAGCAAGCTCCTTCTGGGCCTTTGCAAGATCTGCCACTATTGATTTAAGTTCATTAAAATCACTTACCTTTACAGTCTCATCGACCATATCTACGAGCTCAACAAGCACACCTGCCTGTTTCTCAGGGAAAACCCTTTTTATCCTCTCTTTTATCTTTATAGCCCTATGCATGATTAATTATACCCTATTTTGCCGATACCTTACTGGCAGGCTGCCTCAAAGTAGTGTTACAGTGCCTCTAACGGAACCAACACCTACGAGGTGCAGGAAATATTTATACTTCATCTCAAATTCAAAGCTCTTCATTAACCCTGAACTGCTGATAGAATGGTGCGGTATGCCGAAATGCCTTTATAGAGACACCTTAGTAGTGCGACAGTGCGATAGACTCACCCCTTCACCTCTTCACCTATAAAATTCCTTCACCTACAAGGTAACTGGTGTGAGGCCTACCGGATTAATATATTTCTATCGGCAGATGAGGGATTATCTTTATCTCAATATTTCTTTACCTCTGGAGAATAGTAATATCCAAACAGGAATACACAGGCGTATTCAGATGACTCCTGACCCTATTAAAAGCCCTGCAAACCTTTCTATCTCCTTTTTATCAGGCCTGCTAAAAAATATTAACCTCTGCCAGGAGATACAACCGGTCTTTTAAGAAGAAAGATCAGGGAAAATACTCCTATCATCATTATACTCAACAGATAAAAGGCATCATTGAATCCGAGCATGGAGGCCTGCCTTAAAAGTTCCCTGTAGATTACTGTAAGACCTGAGTATTCAGAAAGGGGCCCATATCCTTTAAATTCAAAAACCTGGGAGAGATTTTCAGAGGCTATTTGAAGCTGGGGATCAAATACGGTAAGATTCTCCACAAGCCTGAACTGGTGAAACTGTGCCCTTCTCTGAAGCATTGTTGTGACAAAGGCAACGCCAAAACTTCCACCAAGATTCCTCAGGAGATTATATATGCCTGTAGCATTTCCCATCTCTTCTTTTTTTATTCCTGCCATGGTAAGTATTGTGAGGGATATGAATATAAAGGGCATGCCAATACCAAGGACAATCCTTGGCCAGATTATGCTCCAGAAATCAGCCTGAAGATTAAAATTTGACATGAGATAAGTTGAATAACAACTAATAAGTATCCCGGCTCCAAGGACTATCTTAGGGTTTATCTTATGAACGAGTCTTCCTGCAATGGGAAGTGCAATTAGGGTTGCAAGACCACCCGGGCCAAGCACCATACCTGCCTTTGTTGCAGTATATCCCATAAGGGTCTGAAGATATATGGGCAGGAGTACTATGCTTCCAAAGAGATTGAAAAAGGCAAAGAACATTACAATATTACCTGTACTGAAGGAGAGATCCTTAAAGACCCTGAGATTGACCACTGGATGGACTGTAAAAAATTCAATTATCACAAAGAGTACAAGGGAGATAAAGGATATAATAGTAAGGATAGTAATAAACCTTGAGTCAAACCAGTTTTCACTCTGGCCTTTGTCAAGGACAACCTGAAGGCATCCAAGCCCCAGGGCAAGAAACATTATTCCCCAGTAATCAATCCTGAGTTTCATTCCCTTCATATATGGAGGGTCTTTTATAAAAAATACTGTCATAAGAATGGATATTATCCCTACGGGAATATTTATATAAAATATCCATCTCCATGACCAGTTATCAGTTATCCATCCTCCAAGCAGTGGACCCACAATGGGACCAAACATTATCCCTATTCCAAAGGCTGCCATTGCTGTTCCATGCTGATGAGGTGGGAAGGTCTCAAGGAGTATGGATTGACTGAGTGGTTGAAGTGCTCCCCCACCTATTCCCTGAAGGACACGGAAGAATACAAGGCTCCCGAGGCTCCAGGCAGAACCACAGAGAAAGGAACTGGCGGTGAAAAGAAAGATTGAAAAGATAAGATAGCGCTTCCTGCCAAATCTCCTGCTCAGCCATCCTGTCATGGGTATGATTATGGCATTTGATACAAGGTAGGATGTGATGGTCCAGGTGGATTCTTCTATACCGGCAGAAAGACTTCCCCTTATATGATCAAGTGATACATTCACCACTGATGTATCAATGATCTCAATCAGGGTAGGAAGCATCACTGTTAATGTAATAAGCCACTTATTCATGGAAACTTTATCAATCAGTGATAATTACTGTTACCACTGCTGACATGCCAACCCTTAGATAGTGTTCCCTGTCAGTTTCTTTCTCAAGCACTATCTTTACAGGAATCCTCTGAACTACCTTTACATAATTGCCTGTTGCATTTTCAGGTGGGAAAAGGCTGAATACTGCTCCTGTACCAGCCATGATGCTGTCCACCCTTCCCCAGAAAACCTTTCGAGGATAGGTATCAACCTTTATCTTTACCTTCTGACCCGGCCTGACCTTCTCAAGCTGTGTCTCCTTGTAATTAGCCACTATCCAGACATCTTGAAGTGGAACCACTGCCATAAGAGGCTGACCCTCCCGAATCAGATTTCCTACCTCCACTGACTTTTTTGTTATATAACCATCAGAAGGTGCGTATATCTTTGTATAGTTATATTTAAGCCTTGCAGCCTCAAGAAGTGCCTCTTTCTGTTTAATATTTGAAAACTGAAGGGGCTTCAATGCCTCTGCCTGTTTGACAAGGGCCCTCTGAGTCTCAATGGCACTCTGCGCCTGTCTCACCTGTTCTTCTGCTGCCCTTAGCTGTGCCCTGGCAATCTCATAGGCTGTCTTTGCCTTATCATACTGTGCCCTGGATATTGCCTCTTTCCTCAGAAGGGCATCAGCCCTCTTATAGTCAAGCTCTGCCTGTAAGAGATTTGCCTTCTGAAGTTCAAGATTTGCCCTTGCAGCCTCAAGGCCTGCTATTGCCTGCTCAAGTTGTTTATCTGCTGCCTCAATCCTTGAGCCTATTTCAACTAATCTTTTTCTTTCAGCATCAAGGGCTGCCTCTGCCTCTTTTAACTTTACTTCATAATCAGCAGGGTCGATCTCAAGGAGAAGATCTCCTTTCTTTACATACTGGTTATCCTGAACATAAATAGCTTTAACAGTTCCAGATACCTTAGAGGATACTACATGGATAAAGCCCTCCACATAAGCATTATCTGTAGTGATATGTGTGGACTTATATCTGAGATAAAAGAAGAGGACAAAGGCACCTGTTATGGTAATTGATGAAAACACAATAGCAGCAATCTTTTTTCTTTTATTATTCACCGCTTCCATCTTCACCTCCATATATTGACACAAGGTCTTTACCCATGGCATATTCAAGACCAGCCCTGGCTTTTAAGAATTCATACCTTGCACTCTCATAATTAGTCTCTGCAAGGGTATAAAGCGCTATGGCATCAAGGACATCGCTGGACTTCCCAACCCCCTCCTCAAATCTGAGTCTATTGATCCTGAGGTTCTCCTCAGCCTGTAAGACCGCCTGGCCTGTTACGGATAATCTATCCATAGAATTTTTAAGGCCGGTATAAAACTTCTTTACCTCAAGCCTTATTTCATCCATAAGCCTTTCCTTCTCTTCAATTAACTGCCTCTCCCTGTATCTCAGTTTTTCAATCTCTGAGGTCGTTGCACCACCTTTAAAGAGATTTATATTTACCCCGAGGATCAATGACCAGTTTTCCTCATGTAGCTGGTACCTATTTTCTGTATAATCATATCCTGCCTGGACAAAAAACTCTGGATAGTATTCTGCACTCTTTGCCCTCTGCTGAAGCCTTACCTTCTCTATCTCTTTTTCAATTATCCGGAGCTCTGGCCTCCTATTTATCGCCTCCTGCCAGGCCTCTTGAAGACCGATGATTTCAGGCTCCTCTTCTTCATCAAATCTTATCTCTTCAATCCTGAAGTCCCTGTCAAGGGGCATAAGAAGCATACTGTTTATTTTTGATACATAAAAGGACCTCTGATTCTTCAGGCTCAAAAGCCTCTGCCTTGCATCAGAGAGTCTTACCTCTACCTCAAGCCTCTCATTTCTGGTGATCACACCTTCTTCATACATGGACATTGCCTCTTTAAGATGTGCCTCAAGGCTCTCCACCTCTCTTTCTGATACATTTATCAGTCTATCAATCTCAAGGAGGTCAAGATAGGCATTTATAAACTCAACTGCCACTAAGTTTCTCAGTCTTTTTATATCATCCCTCCTGATCTCCAGATCCTTCTCTGAGGCCCTGTATAAAGAAATATCAGCACCACCCCTGTAAAGGCTCTGGTAAAGGGTTACACCATAAGAAAGGAATTCTTTTTGAGAGGTATACACCTCAGTATATCCAAATCTTGCCCCTGGTTGATTTGCCAGAAAGGTCTGCCTGGCATAGGCATTAATGGATGGAAGAAATCTTGACCATGCAATCATCTGCTCCATCTTTGACATATCTTCACCGAGACTGGCTATCCTTAAAAGTCTTGACTCTTCAGTCGCCATCCTAAGACCATCCTTCAGGGAAAGAAGAGGTGGTTCTTCTGCATAAATGTCTTTATCTAAGATAATAAAAGAAAATAGCATTACTGTAAACAGGCTAAGGAAGATAGCAAACTGTAAGGTTCTACAGAGCGATAAAGTCTTTATCCCAACAGACTTCTGAAATAATGCAAGGGTCAAAGAAAAAACCATCTCTATCCCTCCTGTTTCAATGTACCATTAATGAAGATATCTACATAGGTCTCTACAATCTTTTTTGTATCATCTTCTTTATATGTTGTAAGCATCTTTATATCCCTTGCATAAAAATAGGAAAAGAACATCCCGAGAAATGCCCTTGCAGCATACTCAGAAGGAAATCTTCTCAATATTCCCTTTTTCTGCATTTCTTCAAAATAGCCTGAAAGAAGCCTCAGCGTCTCATTAATAAGGGAATCATGTATCTTCTTGATCTTCTCAGGATACCTTTGCATCTCTGAATGCATTATCCTGATAAGGTCTTTTCTCTTATTAAGAAGGTCAAGAAATCCTGTTGCTATGATGATAAGGGCATCCCTGTATGGCTTCTCCGCAATCTCAATGAGAAGTTCCTTGAGTGTAGGAAGAAATGAATAGGTATTAATGACCTCCTCAAAAAGCTTCTCCTTGGTACTGAAATATCTGAAGAGAGTTAATTCAGCAACATCCGCTTCCCTGGCAATCGCCCTCGTGGTGGCTCCGAGATACCCCTTTTCTGAAAAGAGTTTTAATGATGCCTGAAGTATCCTTTCCCTTGTTGATTCCATAGTAAGTAATTACTTACATTATAAGCAAAACAAAAAAAATTGTCAACAATTAATCATCTCACTGCCCCAGCGGGGAATGCAGTCCATTATAAAATAAACTGGCCAGGGCTTAATAAGCCCTGGCCATAAACGTTACATCTCTGTTATTGTAATAGCACCTGTGGGACAGACACCGATACAGCTCTCACAGAATACACACTCACTTGTCTGATAGGGATCAGACTTCCCATCGACCATCTTGAAAACACCCTGAGGGCAGACATTGACACACTCCTCACAGCCCTCACATTTACCAGTATCTACCTTTACAAGATACATAACCCGGACCTCCTGAAATTTATTTTCTGGTTACACCAGTCAAAGGGTTCATTATTCTTACATATCTCTAACAAAAAAATCTACCCTTCAAGCAAGACCCTAAACTGCCGATATGAATGGCGGGGGATGCCGAAAAGGCAATATCAGCACCCCAGAAAATCTGACGATTTTCTGGGGACCCCGTCTGCGACACCTTAATAGAGCAGCAGAGCAGCAGTTAAATAATAAAAAAGAAATTCCTCAATAAAAACTACTGCTTTACTGCACTGCTGTTCTATCAATAAAAACTGCTGCGTAAGCCACAGACAAGAATGTCTGTGCTACTGGCACTACTGCTCTGCTGCTCTAAGAAGGCTTTGAGGCATACCCCGCCATTAGAGCACGGGGTGAAGACAAGCTTCACCCCGTGAACCCCGATGAAAATGCATTTCTATCGGCAAATTGAGGGCAATCCAAAAATTCTTGACTTAGATTATCCTTTTGGAGTATGATAATATCTCTCATAAATTTAAAAATTTTAAGGAGCTTTATTATGAAGACTACCTTCGCTAAGAAATCTGAAATTGAAAGAAAATGGTATGTTGTAGATGCTGAGGGTGCAGTTCTTGGAAGACTGGCCTCCCGTATTGCAGCCTATCTGAGGGGGAAACATAAACCTGTATTTACTCCGAATGTGGATACAGGAGATTTCATAATAGTTATTAATGCTGAAAAAGTGAGGCTCACCGGCAAAAAACTTACTGATAAGGTTTATTACTGGCACTCTGGCTACAGAGGAGGTCTTAAGGCAGCTACCCCAAGGGAGATCCTTGAAAAGGCTCCTGAGAGATTGATCAAAGAGGCTGTATGGGGTATGCTTCCCAAAAACAGGCTTGGCAGGGATATGATAAAGAAACTCAAGGTCTACAGGGGACCGGAGCATCCCCACTCAGCTCAGAAGCCCGATAAACTTGAGATAAAATAATCACACGGAGGATTTATGGAAATCACATATAATGCTACTGGAAGAAGAAAGAGGTCTATTGCAAGGGTCTGGCTTAAACCCGGAACAGGTAATATCCTTGTAAATCAAAAACCCGCAGATTCCTATTTTCCGAGAGAAACCCTCCGTATGGTTATAAGACAGCCCCTTGAGATAACAGGTACTGTAAGTAAATATGACATCTATGCCCTTGTAGAGGGTGGTGGACTTACAGGACAGGCAGGTGCGCTGAGACACGGCATTGCAAGGGCGCTTGTTAAAATGGATGCTGACCTGAGAGCGAGACTCAAGAAGGAAGGACTGCTCACAAGAGACCCAAGAGAAGTGGAAAGAAAGAAATACGGTCAGAAAAAGGCAAGAAAGAGATTCCAGTTCTCAAAGAGATAAGCTATCCCCATATCAATTTAGAACTAACTATATGTTCTCAATCGCTATATGCGGAGGAAGTGGCTATACAGGCATTGAGCTTTTAAGACTCCTGCTGGCGCATCCAGATGTGGAGATAAAGGTTATTACATCTGAAAAGTCAGCAGGGAAAAAGATTGGCGAACTTTTTCCTCATTTAAAAGATATTTCTAATCTTGTCCTTGAATCACTTGAAAAAGAAAAAATCAAGGATAAGGCTGAGGTCTTCTTTCTCGCCCTTCCCCATGGAACCTCCCAGGAAGTAGCAGATTATCTCGTAAAGAATCGTAAGATGGTAATAGACCTTTCAGCAGACTACAGGCTTAAAGATCCAATGGTCTATGAGGAATGGTATAAGACCCCTCACCTGTTCATGGACTCCCTTTCTCAGGCAGTTTATGGATTACCAGAACTATACAGGGAAAAGATTAAAAAAGCCAGTCTTGTAGCAAATCCAGGCTGTTATCCAACAGGTGCGATCCTGGCACTTTATCCAGCATTGAAGGAAGGACTGATTGATGAGGATTCAATTGTGATTGACTCAAAATCAGGTGTATCGGGTGCAGGAAGAAAGGCAGAGCTTACTTACACCTTTTGTGAGATAAATGAATCCTTCAGGCCTTACAGCATAACAAACCACAGGCACACTCCTGAGATAGAACAGATACTGAGTGAAATTTCTGGACATTCAATAAAGGTGAACTTTACACCCCACCTAATCCCTCTTAACAGAGGTATCCTTACAACAGCCTACGCAAGGCTTAAAAAGGATATCTCTGAAGAGGAGCTTGTAACTCTATACAGAGATACCTACAGGGATGAACCTTTTGTCAGGATTTCTGATCTTCCACCAGATACAAAATTTGTAAGAGGGACAAACTTTTGTGACATTAAACCTTTGATAAATAAAAGGACAAAAACTTTCATAGTGGTATCTGCAATAGATAATCTTGTAAAGGGTGCGGCAGGACAGGCAGTCCAGAATATGAATATTATGCTTGGAATTGAAGAAACAAAGGCACTTAAAGGAGTCTCTCTTTTCCCATGAGTCTAAAGATACCAAGAGGTTTTAAATTTTCAGCTGTAGAGGCAGCAATAAAAAGGCCTGGCAGAAAGGATCTTGCCCTTATCTATTCTGATGTAGATGCCAATGCCTCAGCAGTCTTTACAAAAAATCTTATTAAGGCAGCGCCTGTTAAGCTATCCATGAAAAGAATTACCTCTCAGAAGGCAAGGGTTATCATTGTCAATAGTGGAAATGCTAATGCCTGTACAGGGAAAAAGGGCATTGATGATGTCGTTGAAATCATAAAACTCCTGTCAAAGGGTCTTGGTATTGATGAAAGGCTAATCTATCCTGCCTCAACAGGTGTTATAGGAACACCCCTTCCTATGGAAAGGATAAAGTCAACTCTTCCAGATCTTATATCAGGCATTGGAAAAGCCACACTTGAGGATGTGGCAAGGGCTATCATGACCACAGATACATTTCCCAAATATATATCAACTGAGCTTAAGGTAGGGGATGAAGTTGGTACTATTTCTGCAGTTGCCAAAGGAGCAGGGATGATAAATCCTTCTATGGCTACCATGCTGTGCTTTATAATTACAGACCTTTCCATAGATAAAAGCGCCCTTTCAAAGGCCCTGAAAGAGGCAGTGGATCTGTCATTCAACAGAATAACTATAGATGGTGAGACATCAACAAATGATATGGTGATGATAATGGCAAACTCGCTTGCTGGTAATGACACCATTTCCTTAAAATCAAAATCTTACAGGGATTTTAAAAAGGCTCTTAATTATGTCACAGAGGAACTTGCGAAGATGATTGTCAGGGATGGAGAGGGTGCTACAAAGGTGATAAAGGTCATTGTTAGAGGTGCTCAAAATAAAAAGGATGCCGAGCTGGCAGCCAGGGCTGTGGCAAACTCTCTTCTTGTAAAGACAGCCCTTTACGGTAATGATGCAAACTGGGGCAGGATAATGTCTGCGATTGGTGCGTCAGGTGCAAGGGTGATAGAGGAAAAGGTAGATATATATTTTAACCATCTGCAGATAGTAAAGAAGGGGATGAGTGCTGGAAATGACTCCACTGCAAATGAACTCCTGAAGAGCTCTAAAGAATTGAATCTCATTATAGACCTTGCCTCAGGAAAAGAAGAATTCTCGGTTTTAACCTGTGACATTTCAGAAGATTATGTAAGGATAAACGCCGAATACAGGACATAAATGGAGGTCCTTTATCTTAAAAAAACCTCCCGTATTCTTAACGGTCACCTCTGGGTCTTTCAAAACGAAATAGCAGGTTCATTGAAGAAATATGAGCCAGGTACCATAGTAGAAGTAAGAGACAAAAAAGATCAGTTTCTCGCAATAGGCTATATCAACCCTCATTCCTTTATTACCATAAGACTCCTCACAAGAAGAAAAGAAAGGATAAATCGCAGTTTTTTTGAAACACGCATTAAGGATGCCATTTCTTACAGGAAAAGATTTCTTCCTGAGATGGATTCCTGCAGGTTGATTTATAGTGAATCTGACCTCCTCTCCGGTTTAATAGTGGATAAATATGCAGACTGGCTTGTTATCCAGACCCTTACAGCAGGGATGGATAGATTCCTTCCTGATATAATTGATATCCTTGAAACATTAATAAGACCAGCCACTATTTTTATTAAAAATGATAATCCACTGAGGACCCTTGAAGGATTGGAACTAAAGACAGAATTTGTTAAAGGTACGGTGGAACCTCTTCCTGTAATCAGGGAAGGCAATTTATATTTAAAGGTTGACCCTGTCCATGGTCAAAAAACAGGCTTCTTTCTTGACCAGAGGGAAAACAGGTTATTCTTATCAGGTCTCATAAGGGGAGGAAAGGGTCTTGACCTATTCTGTTATAGTGGTGCCTGGGGATTACAACTTGCAAAAAATGGTGCAGAGGTCCTTTTCATTGATGATTCTGAAAAGGCATTGATGATGGCTAAAGAAAATGCAGAACTGAATAATTTATCCAAAAGATGCAGTTTTCTAAAGACAGATGTCTTTGACTACCTCACCAGGATAAATCAAAGAGAATACGACTTTATAATCCTTGACCCACCTGCCTTTGTTAAATCAAGGTCTAAGATAGAGGAAGCAATAAAGGGCTATAGATTCATTAACAGCGTATGCATGAGTATCCTGAAAAGAGGAGGAATCCTTGCTACATCTTCCTGTTCCCACCACATATCAAGGGAACTCTTCCTGGATATCTTAAGGCAGGCTTCCAGAGGTGCTGGAAGGACAATAAAGATCATTGAATTCAGGTCTCAGGCAAAGGACCACCCTGTCTTGCTTCAGGTCCCTGAGACTGAATATCTTAAATGTGCTATCTTAGAGGTTTTATAATTTGAGATTGTCTATCAATAAAGCTGCTTTCCGTATCTTTCAGAACCAAACAGATTTTTCAGCACTTCCTGCCTTGCAATGGCAAAAAAGACTCTATAAGACCAACTCTTTATAAGAAAATCTGGAAATATATTTTCAATGCCTCAACATTATAATGCAAAAACAAGTGCGGTGCAACAGATCATCAGAACAACAAAGACAAAATCTTAAACTACTGCTCTACGATAAAGATATTTCAGCATACTACATCCTTTTATCAACGGATTATATCTTCAGGACTGATATATCTCTCTTTATAAACTTAAAATCATTCTGTTTTCCCACCATCACTTTTCTTCCAATATCTTAAGCACCTCTTTTTCTGAAAGGTCATACCAGTTTATATAGGCATCAGCAACAGCAAAGACAGGACCCTCCCTTACATTTGGACAGATAAGCTCATCAATCTGTGGAAGAATGAATCTTATTGCCCTCTCAGAGGCGGTTGGGACAGCTACAATTATGCTTTCGGGCATACCTTTTTTAACATAATTTATACCAGCAAGCATTGTGTATCCCGAGGCAAGTCCATCATCAACGATTATTACTATCCTGTCTTTTAATAAGGGAAAGGGCTTATTCTTTCTGAATAGCTCATTCCTTTTCTTTACGCTTTCTCTGGCCTTTGTCACCTGCTCCAGAATTTCATTTTCAGTCAGCATAAGGCTGCTTAAGAGAGACTCATTGAAGAGCGGCTCTCCATCAGGTCCTACAGCACCAAATCCTGCCTCTGGATTATAGGGTATCTGTATCTTTCTGACTATAAGAAGATCAAGGTTGAGATTCAATGTCCTTGCTATCTCTGCACTAACAGGTACACCTCCTGAAGGAATAGCAAGGACAACAGCATCAGAATCTTTATAATCCTGAAGCCTTAGAGCAAGGACCCTGCCTGCATCTGTCCTATCCTGATAGACATGAAGTTTATTCCTTAAGGATCTATCTTCGATCAGCTTCATCTTAAGAAATCAAAAAAGTGCAGTTATGGTGCCCATTTTTCCTTAACTTAGCCTTTCTGACAGGCCTGTGACTCGCACGGTTTACTCACTATTTTATATCACCATATATTTAACATCAATAATAATTAGCAACAAGATGGTTAACAGTATGCACAAGCCCTTCTAAGAGAAATATAATTGACTCAACATCAAGAAACTCTGGTGTTATGGCATCAAAAAGTATCTTTAATACTGAAGGGAACTCCTCATCACCTTTAGAATAAAGGATGAGGATCCTCACCTTTGGCAAAAGGTCAATTGTAAGCGCAATATCAGAGGGGTAGCCCTCCAACCTTTTACCGCCTAACCTCTCAAGAATCTTCATGGCCTGTTTAAAATTACTTTCAAGACATTCTTTCAAAGGATTCTCACAATCCCTCTGGAATGTAGATGCCTTTACAAGACCACCCCTCATGTCTGAAAAGGCTATCCATTTACCTGTAAAATCCCCTTTACCCCTGGTTCTTATATAATGTAAAAGTAGTATCTTGATCCATTTATTATCTGTATCAGTCAGGATAGCCCCATCCCTTTTAATAAGAAACTCCCTTCCGATACACCTTATAATCAATCCATCATCATGCATAATAGCACCGAGGTGATGAGCTATATCATTAAACTCAATCTGAGAGACCTCCTTCCTGAGAGATTCTATGAGGCTATCCCTCCAGTCAGAGGCGGCGAGATTGGCCTTTAGATGTTCTCTTTTCTGGTCTTCAATATAAGGACATTCATCAAGCACATGAGGCATTTTTTTTACCTTTATAGCAAAGGCCATACAGGTGCCTGCAGAGCATTCCTTACAGTTTTTCCCAGGGAGGAGTTTATAGATATCTATTTCCTTCAACTATTTACCTCTTTCAAATACATAGGTGGACAGGAATAAAAAAACCGCGGAGGTGCTAAGGAGGACAAATATATCCAGATAAAAGGGGAAATCCAGCATCCCGTGAGGGATGAGTATATGTCTAAGTCCATCAATACCATATGTGAGGGGATTAAGGGTTGCAGCATATTTAAGAACAAGAGGAAGTTTCTTTAAGGGATACATGGCACCTGAAAGAAAGAACATAGGCATTACAATAAAATTCATTATCATACTGAAACTCTCAAGGCTCTCATAAAAGGAAGCAATAATGATCCCGAGGGCTGAAATGCAGAAGGAAAGAACTATTATTACCAGAACAGATCCTGCTATCTGCCCCATTTCGGGATAGATACCTATCAGAGGTGATACTATCATGATAAGCATTGCCTGTAGTGAGGACAGTAGTGTTCCACTTAAGGCCTTTCCAAGAACTATGGAGAATCTTGATACAGGGGCAACCAGTATCTCCTTTAAAAACCCGAACTCCTTATCCCATATTATGGATATAGAAGAAAATATAGCACTGAAAAGTATGGTCATCCCTATAATTCCAGGGAAAAGAAATCTCATATAATCTGTGCCTGTAATATCCTGGGGAACAAGTCGCGACATACCCATTCCAACAAAGAATAGCCATATGAGGGGTCTTGCCATTGTGGAGACAAGCTTGCTCTTTTCTCTGAAGAACTTTATAAGTTCCCTCATTACTATTACATAGACAACCTTAAGTTCTATCAAAACGCCTCCTGTATGACCTTATGGATTCCTTGAATTCATCCTCAGGAGAACCCTCTCTTATCTGTCTTCCTGTGAGTTTCAGAAAGACATCATTAAGGGTTGGCCTCTGTAGCCTCACTGATAAGACCTGCTCACCAAGTATCCTTATGATCTCAGGTATGCAGACATCACCCTTCACTCCATGAACAAAGATCTCACCATTCCTCTCTTCAATATCTGCAATTATCCTTTCCTTTAATATCTCCTTTGCCATCTTATTATCCTTTGCCCTGAGATAAACCACATCACCACCGACCATTCTTTTGAGCTCCTCAGGCGTACCTTCAGCAATTATCCTTCCGTGGTCAATAATAGCCATCCTGTTACAGACCTCTGCCTCATCCATATAATGGGTTGTCATGAATACCGTAACATTGTGGCTCTCTGGAAGCCTTACAATATGCTCCCAGAGTCCTGCCCTCGACTGGGGGTCCAATCCAAGTGTTGGTTCATCAAGAAAAAGGACCTTTGGATAATGCATGAGACCCCTTGCCACCTCAAGGCGCCTCTTCATGCCACCAGAGAACCTCTTTACAGGTTCATCCTTTCTATCATAAAGATCCATAAATTGAAGGAGTTCCTCTATCCTTTTTTTTGACTCCTCCCTCTTGAGTCCATAGAGGTAGGCATGGAAAAGGAGATTCTCATAGGCAGTGAGATCCTTATCAAGTGTTGTATCCTGAAAGACAATGCCTATTGAGCTTCTTACACGATGGGCATCCTTTACACAATCATAGCCATTTATAAAGGCCCTTCCAGAGGTTGGCCTGAGAAGTGTGCATAGTATATTAATAGTTGTGGTCTTGCCTGCACCATTGGGACCGAGAAATCCAAAAATAGTCCTTTCTTCAACCTCAAGATTAAGATTATCAACAGCCCTGAGACCATCAAAATCCTTTACAAGGGATTCTGTCTTTATTATTGATGCCATTCTATACATTGAAGCGGAAATTTATTATATCTCCATCCTTAACAATATAATCCTTTCCCTCAAGCCTCAAAAGGCCTTTCTGTCTCAAGGAGGATAGACTGCCCTCCTTTATAAATTCCTCATAACCCACCACCTCTGCTCTTATAAAGCCCCGCTCCATATCGGAATGAATCTTCCCTGCTGCCTTCTGGGCATTTGTTCCCTCTTTGATAGTCCATGCCCTGACCTCATCTTCACCCACTGTAAAGAAAGATATAAATCTTAAAAGACCATAAGAGACCTTTATAAGTTTATTCAGTGCAGGCTCATCAATCCCGAGCCCTGAAAGAAACTCTTTCTGCTCTTCAGGTGTCATTCGGGATAACTCCATCTCTAACTTTCCTGAAAGGCTTATTATCTTCACCTTATCTTCATAGTGAGGACTGAATTTCTTGAAATACTCCTCTGCCTTTTTAATCAAATATTGCCTGTCCTCAGCACTCATGTATTCATCGGTGTTAAATACTATTACCTCTGGTTTGTCAGAAAGAAACTGCATGGGTCTCAATATAGCCTGCTCCTCCTCATTAAATTGAACAAATCTCAAGGGTCTTTCTGACTCAAGGGCCTCCTTGCACCTCAGGAGCACCTTTATCTCTTCATCTTTGGGTTTTTTCCCTTTTTTCCTTGATTCCTCAATTCGCTGAAGTCTTTTGGTAACAAGCTCAAGATCACCAAATATAAATTCAAACTCCACTGTCTCAAGGTCTCTCAAAGGCTCAATGCCACCAAGGGGATGTATAACAGCCTCATCTTCAAAGCTCCTTACCACATGGACTATGGCATCAGCCTCTTTTATAAAATCAAAGACTTTTTTATTCTGCTGCACATCACCTTTTGTAAGTCCCAGGTAATCAATATACTCTACTGTTGTGGGTGTGACTTTCTTTGGTTTGAAGATATGGGCAAGGCTCTCAATCCTTTTATCAGGGACCCTTACAGTGGCAATCTGGGGTTCCATCTCCCTTGTAATATAAAGAGAAGTGGGAAGATCCAGCCCTGTAAGGGCATTGAATATCGTTGTCTTACCCGTATTTGCGAGTCCTGTAATGGATAATCTCATTGAATATTCATCTGTGGCTTAAAAATTTTTATTAATTGTGGTATTATAACAAAAAGCATGAAGGGCATGCCCGGTTATAGGGGATTTTAAACAAATTATGAGACAATTTAAGTTCAGGCTATTGATCCTGCTCCTTATCTCTTTTGTTTCTTTTATCAAAGAATCACATGCCATTGAAAAAAGGACAATAGGTGTAATACTTCCATCCAATGTTACCTATTATGAAGAAATTCATACTCATTTTCTTAAAAAGATGGAAGCAACTATTGTAGCACGTCAGATTGATTTTCTAATCCAGAAACCCTTTCCTGATCCCATTGCCCTGAGCAATGCTGCAAGGAAACTCATAGCCCATAATGTGGATATAATCTTCTGCTATGGAACCGAGGCAACAATCGCTACTTTAAAGGAAAGACCTGACCAGCCTGTTATATATGTGGCAGGGTACACTCCCGCCCTTGAAAGATACAGGACAAAGAATAGCACCGGTGTTGAATTCAAAACCCCTATTTCAAGTATCACACGATACCTGAACAGCATGAAGGAGATAAAGACCCTTGGTGTTGTATACAATCCCCTTGAAAGTGATTCTCTCTACCAGCTCGATGAGATTATGAGATGCTGTCCCTTTTATAAGATGACAGTCATAAAGCTTATTATAAAGAGACCCTCTGACATAAGACAGGTACTTGAGAACATCAATGTAGATGCCCTTATCTTTACAACGAGCAGCATAGCAAATATTGCCCTTTCAAACTTCCGTGAATACAGGATACCTGTTGCATCCCTTCTTCCCAGGAGAGATGCAAAACCTGTTATCAGCCTTTATCCATCACCGAAAAAACAGGCAGAAAAGGCAGCTGCTATTATACAGGCCGTTCTGAAAGGCAAAAAACCTCATGAGATTGCCAGAGATTCCGGTGCAGATATGGAATTAATCTTTAATCTCGGTGAGGCACAGAGGATGGGCCTCCGGATTCCCGCTGATCTACTCACAGAGGCAACAGAGGTAATACACTGATGAGATTTTTACTTTTAATAATATCGGTCTTAATTCTCTGCTTCAGCACAGCCTCATTTGCTGCAGAGAAAGAAATCCTTATAGGTCTTATTCCTGAGGAGAATATCTTCAGACAGATGGATAGATACAAACCACTTAGTGAATATCTTACATCCAGGCTGGGGATGAAGACAAGATTCACTATCCTGAGCAGATATGGCGACATAATAGATAGATTTATAACAAGAAATCTTGATGGAGCCTTTTTTGGAGCCTTTACTTCTGTCCTTGCTATTGAAAAACTTGGTGTTGAGCCAGTTGTAAGACCCCTGAATCCTGATGGGACATCTAGTGCTGAGGGTTATATCTTTGTCAGAAGAGACAGTAATATAAAGGATATAAAGGATATGAAAGGTAAAACCATTGCCTTTGTGGACAGGGCAACTGCTACTGGCTACATCTTTGCCCTTGCCTATTTTAAAGAGCATGGAATTAAAAATCCACTCGGCTATTTCAGAGAATACTACTTTACAGGGAGTCACGACTCAGCACTTCTCAGTGTCCTTGATGGAAAGGCAGATATAGGTGTTGCTAAGAATAAAATCATAAAGGAAAGATTTAAAAAGGATCCTGTAATGGAACAGGAGATCTTGATTATAGCAAGATCTACTGCACTTCCTGATGTTACTCTCTGTCTGTCAAAAAAGCTTGACAGGAGCCTGAAGGAAAGGATCAAGGATATTTTATTAAACATGGATAAAGATCCTGAAGGTAGAAAGGTTCTTGAAAGATTGGGCGCCTTGAGGTTCGTAGCCGCATCAAAAGAGGATTTCTCAATTGTTTATAATCTTTTAAAAAAAGCTGATATAGAAATAAAGACTTATAAATACAGATGAAAAAGAGACTTATTATATCCCTCGCACTTTTATTCCTGCTCTTCAGCACAGGAGTTGGAATTACAATCTACTATATCTACAAAACCACAACAGATCTTGAGACTGTTATCAGTCTACACAGGGTTGAGATCATAAGACAGAACCTTGTTATAAATACCCAGACAGTCCAGACACACTTATATACTATAGGAACAGCCTTTGGAAGTGAGGTTGATGTAATAGTTGAACATGTCTCTGACCTTGACAGGTCAGTCCAGAGCTGTAAGTCCTGCCATCACAGTAAAGACCTGACAGAAAAGTTAAATCGTGTAAGTGATATGGTGGAACAGTATAAGGATGCCCTGAGCGCCCTGATTACCACCACAGCCAATAGAGAGAGGATAGAGAGATTGAGGCTCGTTGCTATAACCCTCGGCAATACCCTTTTAAGCATGGTCCAGGAGATGGCCTTTACTGCAGACCAGAGACTCTATGCAAAAACAGTAAAGGCATTGAAGGATATAAATAATTCCAAGATTATATTATTTTTAACCCTCTCTTCTGCCTTTTTTGCTGCACTTACTGTAGCCATAATCTTTACAAAACAGATAACAAAATCCCTGGGTATACTCATAAATGCCACGAAGGAACTTAAAGCAGGAAAACTCGGTGTAACGGCCTCCTATTCTTACAGGGATGAATTCAGAGACCTTTCAGAGGCCTTTAATGACATGAGTATCACCCTTAAGAAAAACCATGATGAACTTTTAGGATTCACAAAGAGACTCTCAAACCTTTACAGGGCAACCATGCCCCTGTATTCCCTTTCAGAGGAAGGTATGCCCTATAATGAGTTTATCGGTGTTGTAAAGGAACTCTTTGATGCAGCTGACTGCAGGATATTTATCAGAGATAATGAAAGGTTCATTGATATCGCAGGTAAAGGAATAGTGATACCCGAAAAAGAGATAGAGGCCCTTTACCTGTATTACAGGAAAGAACCAGCTATATTCACCCCGGGATCTGCTCCTTCTATCAGGACCAGCTTTTTTGACAATATGAATGAACCATCACTTTTAATCTGGATAAAGGAACAGGAAAAGCTATCAGGCCTTATGATGGTGATGAACAAAAAAAATGGATTTTTTGATGATACAGATTTAAGTATAGCAGCCATACTTTCAAATCTGATCTCTGTCTCCTTTATGAATGTAAAACTTATGGAAGACCTCAAAAACAGAATGCGGGAGCTCCAGCAGACACAGGAGCAGCTCATACAGGCTGCAAAACTTGCTGCCCTCGGAGAGATGGCCTCAAATATTGCCCATGAACTGAACAATCCCCTTACAAGCATCATAGGATTTTCTGAACTTTCGCAGGAAGAAGCAGATATTGAAACCATTAAAAAGGACTTGAAGATAATAGAACAGGAATCCCTCAGGGCAAAGGAAATTGTAAATCAGCTTCTTGAATTTGCAAGGAAAAGGGCAATTAATATTGCAGAGGTGAACATAAACCTTCTGTTGAGTGAGGTTCTTAAACTTGCCTCTCTTCAACTTAAACATAGCAATATAGATGTAATAGAAGAATACGGACAGGTTCCTATTATACAGGCTGACCACAATCAGCTGAAACAGGTATTTTTAAATCTTATCAATAACTCAATACATGCTATGGAAAAAGGCGGTACCCTCATACTTCGTACCGGGATAGTGGACAATAATAATATCTACATAGATGTGGAAGACACAGGTCACGGAATCCCTCCTGATATATTACCAAGGATCTTTGAACCATTCTTCACCACAAAGAAGGAAAAAGGGACAGGACTTGGCCTCTCAATAAGCTACAGGATCATAGAGGGTCATAAGGGAAAGATAGAGGTCCATAGTGAAGTAAATAAGGGAACAAGATTTAGAATAATTTTACCGGTCAGGCAACCTTCCTTACAAGTATCTCATCAGCAATCTCAGGATCAATCGCTATAACAGTCTCTTCAACCTGTAGTATAATGGTCGGTTTTTTCTGAAGGAGCCTTATCCTCACACCTGGTATTATTCCCATGGATGACAGTTTTACCACACTGCTTTTCTGAGAAGGTACTATGAAGACGATCTTCACATCTGTGCCAGGTTCAATACTGGAAAGCCTTGTTATCAGTGGCTCCACATCAACACGATATTTTTTACAACACTCACCCCTCGGGATTGGCTTTCCATGAGGACATGTGGGTGGGTGACCGAGAAATGTGCAGACGCTGTCAGTTAACTCATTGCTCAATATATGTTCAACCCTGCAGGCATCATCCTTAATAAGGTCCTCTCGCAATTCAAAGACATCTGAAAAAAGCCTCTCAGCAAGCCTGTATCTTCTTATAAGACCCCTTGCCCTTTCATAACCCCTTTCTGTAAAATCAATTTCTTCACCTTTTATATTTACCAGCCCATCCTCAATGAGCAATCTAATTATCTCTTCAGGATATTCATCATCAGAGCTTACTTTAAAATTAGACAGAAATGCCCTCCCCTCCTCCCTCAATAACCAGATGAGTTCAAGGGCCTCATCAATCCGTTCATTCTCTGTAGGTGTCCTTGACTTCATGACTCTTTTAATTCAGACCTCTCCTTCTACTAAATAAAATTCAATTTCCCGCAAAAAGGATAATCTCATGCCAGTCAGTAAAACTACTGCCGTTCTATAGCAAACTTAACCTGCTGGTAAAAATCAAAATCCAATTGGTTTACAGGTTTAAAGGTCTTTCTATGAATGGGACAGGGGCCATAAACCCTGAGACATTCTTTATGCCGTGCTGTACCGTATCCCCTGTGGTATTTAAAACCATACTCTGGATAAAGAAAGTCATAATACTCCATGATCCAGTCCCTCAGAACCTTTGCAATTATTGAGGCTGCTGCTATAGATGCACTCTTCTGATCACCTTTTATTATGGAGATATGCTTTAATGGTATGGACAGTTTCAGGGCATCTATCAGGATAAGGTCAGGTCTTTTTTTTAATCCATTTATTGCCCTGATCATTGCCATCTTTGTAGCCTGAAGGATATTAAGTCTTTCTATATCCTCAACATCCACGATCCCAAAACTTACATCCTCTGCCTCAAGCATCACCTGCCAGAAGAGTTCTGCCCTTTTTTGATGGGTTAGCTTCTTTGAATCATCAAGACCTTCTATAATAACCCCTTCCTTCAATATAACAGCACCTGCTACAACAGGACCAGCCAGTGAACCTCTTCCTGCCTCATCAATACCTGCAATAACCCTGTAACCCTTTTTTCTGTAGTTGTCATCATGCTTAAAGAGTGGCATGCTGAAGGCTCTGAGCTTTTAACCGTTATTGACACTCTCACCTGCTGTTACTTCAGTACCCCTTATCTCCTTTTCCTTTATCTTAGCCTCTTTTCCTTTCTTCTTTCTCAGATAAAAGAGTTTTGCCCTTCTAACATCTCCCCTCTTTATAAGCTCAATGGATTCAACAACAGGTGAATGAAGAGGAAAGATTCTCTCAACTCCCACACCAAAGGAGATTTTTCTTACCATGAAGGTCTCCCTCAGGCCTCCACCTCTACGGGCTATCACAACCCCTTCAAAGGGTTGAAGCCTTTCCCTGTCACCTTCCTTGACCTTTACATGAACCCTCACTGTATCTCCTACCTTGAAATCCGGTATCTCTTTCTTTTTATAGGTCTCCTCAACTGCCTTTATTAACTCGTTCATGACTCCTCCTTTATCTCTTTTATCAAAATCAAATCCTCTTCACTGAGGACCGCCTTTTCAAGTAAATCAGGTCTCCTATCAAGGGTCCTTCTCAGGGCCTCCTTCCTTCTCCATCTCCTTATTGCCTCATGATCACCGCTCAGTAAGATATCCGGTACCCTCATACCCCTGAATTCTGGTGGCCTTGTATAGTGAGGATAGTCAAGTATGCCCCACTCAAAGGACTCTTCTATGGTTGAACCATAGTTGCCAAGAACACCTGGCAACAATCTTGATACTGCATCTATTATAACTAAAGCAGGCAACTCTCCTCCAGTCAGGATATAATCTCCTATGGAAATCTCCTCATCCACTATCGTCCTCACACGCTCATCAATTGCCTCATATCTACCACATATTAATACCAACCCCTTCTCTTCCCCTGAAAGTGCCCTTGCCATCTGCTGATTGAATTTCTTTCCCTGAGGTGTAAGGAGAATTATCAATCTTTCCATGCCATCGGACCTTATGTGCTCAATTGCATTAAACAGGGGCTCAGGTTTCATCACCATACCCGAACCACCTCCATAGGGATAATCATCCACTGTCCTGTGCCTGTCTGTCGTGAAATCCCTGAGATTATGAATTCGCACTTCAATGAGACCATCCTCGATAGCCTTCTTTAAAACTCCATAGGAAAGATAGGTCTTTATTATCTCAGGGAAAAGGGTTATAACATCAATAACCATCTTCATGATAAAAAGGGCAGGTACAGGGCCTGCCCCATAATGTCTTTGCGCGAAGATGAAATAATAAATTAGAGAAGATTATTAATATCTATCGCACAGGTTTTACTATTCAAGTATCTCAAGGACGCAGCGCTTACCGACCTTTGTCCCTGCAGCACTTAATATTGCCCTCATGGCACGGGCAGTCTTACCCTGTTTCCCTATCACCTTTCCGAGGTCACTCTGAGCAACCCTGAGCTCAAATACGGTGGTCTTTTCTCCATCCACCTCCTTGACACTTACCTCCTCTGGCTTATCAACCAGAGCCTTTGCCATACTTTCAACTAATCCTTTCAGCATGATGGTTCACCTCCTCAAGGAATTTGGGGCACTACAGGCCCGCTCTTGTTAAAAGTTTTTTAACGGATTCTGTTGGCTGTGCACCTTTTTGAATCCATGCCTTGGCCTTATCTTTATCAATCCTGACCTCTGAATCTTTCAGAGGATCATATGTTCCCAGAAGCTCAATATAGGGTCCATCCCTTCTTGTCCTTGAATCAGCCACAACAATCCTGTAATAGGGCCTTTTGTGGGCACCGATCCTCATCAATCTGATCCTTACCACAGCACACCTCCTTTCTGTTTAAATATTATAAATCATATCTGCAATATATTTGGAAGTCTGAATCCCTTTTTACCTTTAAAGGTCTTCATTAACTTCTTCATCTCATTATACTGCTTGATGAGCCTGTTTACATCAGCTACTGTTGTACCACTTCCAAGGGCTATACGCCTGCGTCTGCTTCCATTAAGGATAGAAGGGTTCCGCCTTTCATCGGGTGTCATGGAATTGATGATTGCCTCAACCTTCACAAGCTCCTTTGTATCTATATTAATACCTTTCATCTTACTAAAACCAGGTATCATGCCTAATAAACTTTCAAGGGAACCCATCCCCTTAAGCTTTCTTATCTGAAGTCTCAAATCATCAAGGTCAAAATCGTCTTCCCTGACCTTTTTCTGAAGTCTTTCTGCCTCCTTAATATCATAGATCCTCTGAACCTTTTCTATAAGGCTGAGGACATCTCCCATTCCAAGAATTCTTGAGGCAATCCTGTCCGCATGGAAAGGCTCTAATGCCTCAAGCCTTTCACCTGTACCTATAAATTTTATCGGTCTTCCTGTAACTGCTCTCATAGAAAGGGCTGCTCCACCCCTGGCATCACCGTCCATCTTGGTAAGAATAATTCCTGTAATGGATATCTTTTCATTAAAGGTAGAGGCAACATTTACAGCCTCCTGACCTGTCATGGCATCAACAACAAGGAGTATCTCGTGGGGAGAGGTCTTCTCCTTAATCTCTCTCAGTTCCTCCATTAATTCTTCATCAATGTGAAGTCTGCCTGCTGTATCCAGTATCAATATATCACGGGCATCTATCCTTGCCTTCCTGATGGCCTCTTCACAGACTTTAACAGGGTCACTTATATCCTTTAAATAGAATACAGGTATCTGAAGCTGAGCACCAAGGGTTATAAGCTGCTCAATGGCAGCAGGTCTTTTAATATCTGCTGCAACGAGCATAGGTCTCCTGCCCTGAGATTTATAATAATTTGCAAGCTTGGCTGATGTAGTGGTCTTTCCAGAACCCTGTAATCCTACCATCATAAGAATTGTAGGCGGATTGGGTGAAAGTTTTATAGTTGAATCTGAAGAACCCATGAGATTAATGAGCTCTTCATGGACAATCTTTATGACCTGCTGTCCGGGCGTCAGGCTCTCAAGGATACCACTTCCTACAGCCCTCTGTTTTATCGAGTTAATAAAATCCCTGACAACCTTATAATTAACATCAGCCTCAAGAAGGGCAAGCCTTACCTCTCTCAGGGCCTGATCAACATCCTCCTCCTTGAGTATGCCACGGCCACGAAGTTTCTTAAATATGGAGTCAAGTTTTTCTGTTAATGCATCAAACATTTTATTATTATAACAATCCCTTAATTTCTTTATCTATCTTGCGGGCAAAATCAGGGAAATATCCAGGATATTTCCTGACAAGGATACCTTCTTTATTAATTATAAAAATTGAAGGAATGGTATAAACTCCAAATTTTTTACTTAAAGACATTCCATCAACAGCAACAGGATAGGTGATATTATATTCATTAACAAAATCCCTGACCCTTCTCACATAATCTCCACCTTCATCCACAGATACAGCAATCATCACCAGACCCTTATCCCTGTTATTTTTATAAATCTCTACAAGGTCAGGAACAGCTTCCCTGCAGGCCTCACACCAGGTTGCCCAGAATTCAATAAGTACTACCTTTCCCCTTAATTCATGAAGTCTGATAACCTCTCCATTAATATATTTAAAGGAGAGCTCCGGAACAACCTTACCCTCCTGAATAGCGGTCTCCTTAGAACAGGAAAAAAGTAAAAAGGAAAAAAATAACACCACAAGATTCACTCTCATTAATATCACCGGAATCTGTCACGCTTACTTTTAATCTATGCAGAAAGAAGTGTATCTATCTTGGATTTTAAATGAGACTTGGGAACTGCTCCTACAATCTGGTCAACCTTCTGGCCATTTTTAAAAAACATAATTGTAGGGATACCCATTATCTTATATCTGCTGGCAACATCAGGATTCTCATCTGTATTGAGTTTTACTACCTTCACCTTTCCAGCATATTCCTTTGCCAGTTCTTCAACAGTAGGTGCAATCATCCTGCAGGGACCACACCATACTGCCCAGAAATCCACCATCACAAGCCCCGGGGCATTTAAAACTTCCTTATCCCATGTTTCTGTGGTTGCTTCTACGATACCTTCTGCCATAAAGAACCTCCGAATTGATTAGTTTTTAAGAAGTAAATTATTTTATTGGTTATAAAGAATTTTTGTCAAGCAAACCTTTCAGCGGCACCGCTCTTATAAATTAAAAAGTCATTACATCATGATATTTACCGCTTAAGTATGTTTATCCTGTGGGCAAGGCAGGCAGCTCCAAAGCCATTGTCAATGTTCATCACAGCCACACCAGGCACACAGGAATTTAGCATCCCAAGAAGTGCTGCTATCCCACCCAGGCTCATTCCATATCCTGATGAGGTAGGAACACCTATAACTGGCTTATCAGTGAGTGCTGCCACAACACTCGGGAGTGCACCTTCCATCCCGGCAATTACTATAATTGCCCTTGCCTTTTTAAATCTGTCAAGATGTTCCACAACCCTGTGAAGACCTGCTATACCTATATCATAAAGTGTCTCAACATGACTTCCAAGGAATTCTGCTGTGACCTTTGCCTCCTCAGCAACACCTATGTCAGATGTCCCTGCTGTGAGTATCAGAACATCTCCAATCTTATCAGAGGGATTACCAGCAACAATAGCACCGCTCCTTTCATAAAATCTTGCACCTTTAATCCTGAGCCTTTTGTGTATCTCCTTTGTTGCCTTTGTGATCAAAAATCTACCATGCCTTTTAAAGATATTTCGTGCAATAGTAACAACCTCATCAGGGGCCTTGCCCTTAGCAAAGATTACCTCTGGAATACCTGAAAGGAGTTCTCTATGATGATCTATCCTTGCAATCTTGAGGTCTTCATAGGGAAGATGCTGTAGTCTCCTGTAAGCCTCTTCTGGAGTGATTTTTAATAAGCTGACATCCTTGAGTATCTTAAGTAATTCAGTCCTGTTCATGCCTCAGGAAATTCCTCCCTGAGTGGTCTCGTCATGAGCTCCCTCAGGGCAATCTGAGGAGATTTCTCTTTGTAGAGAATCTCATAAACTTTTTCAGTTATTGGCATCTCCACAGAATATCTCTCAGCAAGTTTACAGGCAGACTCAGCTGTGGGGACTCCTTCTGCAACCTCACGCATCCCGCTAAGTATATCCCTCAGCTTTTCACCCCTGCCGAGCCTGTATCCAAGGGTATAATTCCTTGAGAGATTGCTTGTGCATGTAAGGATCAGATCTCCTACCCCGCTCAGACCCGAGAATGTCCTGGGATTTGCACCCATGGCAACCCCGAGTCTTGTTATCTCGGCAAGACCTCTTGTTATTAAGGATGCCCTGGCATTAGCTCCAAGACCAAGACCATCCGATATCCCGGAGGCAATGGCTATAACATTTTTGAGCGCACCTCCTATCTCAACACCTAAGAGGTCATCATGAAGATATACCCTGAATCTATCTGAACTCAGTATATCCTGGATAAGAAGACCCTGATGTCTGTTTCCTGTGGCAAGTGTTACTGCAGTGGGCAGCCCCTTTGAGACCTCCTTTGCAAAACTCGGTCCTGAAAGCACAACAACCTCAAGACCTGTGAGTTCCTTTAATATCTCAGAAGGTGTTAGAAGGGTTTCCCTTTCTATGCCCTTTGAGAGATTTATTATCACTGTATCGGAACCAAATTTAAGGGGCTGTGAAAATACATTCCTTATAAACTGGGTGGGGACAGCGTTTATAACAAACCTTGCTTTATTAATTGCATCCTGAAGGTCTGTGGTAATCCTCACATGTTCGGGAATGGGGACATCTGGCAGATACCACTGATTCCTTCTTGTATTCTTTATAATCTCTGCAAGTTCAGGCTCATAGACCCAGAGAGAGATATCATAGTCTTTTTTTGCAATATGGCATGCTATAGTAGTACCCCAGTTACCCGCACCTATGACAGATATATAACCCATGGCTATAAAGTCTTTATGACCCTGTCAAGACGCCTGAGTGTCCTTTCCTTACCGATTACTGAAAGCACATCAAATATTGGAGGGCTCACTGTTTTTCCTGTGATTGCTACCCTCAACGGCTGGGCAACCTCTGAAAGCTTTACTCCTAATTCACTGATAAGTTTTTTGAATGCCTCTTCAAGGGTTTTACTTTCAAAACCATCCATGCCAGAAAGAAGCTCCCTCACCCGTCTTAGATAACCAATTGTTTTTTCATTTATAAACTTCTCTTTTGCCTCCTCATCAATCTCTATATCATCAATGATGTAATATCTGAGGGAATTTGCAAGCTCTACAAGTGTCCTTGACCTTTCCTTTAGTGTGGCAATTGCCTTTGATATCCACTGTATATCTATCTCTGTATCTTCTTTTATAATACCTTCCTTTATAAGAAAGGGCCTTACAAGCTCATAGAGTCTTTCAGGTGTAGAGGCATTTATGTAATGGCTGTTAAGCCAGAGAAGTTTTTCAGGATTAAAGACAGCAGCAGACTTACCGATATTTTCAAGGCTAAACTTCTCAATCAACTCTTCCTTTGAGAATATCTCCTGATCCTTATAAGACCAGCCAAGCCTGACAAGATAATTCAGTAAGGCCTCGGGAAGATAACCCATCTCCTTATAGGCCATAACAGAGGTTGCACCATGACGCTTGCTGAGCCTTGTTTTATCTGCCCCGAGTATCATGGGCAGATGAGCAAACTGAGGTATCTCATAATTCAAGGCCCTGTATATCTGTATCTGCTTTGGTGTGTTATTAAGATGGTCATCACCCCTTATTACATGGGTTATCCGCATATCAACATCATCCACCACCACGCAGAAATTATATGTGGGAGTGCCATCTGAACGCATTATTATAAAATCATCAAGCTGCTCATTATCAAAGCTAACCCTTCCCCTTATAAGATCATCCACTACTGTAGTACCGGCCTGCGGCATCTTGAACCTGACAGCAGGGATCCTTCCGGGAACCGGTTCTTTAAGTTCTCTGCAGCGGCCATCATACTTTGGGGGCTTTCCCTGTGCAAGGGCAAGCCGCCTTCTTTCCTCAAGCTCCTCAGGTGAGCAATAGCAATAATAGGCCTTGTTCTCCTTTAAAAGTTTATTGACATAACTCTTATAAATCTCAAGCCTGTCTGTCTGCCTGTATGGTCCCTCGTCCCAGTCAAGCCCGAGCCACTTCATTCCCTCAATAATAGCCTCAATATATTCCTCTGTTGAACGGCTTCTGTCTGTATCCTCGATCCTCAGGATAAAAACACCCTTATTGTGTCTGGCAAAGAGCCAGTTAAAGAGTGCTGTCCGTGCACCACCAATATGAAGATGACCTGTAGGACTTGGAGCAAATCTTACCCTTACCTTTGAACTCATAGTTATTGAATATAGCAGATTGCTAACTTAACGGGCAAGTGATAAGGATAACCCCTAAACTGCTGAGAGAGTAATGCAGTATGCCAAAAGGCCTTTATAGCGACACCTTAGTAGTGCGACAGAGCTAAAGTAGTGAGTTAGTATGCAAGTGAGTTAAAGTAGTGAGTTAGTATGCAAGTGAGTTAGTGAGTTAGTGAGTTAGTATTTTCTAATTCACTAATTCACTAATTCACTAATTCACTAATCCCTAACTCACTTCACCGTCAGGTGTGCTGTCGCACTGTAGCACTACTTTGAGGCAGCCTGCCAGTAGGGTATCGGCAAAATAGGGATTGAACTTGAGACTGTTACTTCGCTGCCGCTGTATGTTATATTATTTTTCATGGATAACAAAGAGAAAAAAGACATACTTGAATTACTGATCTTCGCCTCAGGAGAACCCCTCAGCATCTCCTCCATGAAGGAGATAACAGGATATCCTGAAGAGGAGATAAAAGCCCTCCTTGATGAATTAATCATGGAGTATGATGTAAGAAATGGGGGCGTAATAATAAAAGAGATAGCAGGTGGCTATCAGATGATTACAAACCCTCAATATGCTGAATGGGTTAAAAAGGTCAAAAGGACAGTTAGCCAGACAAGGTTATCAATGGCTGCCCTTGAGACCCTTGCCATAATAGCCTATAAACAGCCCATTATAAAGGCAGAGATAGATGAGATAAGAGGAGTAAATTCCGATGGCGCAATAAAGACACTCCTTGAAAAAAGACTTATCAGGATAGTAGGTAAGAAAGAGGCACCAGGAAGACCCTTTCTATACGGAACAACAAAGGAATTCCTTGAATATTTTGGCCTCAAGGACCTTACAGAGCTACCGACCCTGAAAGACCTTTCAAGGGAAGAGTTTGCATGATAACCTTACCCATATCCCTTGTATCATATCCTCCAAGGGATTGAACCGCCTTTTTAAATTCCTGATTATTTTTTATGATATTGAGAAGTGCCTCCACCATTGGAAGGCTTAAGGACTCCTGAAGTATGACAAGATCGTATCTCTCCTCTGCCACAGGGATAAAGTCCAGATCCAGTGCCCTTGCCGCTGAATATATGCCAAGTGCTACATCCGCCACTCCTGTAGCAACCTTTGATGCAACAGCCATGTGGGTAAAATCCTCCACTTCATAACCTTTTATCTGCGAAGGATCAATTCCGAGTTCTCTGAGGTGTTTATCAAGAAGGAGCCTTGTGCCTGAACCCCTCTGCCTGTTAACAAAAAGCACATCATCCCTTGTAAGGTCTTCAAAGCCCTTTATTACCTTTGGATTACCTTTTTTAACAATCAGTCCCTGCTGCCTGTATACAAGATTGACCATGACCAGGGATTCTCCCTGAAGAAGTCTCTTCACATAGGGGATATTATATTCACCTGTCTCCTCATCAAGAAGATGTGTACCTGCTATATGGCATTCCCTTCTTCTGAGGGCAATGAGCCCACCCATTGAACCAACATTTGCAGAAGAAAGACTCAAGGAGGGATAATGTCTCTTAAGAAAATTGTGAAGAAGGTCAATAGTATTATCATGACTGCCTATAAATACAATGGTATTTAAAAGTTCCTTTTTATCCCTGAAAAGCCTTACCATTATCCTTGAACCTGCCTCTACACCCTCACTGCCTGCTGGTATCTGAAGGATACCGTCTGCCCTGACAAGGGACATCATCAACCCGGCTCCCCTTGCAAGAGGGGTGGCTATATACTTACCTGAGACAGAACCTATCTTGACCCTTATAAATTCTTCAAGGCCAAGTGGGGAGGCAATGTTTCTTGAAAGGATCGCCTCTATCTCCTCTCTCTCTGGTGGTTCCATGGACTGAAGCCTATAAAGCAAAGGCCTTACAAAAAGCTCAAAGGCTATAAAGGCAGAGACAGGATATCCAGGAATGCCGATTACAGGTTTATTCTGAACAATACCGAGTAAAACAGGTTTACCTGGTTTTATATTTACTCCATGGAGTATCACCTCTCCAATTTCGGCAACCACATCTTCAACAAAGTCTTCTCTTCCAAGGGAGGAACCACCTATAAGGAGAAGAACTTCCACATCTGGAATATTTTTCAGAATTGTCTTCCTGAGGATATCCCTATCATCAGGGACGATATCATAGCGCTTAACCTCAGCGCCTGTCTCTTCTATAAGACCACCAAGAAACCTTGAATTAAATTCAATGATATCTCCGGGTTTAAGTTCTGAACCAGGCTCCACTATCTCGGTGCCTGTTGGGACGATAAGGACAGTCGGTTTTTTTCTTACCCAGATCTCCCTGTTCTGTGAGGCGAGCATTGCACCCACATGAAAGGCAGTTATTCTTTCGTTTTCTGAGATTATTAATTCACCCTGTACGATATCCTCTCCAGCGATCCTCACATTCTGCCAGGGTGTAAGTGCCTCTCTTATTTCTATAAATTCCTTACCATCTTTATTGACAACATTTACATCCTCTATCATAACCACTGCATTCATATCAGGCGGAATGGGGTCACCTGTATCAACCCTGAAACAATCCTTACCAATCTGTATATAGACTGGATTTCTTTCAGAGGCAGTAACAGAATCAGCAAATCTCAGGCAATAACCATCAACTGCTGAGGAATGAAAGAATGGAGAACTTATCCTTGCCCACACAGGTCTTGAGGTAATCCTTCCTTTTGAGATGGCGGTATCTATCTTTTCTTCTGGAAGGGGACAGAGATGTGGGAAAACCTTCTCCCTCAGGGCCTTAAACCAGAGTTCCTCTGCATCAGAAAGAGAAAGATTTGTCCTGTATATCCTTTCTCGCATGGGGTATCAGAGGAGATCAGTGGCAAAGGCACATTTAAACTTCATCCTTCTGACCTCTGTTTTTCAGCTTCTTTCTTCTGCTGTTGCATACAGGAATGTCCGTCAAAGATCGCTCCCTCTGAGATGGAGAGTTTCTGGGTGCATATCTCACCTGTTACCTGTGCCTTATGCTTTATCTCTATTGTCTCTGTGGAGTTTATGTTACCCTCAACCCTTCCTCCAATAACTATTCCACGAGAATTGATCTCTCCTTTAACCCTTCCTGCCTCTCCTATGATTATCCAGTCAGCATTCAAAGTCCCTTCAAAGGCTCCATCAATCCTTACAGTACCCTTTGAGTTCAGTTCACCCTTAAAAAGGGTATCTGGCCCGATAATAGTCTCCACACCCTGCTGCTTCTTTGTAAACATCAATAGCTCTCCTTTAGATAAGATATTGGATTCACATGAGCCCCGTTTTTCCACACCTCATAATGGACATGAGGCCCTGTGGTAATCCCTGTATTGCCTGAAAGGGCAATTACATCTCCTCTCTTTACCCTCTGACCCACCTTTACAAGATTCTCCTTATTATGGGCATAGGCGGTGGTGAAGCCATGACCGTGCTCTATGATAACTGTATAGCCACTTCCTGCTGTCCAGCCTGAAAAGACAACTATACCATCTGCAGTTGACCTCACTTCAGTGCCAACGGGTACAGAGATGTCTATCCCTGAATGAAAGGCTATCTCTCCATATCTGGGATGTGTCCTTTCACCATAACCGGAGGTTATTACACCCCTTACGGGCCATCCAAGCGGTGTGGAACGATAGATGTCTCTTTGCTCGGAAAGATATTTTTTGATCTCTGTTACAGTCTCCACCGTCTCCTCAATCTGTTTCCTTAATGCCTCCATATCCACTGAGCCCGTGTCAGTTATCTCCACAGCCTCAAGGACATCCTTTTTTGATTTCAGTGAAAAGAGCTTTCTGAATTCAGCCTCTGCCTTTTGAAGAGATGATATGGTGGACTTGAGCTCAATGAATTGATTCATAAAATAGGATAGCCTATTTTTCATGTCATAATATTCATAGGTCTTTACTGCAATTGAAATAACATATATAGTTCCAGCACACCAGAGAAATACTGCCATTGCTATTACTGAAAATGGAACCTTTATTGCAACAGGTTTTGTTCTTGCATGAGGAACAAGCATAACAGTAACAGGAGTAAAGACCTTTTTGAGAAAGATCCTTAACTTATACATAACTTACCCCCTTGTTACCCTTCTCAATAATACCGATCTGATAGGCGGTATAACCCGCCTTCCGGAGGATACCAATAGCTCCCTCTGCCTGCCCTTCAGGCACAATAATAATATAACCTATTCCCATATTAAAAGTCCTGAACATCTCATCCTCAGGGACTTCACCAAGTCTCTGAAGAAACCTGAAGATAAAAGGCACAGGCCAGGAATCCTTATATATTACTGCAAATACATCATCAGGAAAGATACGGGGCAGGTTTCCTGTAATGCCACCACCTGTTATATGTGCCATACCTTTTACTGTTATCGCTGATTCTTTCAATGCCCTGAAGGCCCTTACATATATTCTTGTTGGTCTGAGTAATTCCTCTCCGAGGCTCATACCTATCTCATTAAGATATTGAGATAGACTCAATTCTCTCCTGGTAATGATATGTCTTACGAGGGAATAACCATTGCTGTGTAATCCATTTGAGGATATGCCAATAATAAGATCTCCTTTTTTAATATCTCTACCTGTAATAATCTCATCCTGCTCAACAACTCCAACTGCAAAACCACAAAGGTCATATTCTCCTTCCTGATAAAACCCTGGCATCTCAGCAGTCTCACCACCTATAAGTGAGCAACCAGCCTCACGGCATCCTTCTGCTATACCCTTTATAATATCAACAGCCTTATCTGAAGATAGCTTCCCAGTTGCAATATAGTCCAGAAAAAATAAAGGCTCAGCTCCACAGGTAAGGATGTCATTAACACACATGGCGACAAGGTCTATTCCAACTGTATCATGTTTATTAAGCATGAAGGCAATTTTCAGCTTTGTGCCAACTCCATCTGTACCGCTGACAAGTACAGGCTGTCTATATCTTTTGAGGTCAAGTTTAAAAAGGGCATTAAAGGAACCAATATCAGAAAGTACCTCTGGCCTGAAGGTTGACTTTGCCATAGGTGTAATGAGTCTGACAAACCTGTCAGCCTCTTCAATATCCACACCTGAATCCCTGTAAGTAAGTCCCATATCTATCTCCTTGCCAATATACATTATCCCAAAATATGCTTAAATATTCAAGAAAAAAATTAAGGGGGGCCCCGTAAATGGGCAGGTAAAAATTGACCCCTTTAAGGTAAGACTTAAATGTATGGGCACTGCCTACAGAAAGAGGTTCAAAGAGTTCATAAGGGAGGTTTTAGAGAAAGAGGATTAATGTAAGCTAAAAAGGCTCCATAAACCTCCAAAGGAGTATAATCTCGTAAAACTGAAAAGAGGAGGTTAAAATGGAGCCTACTACATATCGTATCATGATG
>CALJEL010000042.1 GCA_938074335.1 uncultured bacterium | reverse complement strand
ATCCCTTCCTTCTGGGCATATCTGAATGCCTTTGTAACAGGATATACCCCAAAAAACTTTGTTATCATCTTACCCATGAATAATACAAAAAGGGCAAAAGGTGCGGCAATAAGAGAAGGTATGGAGACAAAGGAACCTGCCCTTATAAAATAAAAGGGTGTGAGGAGCCCGAAGGTAAGGGTTCGTAATCTTCTTATAAGTCCATGGTCTTTGCCAACTGTTCCGGCAAGCATCATACCTATTATATAGGCTGGAAGCACTGCCTCACTGCCTGACCATACAGCAAGGGCACCCAGTCCAAAGAGAAATAACAAGAGATACTTTGCCTCAATCTCAGATGGCCTTGAGCCAAATCTTTTGAAAAACCTCGGTGTAATGAAAGGCAAAAGCACAAAGACAACAATGCTTAAGACCACAAATACAACTGTCTTTATTGTAAAGGGTGAGAATATAAGACCAAGTGCAAGGACTGTTCCAAGGTCATTGATAAAGCATGCAGCAAGGACGATCTTACCGAATTCTGTCTTGTTAAGACCGAGCTCAAGCATCACCGCATAGACTACTGCCACAGATGTGGTAGAAAGGGCAACACCAGCAAGCCAGCTCGCCTTGACAGTCCAGCCAAGGATGTAATAGGCAATGGCAGTGCATCCAAGAAATGGGGCAAGGAAGGCAATAAGTCCAATAACTGTTGCCTCCTTCCATTTAAGCTTAAAGACATCAGGGTCAAGCTCTGCACCTGCAAGGAATGTAAGGATTATCGCACCAGCTCCCGCAAGAAACTTTATCCATGGCTCATTTGCATTAAGGCTTAAACCAAAGGCACCTGCAATCAAAAGCTGGGCAAGTGTGCCAACCATTATCTCAGAAAGGGCAGTGGCAATCCTGAGCCATGCACTGAGAAGTGCTGCCAGAAGTCCAAGCCCTATCCAGATAGAAGCAAGTGTCCAGACTTCATGCATAGGAATTTCCTTTCCGGGCAAATAAAAAACTCCTGCCCTCATAATTGAGAGTAGGAGTTATCAGTCCCTGAAACTCAGAGACAGTTAAAAGGCGAACTCCATCGCCTTTTTTTGAATTATAACATATTTCCTTTCTGCAGAGTAATAAATTTTTTTTTATGCATAAATAATACTGAATCCAGCAAAAATTAATGACTTACTATACTCAGGCATTTTTTATTTGCTTAAAAGTACAGATATTTAACACTTATAACCAGAAGGCTTAACCTCTTATGCATTAAAGCAAGACATTTTTGAGAGCACCCTCTTTTGCCGATACCCTACTGGGAGGCTGCCACAAAGTCTTCTTAGACCAGCAGAGCAGTAGTGCAGTAGAGGTAGCCGCAGGCTTCAGCCTGCGTGACGTAGGCTTCCAGGTAGCCGCAGGCTTCCAGCCTGCGGTAAGTGGTGAAAATACAAAAAAGCATTAAACAGGCTGGAAGCCTGTTCTACCAGCTTGCGGCTACCAGCTATTATTGCCTGCTGCTCTGTTGCTCTGCTGCTCTACTGCTCTATTAAGGTGTCGCAAGCGGGGTCCCCAGAAAATCGTTAGATTTTCTGGAGTGTTAGTATTGCCTTTAGAGCACGGGGTGAAGACAAGCTTCACCCCGTGAACCCCGAGATATCGACAGACTGCCAGTTTTATTGAAAGGGTTAGTGAAATTTCTATATTTTTGATAGTACCCTGAACTGCTGATAGAATGGTACGGTATGCCGAAATGCCTTTATCGCGACACATTAGTAGTGCGACAGTGCGACCGACTCATCCCTTCACCACTTCACCTCTTCACCTATAAAATTCCTTCACCTACGAGGTGACTGGTGTGAGGCATACCGCACCATTTAAATATTTTCTAATGGCAGATTACGGCGAGAGCACGGTTTTATTGACATAACTTCAACATAAGGTATATACTTAATTAAGAAGTTTCAATCAATCCCTCAGGGGATTTGTAGAAACCCCTGAGGGTTTTTATTTGGAACAAAAGGAGAGGTAAACATGAATTTCAAAGATTTTTCACTTAGTGAAGAGACGCTGAGGTCTCTATCAGAAATGGGGTTTGAGGAACCAACTCCGATACAGGTCTCTGCCATACCATTAGTTCTCAAAGGAAAAGACATTATAGGTCAAGCACAGACAGGTACAGGAAAGACCGCTGCCTTTGGCATACCAGTTGTGGAGAAATGCAGGAAAGGTAAAAATCCCTTTGCCATTGTACTTGAACCGACAAGAGAGCTTGCCATGCAGGTGTCTCAGGAGATCCTGAGGATAGGAAGATACAAAAAGCTCAGGGTTCTGCCAGTTTACGGCGGTGCATCAATTCAAAGGCAGATAAAGGCATTAAAAGGTGGAACGGATGTCCTTGTTGCAACGCCCGGGAGAATCATAGACCACATAAACAGGGGCACTCTATCACTTTCTGATATAAAAATGGTGGTGCTCGATGAGGCAGATGAGATGCTCAACATGGGATTCATAGAAGATATTGAGACCATATTAAAGACAACGCCGTCTGAACGACAGACCCTTCTCTTTTCAGCCACCATGCCTTTACCGATAATTAATATTGCAAAAAGATATATGAAAAACCCTGAAAAAGTAAAGATAAACACAAAAGAGATAGTTGTACCTGAGATAAAGCAGATATTCTATGAAGTAAGGGAAGAGGACAAATTAAATGCCCTCTCAAAACTTCTTGATGTAGAAGACCCAAAGCTTGCCATAGTGTTCTGCCATACAAAAAGAGAGGTTGACGAAGTCTCAATGAAACTCAGTCAGATGGGATATAATGCAGGTGCGCTCCATGGTGATTACACGCAGACCCAAAGAGAAGAGGTAATAGGAAAGTTTAAAAGAGGTATGCTTGATATCCTTGTTGCAACTGATGTGGCTGCAAGGGGGCTTGATATAAAGGATGTAACCCATGTGATCAACTACAACATACCCCAGAATCCTGAAAGATATATACACCGGATAGGAAGGACAGGAAGGGCAGGACAGACTGGTATCGCAATTACCTTTGTCACACCACGGGAATACAGACATCTAAGGCTCATAGAGAAGACAGCAAGGGCTGTAATTAATAGGAAAAGATTACCATCTACAGAAGACATTATTAAGGCGAGACAGAAGAAGATGAATAAAGAGATAGAAGGAATAATTAAAGACAATAAACATACAGATTATGTCTCTGCTGTCAGTGAGTTATCAAAACAGTACAGTTTAGAGGACATTGCTGCTGCAGCACTATATGCTGCCTACGGTGTGACAAAGTCAGTTTATCAGGAAGAACAGGGCGCCTCAAGATCTCAAAAAAACGGCATGGTTCGTCTCTTCATGACAATAGGAAGAATAGACAGGATAAAGGTAGCAGATATTGTGAGATCTATAGTATCAGAGGCTAATATAGCTTATAGCAGGATAGGAAACATCGATGTCCTCGAGAGATTCACCTTTGTCGAGGTCCCTGAAGACCTCGCAGACATAGTCATAAGGGCTGTAGATGATATGATGATGAAGGGAAGAAGGATTAAGGTGGAGAAGGCAAAGGCTAAATAGACTCCTCAATCACTTCCTTTAACACAATAGCATTGTTATGTTCTGCATCCTTTGCCGCAAATAATAGTGTAACTGTTCCCTTCTTTGCCTCTTTCCTGATCTTATCTATGAGTTCAATCTTGTCTTTGAGTTCCTGTCTGTACTTTATTCTGAACTCCTGCCATTTCGAAGGGTTATGGGAAAACCATCTCCTTAATTCATCACTTGGAGCAATATCCTTAAGCCATTCATCGATCTTTGCATCTTCTCTTCTTATTCCCCTCGGCCATAACCTGTCAACAAGGATCCTCTTTCCGTCATCCTTTGATGGAGGGTCATATACACGCTTGAGTTTTAGCATGTCTCTCCTCTTTAATTAATGGTGCTGCCCTTCTGCACCGTCCCTTTTCGGTTCTTTATGATTTAGTGCTTTAACTGTAGCATCCCTATACAGTCTTTCTACATAATGGGTAAATTCAACATAGGCCTCAACGAATTTACGACCTGCCTCAACACTTTCATCCGCGTGTTTTTTGTCTCTTTTACACGGGCAAATCGCTTTTTTATTCCTGATGAGACTTTATCATTTATATGCTTTAAAGCCGCAAAGAAAACTCTTCCGGCTTCGGCACTTGCCGGCAATATTAATATGAGGGATTCCCTCAAATTACAATGACCTTCTCTCCCTTCAGACTGCTTGGTATAGCCTCATCTGTCTATCCTCTGTCTCCTTTGATAGCTATTTTAATTATATAGCTATTTCAGGATTGTAATAAACTTGCCGCGTTTCGCAGAAATTTAGAATTTTATTTCCAGATGGATCTAAGGTATCTTAAGAAGAGATAGATTGTCAGCAAGATTATGACTAACAGAATCCCTATATGTTCAATCCTCGTTATATCCCTTTTTATAACCTGCCAGCTATTACCACCTATATAGCCAATTACAACCATCGGAACAATAGTAATAATTGAAGAGACAACATCCAGAGCAAGAAACCTAAGAAAAGGCATCCTCATAATCCCTGCTACGAGGAATACATGAAAGCCGAGATGTCTTCCAAACAGGATGAACGGAGTTTTCCATTTATTGAATTTATCCTCAAGGACTGAAAGCCTTTCTGGTGAAATTATCCTGTGGAATTTCCTGTGTGTAACAACCATACGTCCATACTTCCTTCCGATAGAAAAAATTAAAATATCGCCTGTCAGCATGCCAGTAAAAACAACAATCAAAGCAGGGATAAGTTTTATGACCTTATGTGAGATTAAAAATCCACATGCCATTAACGTTACCCCCTCAGGAATAGGGAATCCCATACCGCCGATGACGAGTAGAATAAAGATCCCTATGTAGTGGAAATGCTCTGTAATACTTATAACATCAAACATTGTGAATATCACTTCTCCTGCGCAAACCTTTTATAAAAGACCCTTTTGCCGAGTTCTGCCAGTATTACATAAGAGATCAGGATGGCACTTAAAGCAAAAAGAAACCCATCGGTACAGGACGAAATCCAAGAAGCGATGAGAAGGGCAGATAAGGTAAATAGATGTTCCGAGTTGCTGAAGCAACTTATCAATCTCTGTCTCCCAGTATCTGTCTGGAACTTTCATTGCTTACAGCACCTCAAAGGCTATCATTAATGAAATGACTGTTATAAAAAACAGACCAACGAGAAAAATGATGTCTGCCATCCTCTCGGGAATAAAGGGAAATCGGTCTTTTACATCATCCATAAGACTTCTCCTAAATGCTGTGAATCAGATAAATTGCGAGGAATATTCCGATTGCGAGGACAGAGATGGTAAGCAGGATGTCGAGTATTAACGATGGCTGGTAAGTATCTTCATCTATCTCTTTTTCAACCTTTTTATATCTGATGAATGAAAGCACGCCCATTAAGGCGCCGAGGGCGACAAGAAATATCCCGAAGAATGAGGAATATCCGCGCGGAGGTGGAACGGTTTCTTTTCCTAAAAAATATGATACCTGTTTAAGAAACAGGGCAAACTTCTCCACAACAAAGCCAAAGGCCATTATCCCTATGCTCGTCCTTATCCAGGCAAGGAATGTCCTCTCATTCGCCATGTGCACACGGCGGTTGCGCACCTTTGAAGACTTTTTATCTTCTGGCATCTCCGACATGCCGATGTTTCTAATTCTTTGTTTCTATTTTTTTTTCTCTTCAGATGGCTCTTCCTCAAGCCCTTTCTTAAATCCCCTTATTGCCTCACCGAGACTCTTTCCGAGGGATGGGAGCTTGCTGGGGCCAAAGACCAAAAGGGCAATAACAAGAATAACCATCAACTCAGGCAATCCAAGGCCGAACATATTGACCTCACCTCCTTTTAGACCGTTTTAGAATCCCTGAATTCCTTGCTACAAGATCATTCAAGGTTATAAAGGTTAAAAAAGGGAGAAACTCTTTTGCATAGAGCAATTCTAAAACTTTCCATTTCACATCCCATACCCCTTTCCTTCTCTCTGAAGAATCAAGGATTATTATCAGTTCAGCTCGCTTTCTTCATCTGATTCTCTCCTTACTTCTTCTATAAAAAGCCTGTCCTTATGGCAACTATATAACATTATACACCCTATGAGACCTAAATTGATATATAAAATATCTGTACACCTCCTTTTTGGAGAATTAAAGGTGACAAAGAAGATGAAAGATTTTGATAGGCGAGATGGCAAAAAATGCTGATATGGGTTTTTGAGATAAAAGATGGTAAACTTAAGTCAATGGAAAAATTAAATGATATAACCAGGCTTCTTGAGGAGATGGAGAGAATCTCTGAGATAGAAAAATGCCTGACCTGCCAGTGTTTCTACGACACACTTATGGAATTCAAGGAGGTCCTGAAACAGGAGAAGACAAGTGAAGAGTTAAAAGAGAGACTCTCAAGGATCATCGAAAAGACAAAGGTGGTTCATGACTGCCTCGGCTGTGAACCATGCTATCCCGTGCCTGTATCTAATGCCCTTCACGGGATATCTGGCATGGCTGTGAAAATCACCTGTGGCACGGTGTGTAAACCTGCTCCAGTAAAACTCATCATGAAACCTCCATCATGGCCTGTGGAACAGGGTGAATATATTATTGGAAATAGGACATCACCTGTTGCTATCAGCACACTTGGAAGTGATGGATTGCCCGAGGTCATATTCAAAGAACTGGGAATTGAGAGCTTTGCCATTGTAGGCAAGACACATACTGAAAATATCGGCATAGAAAAGATCATAAAAAACACGATATCAAATCCTCATATCAGATTTTTAATCCTCTGCGGAAAGGATACAAGAGGACATATGGCAGGGCAGAGTCTGCTTTCTTTATTTAACAATGGTGTAAATAATGAAAAGAGGATTATTGGTTCAGAAGGTCAAAGACCGATGCTTAAAAATCTCGAATTTTCAGAAATCCAGCATTTCAGATCACAGGTGAAGATTATTGATCTTGTTGGTTCTGAGAATATAGCGACGATTAAAGAAAATGTGAAAGAATGCAAAAAGAAAAACCCTGGCAGATTTGACAAAGCTCTTGCAATAAAAAGAGCGCCTCAAATAGAGGCAAGTCGACCAGAAAAACTTATCCTTGACCCTTCAGGATTTTTCATCATCTACCCAAAGAAAGAAGAAGGTAAAATCTATCTTGAGCATTATAAAGCAGACGGCACACTGAATGAAATCATTTATGGGGAAGACCCTGTTTCAATAGTTTCAACAGTCATTAAACGTGGACTTGTCTCAAGACTTGATCATGCTGCATATCTTGGAAGGGAGCTTGAAAGGGCATATCTATCCATGATTTATGGGTTTCGATACATTCAGGACAGAGCGCCTGGAGAAGATGAGACGGATTCTTCTTGAGGTCTCATTTTTGACAGTTAAAATTTCTTTTTTGGCGAATAGTTGAATACATGTTCATATATGGCGAAGGTAAAGAGAAAGGCCCTGGAATGCTATATCCATGATGTGAAGGCAACCCATGCAAGTAAAGGTATAGTTAAGATACTGTTCTTTCTTCTCAAGTAAGCTTCAGAGGATATTTCTTTTCAAATTCCTTATAGTCTCCTCAAATCTCAATATTGTGTTATGTGCAAGAGGTGCTTTTTTCATGGCCTGATGCCCGATGATGCTTTATAACGAACCCCCTCTCAAGGCTTATACCTTTGAGTGCATATGTCTTTGTCTTGCCCGTGTCCTTTAGGTTAAATAAGGGATGACCGTAAGCCCTTTATAGGTAAATCTTTTTTACTACATCAAAAGATATAGCCTCAGTCCGCTCTCCCCTTTAAATATTTTACACCACAATTTATATTATCTTCAGGATGTTTCAATCCTTATTTTAATGGAAGCTTCTCAACCCAATGGCTTTTTCTTCATATATTTCCAGCACATCTTTAAAATCCTTTATATCCTACATGGTTCAGATGAAACCCCGATTTCTACATTGAATGAATTTTTTGAGGAGATAAAGCCCGCTGAAGAGCCATAGATAGGGACGCACAATGAGGATATACAAAATAAAAAGGGATATGGCAAAAAGAGGTAGCAAAAATACCAGTGCGAGGATGTAAGTGAATACACTGTCTTCCATAGGAATAGGATTACATCTTTTGGATAAATTGTCAAGCCCCATGAGGGCTGTTACTCAGCAGGTGGATAATCTCTCAAGGAGCATGAAGGCAGTCTCTTCTGTGGGACAGTAATTCAGTCGCAGTTTTGAGATAGCTTTCTATCCCACATGGTTCAGATGAAAGCGCATCAGGGGTCACCCTATCCTGCAGGTGGTATGCAAGGTCTTTTAAGAGCTTCTGGACTTCTCTGTCATCTATGGTGATCTTAATCATCCCTGTTTATCTGCCTATCTTGACAATCTTCTGTATTGTGGTATAATAAGAATGAAAGGTCCTTGAAACACGGTGAATCTCCCGGCCGTAGGACATCCCGCAAGGGATGGATCGCGTGTGGGTGTGTGGGAGCCCCACCAAGGACCTTTTCCTACAATTCATCTTTTAAGATCTTGCCTTTCTTTTTGATTGTCTTTATATCTTCCATCTCTGCCTTTCTCAAGGATATGAGGAAATTTGTCTTGCCAGTGCCTGTTGTTTATACAGCTCCGTAATATATCTTATTGCCGATTCTAAGAAAGACAAAGGTATTTTCTTTATCCTGAACAATGAGTTGAGCTTTTGCGATGAGCCTCTTTATATCCCACATGGTTCAGATGAAACGGTGCTGTAAGACTTACTATTACTCCTATACCAAGCTTTATATCCCACATGGTTCAGATGAAACGAGTGATAGAGGTAGTTAAGGAAAAGGATGTTGATTATCTTTATATCCCACATGGTTCAGATGAAACATATCCAGAAGATACGACAACGACTCAGCAATAGTCTTTATATCCCACATGGTTCAGATGAAACTTTACATCCTTAAAGCCTAAAGAGTAAAAATTACGTATCTTTATATCCCACATGGTTCAGATGAAACAATGTCTTGAATGCATTGAAAAGGTCATGAAATCTCCTTTATATCCCACATGGTTCAGATGAAACGCTCAAGTGGTTATGTCAAAGCAAATTTCAATATCATCTTTATATCCCACATGGTTCAGATGAAACGAAGGTTGATATTGATGCGAATATTGGGCTCAGTGATACTTTATATCCCACATGGTTCAGATGAAACAGAACTACATGCCCATAGCCAATCGTCGGATATCCCGCTTTATATCCCACATGGTTCAGATGAAACCAATCACTTGAATAGCATCTATCCAGACCTTTCCTGTCTTTATATCCCACATGGTTCAGATGAAACCGTTATAAAAGTCGATTAATTTCATCTTATTTGTCCCTTTATATCCCACATGGTTCAGATGAAACGACTTCCTGATGGCCTGAAGTTTCTCAGATTCCACTTTATATCCCACATGGTTCAGATGAAACATGTAGTTCTTACTCCCAGAAAACATATTGCTATATACTTTATATCCCACATGGTTCAGATGAAACGAGCCAGAAAAACTTGAAAAGCTATATTTTGAAATTGCTTTATATCCCACATGGTTCAGATGAAACCTGACCAGATAATTCAGCCCTGGATGTTTGGACACTTTATATCCCACATGGTTCAGATGAAACTTTGTATACTTTGCAATCTGATTTTTCATACACTACCTTTATATCCCACATGGTTCAGATGAAACGCCCCACGGGGAGTGAACCTGGCGTTAATACATGAGTGTACTTTATATCCCACATGGTTCAGATGAAACGTCAGAGAATTGCACTGGGGCAAGCCCTTTCACTGCCTTTATATCCCACATGGTTCAGATGAAACCATCACGATAACGTGCTACAGGACGACCAACCATAACCTTTATATCCCACATGGTTCAGATGAAACTTTCTTACCTCCTTTACTTCCATGCTCCAGAGCTGATCTTTATATCCCACATGGTTCAGATGAAACTATGCATCATAGCCTCCTCTGGTAAAACCGCCTCCACTTTATATCCCACATGGTTCAGATGAAACGAAGTATTTTGACAAACAATCCCACTGGTTTTTGTGTCTTTATATCCCACATGGTTCAGATGAAACGCTC
>CALJEL010000041.1 GCA_938074335.1 uncultured bacterium | reverse complement strand
AAAAGAGGGTGTTCTATTGACACTTGCATTTTTAAATTTAAATATGTTTATAATTAAAATCATCAGATATTTTAACTTGAAATCATGAAATCTAAAAAAGATACAGTTAAGTCTCTTTCAGAAGAGGAAAAAAAGAACCTCCCCCTCTATCCTATAGGAGTGGTAGCAGAACTCCTCGGGACCACAGATCAGACCCTGAGGTTATATGAAAAACATGGCCTGATAAAACCCTCAAGAAGGAATAAAAATCGCTATTATTCAGAAAATGATATAAAATGGCTTCAGTGCATAAGAGAGCTTATTCATGAAAAAAAGATCAGCATAGAAGGAATTAAAAAACTCCTTGAGTACGCTCCATGCTGGGAGATTACTCAGTGTTCTGAAGAGAAAAGAAAAAACTGCTCTGCCTTCATTGATAAATCAAAACCCTGCTGGGAACTAAACAGGATGATATGCCAGAAAAATTCTAACAAGGTGTGTGAGGACTGCATTGTTTATCTATCCAAAACATTAATGAAAAAGGGTTAATTGATTGCTCTGTAAAAATCCGTGGAGATCCTGCTCTTTACATATTAAACCTTTTTCATTCAGTTTGTCACTGAGTCCATGGCCTTTTTAAGTGCCTCTTCAATTAATAACCTTATATTATCAAGAGAGATTTGATCCTTTGCCTCAAATCTCATCACCAGAGCAGGTTGTGTATTGGATGCCCTTACAAGACCCCATCCATCCTTAGTATTTACTCTTATACCATCAATATCAATAATCTCATAGCCTCTAAGATATTTTTTCACTTCTTCAACAACCCTGAATTTTATCTCATCAGGACAATCAAAACGAATCTCAGGAGTTGAAACGGTGTGGGGCACTCCAGCTAAAAGGTCCTTTAGCCCCTTTTTACCCTCTTTATTTATTATCTCAACGAGTCTTAATGTGGCATATATGGCATCATCATATCCATAGTATCTGTCCTTGAAAAACATGTGACCACTCATTTCACCAGCAAGAACCGCTCCTGTTTCCTTCATCTTTGCCTTTATTAGGGAATGGCCTGTCTTCCACATTATGGGTATCCCGCCATGAGCACTTATATCATTAAAAAGTGTCTGTGAGCATTTCACCTCCCCAATTATTGATACCCCTGGTCTGTCTTTTAAAATTGCCCTTGAGAAGATTATGAGCAATCTATCTCCCCAGATTATCTCTCCATCTGAACTCACAACTCCGAGCCTATCAGCATCACCATCATAACCTACTCCTAAATGTGCCTTTTCTTTTCTTACAGTATCTATCAGATAGGTGAGATTCTTTTCCACTACCGGGTCTGGCTCATGATGAGGGAATCTTCCATCTGGCTCTGAAAAAAGGTCTATTACCTCACATCCTATATCTCTTAAAATAAAGGGAGCAACAAGGCCTGCGGTGCCATTTCCTGAATCAATCACTATCTTTATCCCTTTCCCTGTATTATTAAATTCCTCCTTCATCCTTTGCCTGTAGGCTCCGATAATATCAAAGGAGCTTAAGTTGCCAGGAGCCGGCTCTCTGCCAAGGGTATCCTTTATAGAACTATTTTTTTTAGCGAGGTCTCTAATCTCTGCTATGTATTCACCATAAAGGGTCTCCTTCCCAACAGAAAGCTTCATACCATTAAACTCAGGAGGATTATGACTTGCTGTAATCATTATCCCCCCATCTGCCTGAAGTCTGTACAAAGAATAATATTGTAAAGGCGTTGGACAGACGCCAAGGTCTATAACATCAAATCCTGACCTCAGGAGGGCCTCAATAATAATTTCAGCCATCTCAGGTGAGGAAAGTCTTACATCCCTTCCAATCGTAATTTTTGGCCTTCTCTCCTTTAAGTCAAATCCGCCAAGGACCTTGAATAAATAAAAGGCATAGGCTGAGGCAATCTTTCTAACACCCTCAGTGGTAAGATCCTTTCCCCAGACCCCCCTTATATCGTATTGCCTGAATATCTTTTCAGATAGACTGTTGTGCATCCCTGCTTTACCTCACTTTAATAATAATTTTTTTAACGGAATCCTGCTTTTAGTAACTAACTCATTAAATCAGTGACTTCCTGACTCATTTTGGGGATACTGTTTCTGCTTTCTCTGACTCCAATTTGGGTGGAACGAGGTCAGGATCAATGAGATAAGCTTCATTGAAGGCTGATTCTGCCTTATCAAAAAGTTTAAGTTTGTAATAGGAATAACCAAGTAGATAATAGGCCTGTGGTTCAGGCCTTATCTTTACATAATCCTCAAGATACCGGGAGGCCTTTTTAAAATCTCCTGACTTATAAGCCTTAACTGCAAGGTTATAGATATCCTCTGGAGGCTGAGACATTACACTGGAAGCAAAAAATAAGAACGAAAAGAAAATCACTACAAAAAGCTTCACCAGAAATGTTTTTTTAAGACTTAAGGTTTTCATGACAAATCCTCCTTCAGTCATATTCAGGCCTGACAGGGCCTGGTTCAGAAGGTCTCAAAGGTTCTGTTATGGTCTCTTCTGGTAAAGGTGCATATTCCTTTGGTTCAGTACCATCTTTAAAAAATTCAAGAATTACACCTGTTTTTCCTTCATCAGCAAGAAGACCTGTAGATTTATCAACATATCTCGCCACAATACCATCTGGCACCGGGAAATCCTCAACAGGACCAAGGTCTATGGATTTCATAAAATTCAACCATATGGGTAAGGCAGCCCTCGCACCTGTTTCATGTTCCCCTATGGGTCTCATATCGTCATAACCCACCCATACACCTGCAACAATCTGAGGTGTAAAACCAATAAACCAGGCATCTCTGTATTCATTTGTTGTACCGGTCTTGCCTGCTACTGGTCTACCAAGCTCCTTTGCCCTCCAGCCTGTTCCATAGGCCACTACATTCTTCATCATGGATATTATAAGAAAAGCAGTTTGACGGCTTATCGCTTCCTCAGGAGATGGTTGATTCTCTTCTATAACCTTACCATTACCATCAACAATATATCTCACCGCTATCGGGTTAATCCTCATACCATAACTTGCAAATGTTGCATAGGCCTGAGTAAGCTCAAGAGGGGAGATACTTAAAGACCCCAGAGAGAGGCTGTAATCCCTTGGCATGGGAGCATTAATACCTATAAGATGCGCAAAGTCAATTACCTTTTGAATCCCTATAGACTCCACAAGTTTTACTGTAATGACATTTCTTGAATAGGCAAGGGCATCAACAAGAGAGGTTGGACCCCAGTATTTACCATCAAAGTTCTTGGGAGACCATTCTGTCTCCTTCTCCTCATCAAATACTACAGGCTCATCTACAATTATGCTTGCCTGTGTAAAACCATTATCAAGGGCAGCTGCATATATAACAGGCTTAAAGGCTGAGCCAGGCTGTCTCTTTGCATAAACTGCACGATTAAATTCACTCTTTGAATAATCAAAACCACCTACCATGGCCTTTATAAATCCTGTATAGGGCTCTATTGCCACTACTGCTCCCTCAACCTCTGGTTCCTGTTCAAGTGTAAATTCAGCGGTAGATTTCTTAGCATTAAGATTTTTTATGCCAACATATATAACATCACCTGGTTTTAATATGGAGGAAAGGCTGAATTTCTCAATGGTCTTGGAGCTATTTGTCTTTGGGTTATACTGTACCTTTGCCCACTCTGCATCCTTCAGTAAGAGTGTTCCAATGATTCCCTTTGCTTTTACTAAAGCCCTGTCAGGTGAGACCTTTAGAACTAATCCAGCAACCACGTCCTGAGAACCTGCAGAATATTCTATGGTCACCTCTTTTTTATCTTTCTCAAGGAGTTCTTTTTCCGGGTCTATATCTTTATGGGCTATTACACCCCTCCATCCTTTTCTTTTATCAA
>CALJEL010000040.1 GCA_938074335.1 uncultured bacterium | reverse complement strand
TGCACCAGTTATCATGTTCTTTATGTAGTCCGCATGCCCAGGACAGTCTACATGAGCATAGTGCCTCTTGTCCGTCTCATACTCTACATGCGCAGTGTTTATCGTTATGCCCCTCGCCTTCTCCTCAGGTGCGTTGTCTATACTGTCATAAGGCCTGAATTGCGCCTTGCCAAGCATCGCAAGTACCTTCGTTATGGCCGCTGTTAAAGTGGTCTTGCCATGGTCTACATGCCCTATTGTCCCTATGTTTACATGGGGCTTTACTCTCTCAAATTTGGCCTTTGCCATACATCCTCCTTATTAACTTAAAAATCCATTACGCGTCCCCTGCAAAAGGTGCAGGGAATTTTACTCTTCCCCTTTGACCTCAAGGGTTAATATCATACTATTTCCCGCTTACTTTTGCAATAATCTCTTCTGCTATATTCTTTGGGACCTCTTCATATCTTTCAAACTGCATTGTATAGTTTGCCCTTCCCTGGGTCATTGACCTGAGATCAGTTGCATATCCAAACATCTCACTGAGTGGCACAAGTGCCCTTATCACCTGGGCATTACCTCTCTTTTCCATTGTCTGGATCTTGCCTCTGCGGGAATTAAGGTCACCTATAACATCACCCATGTATTCCTCAGGTGTTACCACCTCTACATTCATGATTGGCTCAAGAAGAACAGGATTAGCCTTTCTAAGGGCCTCTTTAAGAGCCATTGAGCCAGCTATCTTAAAGGCTATCTCAGAGGAATCCACCTCATGATAGGAACCATCGTAAAGAGTTACCCTTACATCCACTACTGGATAACTTGCAAGTACACCTGTATCAAGTGCCTCCTTTACGCCCTTTTCAACTGCGGGTATGTATTCTTTGGGAATAACTCCGCCGACTATCTTATTAACAAATTCAAATCCCTTGCCCTTACCAAGGGGCTCAACCTCAAGAAATACATGACCATACTGACCCCTTCCGCCCGTCTGTCTGATGAACTTTCCTTCTGCCTTTGAAGAAGAACGAATAGTTTCACGATAGGCAACCTGTGGTCTTCCAACATTTGCACCCACCTTGAATTCTCTCATGAGCCTGTCCACTATTATTTCAAGATGAAGCTCACCCATTCCTGATATTATTGTCTGACCTGTCTCTTCATTGAAGGACACCCTGAAGGATGGATCCTCCATGGCGAGTTTCTGAAGAGCCATGGAGAGTTTTTCCTGATCTGCCTTTGTCTTTGGCTCAATAGCAACAGATATTACGGGTTCTGGAAACTCAATGGATTCAAGGATTATAGGAGCAGATTCATCACAGAGTGTATCTCCTGTAAGTGTATTTTTTAGGCCCACTATTGCTCCGATATCACCAGCCCTTATCTCCTTTATCTCTTCGCGCTTGTTTGCATGCATCCTGAGGAGCCTGCCCACCCTCTCTTTGGAATTCTTTGTAGCATTATAAACATAAGAGCCTGCTGTCAGAACCCCTGAATAGACCCTTACATAGGTTAGCTGACCGACGAATGGATCTGTCATTATCTTGAAAGCAAGGGCTGCGAAGGGTTCATCATCAGAGGCCTTTCTGATAATCTCGCTACCTGTGTTTGGATCAGTACCTTTAACAGGAGGTATATCAAGGGGTGATGGAAGATAATCCACAATTGCATCAAGGAGCATCTGAACACCTTTATTTTTAAAGGCAGAACCGCAAAGCACAGGTGTTATCTTCATCTCAACTGTGCCACGCCTTATAGCCTTTTTGAGTTCTTCAACAGAGATTTCTTCTCCTGCGAGATATTTCTCCATGATCACTTCATCCACATCCGCAAGGGCCTCTATGAGTTTTTCCCTGTATTCTTTAGCCTTATCAAGATATTCTGGCGGAATCTCACCCTCCTCCCACTTTGCACCAAGTGTCTCTGAATCAAAAAAGTAGACCTTCATCCTCAGGAGGTCTATGGGACCCCTGAAGGCATCCTCACTTCCATAAGGGATCTGCACAGGGACAGGTCTTGCGCCAAGTTTTTCTATCATTGACTCAACAGACATATAAAAATCAGCTCCGACCCTGTCCATCTTATTCATAAAGGCGATTCTTGGAACACCATATTTATTTGCCTGTCTCCAGACAGTCTCAGACTGCGGCTCCACTCCATTTACTGCATCAAATACTGCCACGGCACCATCAAGCACCCTTAATGAACGCTCCACCTCAATAGTAAAATCCACATGCCCCGGGGTATCTATTATATTTATCCTGTGGTCGCGCCAGAAACAGGTCGTTGCCGCTGATGTTATGGTTATGCCTCGCTCCTGTTCCTGGGGCATCCAGTCCATAACAGCAGTACCCTCATGAACCTCACCTATCTTATAGGTGACGCCAGTATAATAGAGAATACGCTCGGTAGTTGTTGTCTTACCGGCATCGATATGAGCCATAATACCAATGTTTCTTATCTTTTCTAAGGGAATTCTCAAGGTCTTTTCTCCTCTAAGGAAATCAAAGGTCAGACATGGATCTGAAACTTTTATCCTCAGATCCCTGACTCCAAACATCTATTGTTGCACATCTGACCTCTGACATCTACCCTCCGTTTACCATCTGTAGTGGGCAAAGGCCCTATTAGCCTCCGCCATCTTATGGGTCTCTTCTTTCTTCTTTATTGATGCACCTGTATTATTGTAAGCATCAAGAAGTTCTCCTGCTATGCGTTCTGCTGCTGTTTTTTCGGGTCTCTTTTTAGCAAATTCCTTTATCCATCTTAATGCAAGGGCCACCCTTCTCTGAGGTCTCACTTCCATAGGTACCTGATAAGTTGCACCACCAACCCTTCTGGGCCTTACCTCAAGAACAGGTTTTACATTTTCTACTGCCTGTTTGAATATCTTTAAAGGATCATTGCCAGTCTTATTTTTTATAACATCAAAGGCACCGTAACAAATCCTTTCAGCAATGGATTTTTTGCCATCTCTCATTAAAACATTTATAAACTTGCTCACGAGCTTATTATTGTATTTGGGATCAGGAAGTATCTCTCTTTTTTCAACTACCCTCTTTCTTGGCATCTCTTTTCCCTCACTTTGGTCGCTTGGTACCGTATTTTGAACGGCCCTGCCGCCTGTCATTAACTCCTGCGGCATCAAGTGTGCCCCTTATGATATGGTATCTCACACCTGGCAAGTCCTTTACCCTTCCACCACGAATCAGCACAATGGAATGCTCCTGAAGATTATGACCTACACCAGGGATATAGGCTGTAACCTCCATACCATTTGTAAGTCTGACCCTCGCAACCTTTCTTAAGGCAGAATTTGGCTTTTTCGGTGTCGTGGTATAAACCCTGGTGCACACACCCCTCTTCTGAGGACATTCCATTAAAGCAGGACTCTTTGTCCTCTTCTCAACCTTTTTCCTTCCTTCTCTTACAAGTTGCGCTATTGTAGGCACTTTGCCTCCAAAAATATTTTAGGGCTTTGCCCTGGTTTAACTTTTTGAATCTCCCTGAGAATTTCCCGGAGAGACTGCTTGATCATCTTCCCATCACTCAAGAGGGCCGAAGGCCCACCCTTATCGGGAAGACTTTGTAGCTTATCAAACTTTTTAAAATTTGTCAAGTCCTTGTATAAGTTGGGTAGTGTCAAGATCTCTGTGTAAATTCATCTAAGGGTTTAATCCTCCATTTATCATTTAAATGACTGATTACTGTATAAACAAACCCTTTCTCTGGTAAGGCTTTCAGAAGAGATAGAGAAACTATCAGAAGATTTATTCATTGCTTATGAGAATAGGTTGAGGTTTAGATGTGTTTTGTCTTATATCTATTTCAAAGAGATTTATTTTAAGGAAATACAGCTACCGGGAGTGGTTGAAGTTTTTTTAAAAAAGGGGTATTATCTTATTAAAAAGCAGGAGGGGTATATGAATCTTTTATTAAGGACTGACAACAATCTTTCTTCACTCTTTCTGAGATTAAGCCTTGGTATCGTTGTCTTTCCCCATGGAGCACAGAAGGTGCTCGGCTGGTACGGTGGTCCTGGTTTTTATAAGACTATCGAGTTCTTCAGTACCCAGCTTCATTTCCCTGTGTGGCTTGTTCTTTTGCTGATGCTTACAGAGTTCCTTGGTTCAATCGGTCTTGTCTTCGGTTTTTTAACACGGATTTGTGCCCTTGCAATAGGAACCTCAATGGCAGTATGTGCCTATTTGAATCATCTCAAGAACGGGTTTTTCATGAACTGGTTTGGTACCCAGCAGGGTGAGGGGTTTGAATATCATATCCTTGTCGTGGGGATCAGCCTCGCTTTGTTAATCAGGGGTGGAGGATTGCTCTCCATTGATAAGGCAATGTCAGGTAAAAAATAATCTTCAGGCCCTAGGATGGTATTTTAAATAGGTCTTTTTTAACCTCTCAGAACTAACCTTTGTGTATATCTGGGTGGTGGAGATATCAGAGTGCCCGAGCATCTTTTGCAGGGACCTGAGATCTGCACCTCCTTCAAGCATGTGGGTTGCAAAGGAATGCCTGAGTACATGAGGTGTTATTTCTATTCCTGCAAGTCTTCCATAAAATTTTAATGCCTGCCAGAACCTCTGCCTTGTCATGGGTTTCCCTCTGTTTGTAAGAAATATTTCCTCAGGGCTTCCGTTCTTTAAAAGTTCAGGCCTCAATTCTTCCATGTATCTCCTTACAAATAAGAGCGCCCTCTCGCTAACAGGAACAATCCTCTCTTTGGACCCCTTTCCTTTAATCCTTATAAATCCACCATCAAATCTTATATCCTCTATCTTGATGGATATTATCTCGCTCACCCTTAATCCACAGGCATACATGAGCTCAAGCATTGCCCTGTCTCTTAAATAATATCTTGAGTCTGCCTGGCTCTCAAGAAGTTTTATTATCTCCTCAAGGGACAGTGCCTTAGGAAGCCTTAACCACTTTTTTGGCGTCTCAAGGTTTTCTGATGGATCTTCATCAATAAATCTTTCAAGGAGGAGATATTTACAGAATGATCTGATGGAGGAAAGGTATCTTGCTATACTTGAGGAATTATGACCCTCCATCCTGAGCCTTTCAATAAACAGTGAAATATCCTTTCTTGTAAAATTTTTTTTATTTTTCAAAAAGAAAAGAAATTTTTTAATGTCTCTTCCATATGAATCTATGGTATTTGTGGAAAGACCTTTTTCAGCAGAAAGATAATCAAGATAAGAGCTCAAGAGCTGTGGCGTTTTCTTAAGATCGTCAGGCTTTCTTGCCTGCCTGTTATGTTGCTCTTTTGTGCTCACCATTACTTCGCCATCTCTTAACTGCTTTTACTGGTCTTCATATATTGAAGCCATCTCAGCAGTATATGTCCCATCTTCATTATAGATTATAAATGGTTGTTCTATTATAACACCTGGCTTTCTTTCCTTGGCTGCCTCTATAAGAACCATGCGAGCCTCTTCATTGAGCTTTGAATGAATGAATCTTATTCTTTTGGGTTCAAGACCTGTATTTCTAAGATTAATAAAGACCTCCACAAGCCTCTCAGGAAGATAAATAAAACAGAGTCTGCCACCAATCTTTAATAATCTATAAGATGCCTTTAATAAATCCTTTAGCTCCATCAAAATCTCATGTCTTGCCAGGGCCCTTTCGCCTTCAGGACTTATCTTTCCTGTCTTTACTTTTCTGAATGGTGGATTTGAGACTATCAGGTCAAAACTATTTTCCTCTAATCCTTGAATTACCTTGCCCTTTGCAATAAGCCTTATGTCCTCATTCAATGCAGTAACCCTTTCAGTAAGGCCGTTAACTTCAATATTTTTTTTACAATTCTCATAAAGGCCTTTCTGAAGTTCTACAAGATATACCCTTGAATCCTGATATTTCCTTGCAAGAAGAAGTCCAATGATACCACTGCCCGCACCAAGGTCAGCAATCTTTTTTGCGTGAGAAAGTTTTACAAAGGAAAAAACAAGAAGACTATCAACAGAAAATCTATATCCCTTTTTATTCTGATAAATTTTTATTCCACAGATTGAATCTAAGGTGAGCATATATAGAAAGTGGGAGGTCAGAGAAAAGATAACTTAGACTCTCTGACCTCCATCTACCTGCTTTTAGCAACCCTCTATTGCCTTTTTCTTTTTCTCTACCGTTGCAACCCCGTCTTTAACTGATACCGTATCACCAACCTTTAAGCCCTTTGCATCCTTTACCTCTACTGTTACCTCTTTGCCATCTGCCTGCTTAAGTGTGAGCTTGTTGCCATCAATCTTTGTGATAGTTCCCTTTACTTCTGCTGCAAGGGCAAGGCCTGCAAGGCCAAAGACAAAGGTGAGCATCACGATCAATGCTATTGCCTTCTTCATTCTTTCCACCCCCTTTACTTTTTTGTATCAAACAGGCCAAAGGCCTGGCTTGTGATAAAACAACCCCTAACTATTCTTTCATTGGTTTTATAAATTTAAAGTAAACCATTGTCCAGTTGCCGAGTATTATAAATATAGTGGCCACTATGCTTGAAATCGCTCCTGTGCTCACACCTGTGAGACTGTGTCCGATATTGCAACCACCTCCTATTGCAGCCCCTATCCCCATAAGGATACTTCCAAGAAATACCGTAAGTAGCTCCTCTGCATGAGGTGATTTCCATTTGAATTCCTTAAGCGCCCTTGCACTGAGATAGGACCCAAGAGGAACGCCTATTACATAAAAGGCACTCCATGTGCTCTTAAAGAAGTTAAAGAAATTGAACTCTCCCCTTAGTGACATGGAATCCCTTGTAAGGGCTGTCATAAAAAATTCTTTTGTTGGTCCTGTAAAGGAAAGTCCCCTTGCATCGCCACCGAAATAAGCAGAGGCCCACCAGGCAAGTACAGCAAGGAGTCCTATAAGAAGACCTGCTGTTGACCAGTAAAATCCCTTGGCTGCCTTTCCAAAGGGTTTACCCTTTGCAACTACAATTAGAATTATTAAAGTGACAATCGCAATGGTAATCCACTTAATATTCTGACCACCACCAAAGAGGTCCCAGAGGGCTGGGTTATTCTTCCCGTTGATCTCCACCTTTATGCCCCTGAGCCACTTATAAATCGGGCTTAACCAGCCATGAATTGTTATGGTGATTCCCATAAAGAATCCAAGCACTGCCATCCATGCCGCCATAAGCCCTTCTCCTACCCTGTAAAGTATCCCGCTACCGCATCCACCTGCAAGAACTATACCCATTCCGAAGAGATAACCACCTATAATATTTGCAAGGGGTGCAAAGGCCTGTCTGCCAAGTTCTGTGGTTGCATAGGCACTTGAGTCTGGATCAAAAACCCTTAAAAGACCTGCATCTTCAATCAGGTTTGCCCCTACGAGGGCAACAGCAACACTTAATAGATATGCCCTGAAAAGCGTGAGGTCATTGATAAATATGATATCTCTGAAGGCGGTATTCACGCAGAACCTCCCTCTTTGCAGGGCAAAGCCAAAGAGTATCCCCACACCGAGACTTGTGAGGATAGTTATAAGACTTCCTGTTGGTAATCCGTCCATAAAACCTCCTCCCCTAAGGTTTTTAAAGTGAGCAAGGCTCACCAGGTAAAGAGTCTGTCTGTTACCTCAATTATCTCTATTAATCGCTCATAATCTACAGGCTCTTCATAAAGCCGCATCTCTATAACCTCGGCTATCTTTTTTTGCTCTTCTAAGATGGCCTTTACCAATTCATCAGGTTCTTCTTTAAATATATGCAGTACCTTCATCTTTAATAGGGTAAAACTATATCATATTCAAGCAGTCTCTGCGCTGCATCCTTAGGAGAAAGATATTCAAAACCGCTGTTGTCCTCTCTAAGTGTATAGACCTTTAAACCGAGCTCCTTTATTAACTCCATATCTGGTGATGAATAGATAGAGTCCTCAAGCCTCTCAGTAAAATAAATATCTATCCTGTCATTAAGGATAGTTAGTCCAAGCCCCATCCTAATTGCCTCTGCCTGCCTGTCTCTTATCAAAAGGGCTATTTTTTTCACAGGATGATCACCCTGTCTGATTCGTGATTCATAACCGCATTATTATACTGACTTCCACATATTATGCCCTCGGGCACATCCATTTCTGAAAGACCTGCCTGTTTAAGGTTAAGGTCACAGAGGGCAAAGGTCATCACACCTGAAAGGTCCTTAAGGCCTGTTACCTCTTTCTCCTTTATAAGCATAACAGCCCTGTCCATAAGAAATATTCCTACACTGTGACCCCTTTTAAGGGCAGCCTTTGTTATCCCAATAAGATGCCTTTTATGTTCTTCTCTGGTCACAAGAATACCTATCTTCATATTCAGAGTTTTTAAATTAGCTATTCTATTTAATAAACCATCTACTGATGCAATTCACCATAACATAAAATATCTATATTGTAAAGAGAAGACAATTCCAGAAATAATATTATTTTTTTATCAATCTATAAATTTAAATAATCACTTATGGTAACCCAGACATCCTCTACTGTCACCGCTTCCATACAAATTTTTTTCTTGCATCTCCTCTTAAAACAGGGGGCACAATCTGTATCTGCCCTGATAACAAATACCTTTTCGCCATAGGGACCTGTTCTTACAGGACTTGTGGGGCCGAAGATGGCAAAGGTAGGAATCCCAAGGGCTGCTCCGATGTGCATAGGACCTGAATCATTGCTGACAACAAGCCTTGCCTTTCTTATGACCTCCACAAGGCCTTTTAAGTCTGTCTTTCCGCAAAGGGAAATTGCTTTGCCTTCTGAGGAATTGATAATCTCTTCAGCCAGCGTAATATCATCCGAGCTTCCAACTATAAGACTTTTAAAAGGCAATCTTTTTGCAATAGCAGCAAATCTCTGAGCAGGCCATCTCTTTGTAGACCATCTCGCACCTGGAACTAGTACCGCGTATTCTGCTGGAAGTGGAATTTCCAGCCTTAACTCTGAAACAGGAAGTGGAAAGACTATCTCCTTCACAGGACAGTCAATAGAGGAAAGGACCTTCAGGTATCTGTCTACAGCATGAATATCCTTTCCACCTTTAACCCTGTGGGTATAAAAAAAGGTACTTCCTTCTCGTGCCTCCTTAAAACCAATCCTCATGGCCGAACCACTTAAAAAGGTAATGATACCACTCCTTAGCAATCCCTGCAGATCAATAACGAGGTCATACTTTTCAGCCTTAAGCCTTCTGCCAAGCGCAAAGAAGTCCTTAAGTGTAGAAAGAATCTTAAAGGGATTTTTCCAGATATCTTTATCTATGACCCAGAGTTTGTCGATCATCGGATGGCCCTCAAGAAGTTGAGCAAAATTCTTAGCAATCACCCAGTGAATCTTCGAGTGAGCAAAACATTGCCTTAATGAATTAAGTACAGGGAGGCTATGGATTATGTCACCCAGGGAGCTTGGCTTTATAAGAAGAATCTTCTTTGGTTGCATTATTTAGTATATACAATGAATCTAAAGATTTGCGAACCAGGGGCAGTACCCCTAAACTGCCGATAGCAATGGCGGGGATGCCGAAAAGGCTTTATTAGAACGGTTCAAACGGTTTAAAAATAGTCTCTATTTTGCCATTAGAGAACTGGCAGTCTGCCTCAAAGTCTTTACAATGCGACAATCTTTATTTATTATGTAACAAAAGTTCATCACTTAAAAAGGTGAAGTCAGTTATGTATAGTAAGCTTATTAATAGTATTACACTAAGGTGTCGCAGGTAAAGCCATTAGAGCACGG
>CALJEL010000039.1 GCA_938074335.1 uncultured bacterium | reverse complement strand
GTGTAATACTATTAATAAGCTTACTATACATAACTAACTTCACCTTTTGGGTGAAGACTTTTTGCTACATAATAAATAAAATTTGTCGCATTGTAAAGACTTTGAGGCAGACTGCCAGTTTTCTAATGGCAAAATAGAGATTTCGCCTGAATTGCTGACAAAATGGTGCGGTATGCCGAAATGCCTTTATAGCGACACCTTAATGTAAGATCCTTAATCAACTTTACCAGATATTTTTTCCTTCACCTTCGGGTGAAAAACTGTTTGGTACATAATAAATAAATTCTTGTCGCATTATAAAGGCATTGAGGCATACCGCACTATTTAAAGTATATTTCTATCGGCAGTTATTTTATCCTCTTTGAGATAATCCTGAACTCCTCTGTACCAGCAATTCTTAGAAGCTGAAAGAGAACCGTCTCTGTACAGGTAATCACAGCACCAGCATCTCTCATGAGATTAATACCTGTGTTTTTATCCTCTTGTCTTCGTGAGCATACAGCATCCGCTACCACATGAAGATGATATCCTCTTTTTATCAGACCCAGGCAGGTCTGAAGCACGCATATATGGGTTTCCATACCTGTAAGGATTAATTTTTTCCTGTTTAATGATTCAATAATATCTATAAATTTTTTTTCATCGCAGCAGTTGAAGGATATCTTTTCAACAAGGCTGTAATGTGGCATGGCATTTCTGATCTCTTCCACTGTAGGTCCAAGTCCTTTTGGATATTGTTCTGTAACTATGACTGGAATATTCATAAGTTTTGACAATTCAATAAGGTGAAGGCAGTTACCGAGCACCTTCTCCTTTTCTGACATCACAGCAGCAAGCCTTTCCTGGATGTCCACTATTATAAGTGCTGAGTCATCAGGATTAAGAAAAAACCTTTCCATTTATTCCTCCGTTATTTATTATGGGGCAGCTTTTGCAGGGACAAAGTATTTTCACCCCTGCAGGCTACTGGGAATCTTCAATTATGCTATTCTAATCCATGAGGGTTGAAGATTTAAAGTCCTTCGGTGCAGGGGATAATTTAATAGAGGCACTTCGCTCCACAGGATTGAAGGAGCTTTATCCACCTCAGGAAGAGGCTGTAAAAAGGGGACTTCTTTTAGAGAATTCTTCATTTGTCATATCTGCACCCACTGCATCTGGTAAGACATTGGTAGCCGAGATACTTGCATTGAAATTATTCTTTGAGCAGGCCGGTAAGGTCCTTTATCTTGTCCCTTTAAGGGCACTGGCAAGGCAGAAATATGATGATTTTAAGATGAAATATGAGAGATTTGGCATAAAGGTCATGCAGAGCACTGGAGATTATGACAGCGGTGATCCCTGGCTTGAGAGGGCCCATATAATAATAGCAACCAATGAAAAGGTTGATTCCCTTATAAGACATCATGCCTCCTGGCTCGGGGATATAAGGCTTGTGGTTGCAGACGAGATTCATCTCCTCGGTGATAGCCACAGGGGACCAACCCTTGAGATAGTGCTCACAAGATTAAAAAATATGTATCCTCATATAAGGTTTCTCTGTCTGAGTGCCACTATAAGGAATGCCCGTGATATCGCTCAATGGCTCGATGCTCAGCTCATAGAATCAGGATGGCGACCTGTCCCTCTTAATGAAGGTGTATATTTCAACGGAGCTGTAATATTCAATGATGGTTCTATAAAGTGGATAGAAAAGGCCTCAGGCCTTGAGGTAATTGATATCAGCCTGGATACAATCAGAAAGGGAGGTCAGGTCCTGATATTTGTAAATACAAGAAGGTCTGCTGAGGCCCTTGCTGAAAAGGCATCAAGGATAATTGTTCAGGAACTATCAGAAAAGGAGAGGCAGATCCTTGATTCACTTTCAAAGGAGATAATTTCTCTGGGAGAGCCTTCAAGGCTTTCAAAAAGGCTTGCTGAATCTTTAAGGGGTGGCACAGCCTTTCACCATGCTGGGCTCCTTTCTGAACACAGAAGACTGATAGAGGATGCCTTCAGGCAGAACAGGCTGAGACTACTTGTCTCAACAACGACCCTTGCCATGGGACTCAATCTTCCCTCAAGGTGTGTGATTATAAAGGACTGGAAAAGGTATGAATCAGCAAGAGGGATGGGGCCTGTACCTGTGATGGAGATAAAGCAGATGTCAGGAAGGGCAGGAAGACCAGGGTATGACAGCCATGGTGAGGCAGTAATTATTGCAAGGTCAAGGAATGATGAGAGATTTATAGTTGAAAATTATATTAAAGGTGAGCCAGAGGCAATAGAATCACAGCTTGCTGATGAGTCGGTCCTTAGATTTCATCTCCTGTCATCAATTGCTGGTCTCTTTACAATGTCAGAAAATGAGATAAGGGATTTTCTACGGCAGACCTTTTTAGGGTTTCAGAGAGATATTGAAAATATATTTAAGACAGTAGAAAGGATCATCAAGTTCCTTATAGAGGAAGGCCTTATAATAAAGAAATCAGGTTATCTGAGGCCAACTGTCTTTGGCAAGAGGGTTTCGGAACTATATATTGACCCGCTTACAGGCGTTATATTGAGAGATTGCCTCAGGAACCCAAAACCAAAGAGATTGATCTCCATTCTTCATATGATATGTCACACCCCTGACATGATGACCCTTTCCTTAAAGGAAAAGGATATGGAAGAGATGCTCGATGCCTATTATAAATATGAAGGAGAACTCCTGATAGATCCTGAAGAATATCCTGTTGAGACTATAATGTCTGAACTGAAGACAGCCCTTTGTTTGATTGACTGGATAGAGGAAAGAACAGAGGATGAGATATGCTCTCATTATGGTATAGGTCCTGGAGACCTTCATACGCTTGTTGAGCTTGCTGAGTGGCTCCTCTATTCAGCAGAGGAGATTGCAAAGCTCTTCAACCTCAAGACCCTTATCAAACCCCTTTCCATGCTAAGGTTGAGGATAAGCTATGGTGTTAGAGAAGAACTCCTTGAGCTTATCACCCTTAAGGGCATAGGAAGGATAAGGGCAAGGAATCTTTATAAGGCAGGATTCAGGACAAGACAGGACATAAGGCTCTCGACATTAAAGAATCTTGCAGATGTCCCTGGTATAGGACCTTTACTTGCAGAATCCATAAAACAGCAGGTGGAAGAGGGTAGCTGAATGACTGTGATATTTTTTTAAATTGTTAATCAGTTTTTATCTGCTGGGTGAGTTATTCAAGGCAATGATAATTTTTGGGTCCAACGATGAGAAACGTGGGTTATTAAGATTGAAGTTGTGCCCTGCAATCCACCCTTTCTTCCTATGCCCTTCAGAATGTTCAATTAAAGTTAGAATTCGGTCAGGAGGGCTCAGGCGCAGGGCAATTTATAGCACCTCAGGCAATTGCAATTGACGGTGATGGGATACTTTATATTGCAGACAGGGCAAATAAAAGGATTCATGTCATGACCCCTGATGGAAAGACCGTAAGAACCTTTGGTGATAAAGAGGCTGAAAGAGGATATCTTGAAGAACCAGCAGGAATATGTCTTTATGAAAATCTTGTTTATGTATCAGACACAGGGAGGGACAGGATAATAGTGTTTACAAAGGACAGGAGATTTATAGAAGAATTCGGTGGAGGCGGAGATGGAACAAAGCAATTTGATGACCCTGCTGGGTTAACCCTTCATCTTGGTATACTTTATGTTGCTGATAGAGGCAATCACAGGATCCAGATATTCAGCAAAGATGGTATTTATCTTAGCTCCATTGGTTCAAAGGGTGACAAGGAAGGTCAGCTGAGGTAGTGTCAAGATCTCTGTGTAAATTCATCTAAGGGTTTAATCCTCCATTTGTCATTTAAATGACTGATTACCGCATAGACGATCCTTTCTATAGAGGTTGTATTGTTAAAACAGCTCATAGGTCTTGTCCTTCTTCTTACTTCCCTGAATGACCTCTCTATTACATTTGTGGTCCTCAGTTTTACCCACATTTCTCTGGGAGTATCATAAAAGTTCAATAACTCCTCTAAATCCTTCTCTATGCACCTTACTGCCTTAGGATAAATAGCACTCCACCTCTTCGCCCACACTTTGATATTCCTTCCCAAAATCTGTTAAACTTAGTTCAGTGAGTTCCTTCACTGACATGGGTGTGTCCTCCTTTCTTTGAAAAGTTTAATTAAATCAATGGAGGATACACCCTGTTGTCTTAATTTTTCAATTTACACAGAAGATTTTACACTACCGAGTGGAAGTATCAAATCTTTCTGTTATTGAGATAAAATCAACTTTGCAGTTCTCAAAAAATTCTATCAACTGGTAAAAATCTTTAGGTGAACGGGTGAGTCTATCAATTTTGTAAGCCAAACAATATTGATTTTTCCTAATTTTATATCCTGAAGTAATTCTTGCAGAGCAGGACGATTGAGATTAGCCCCTGTATAACCAACATCAGAATATACCTTAAAAACTTCCCAATTATTCTGGCTCTTAACAAAAGCCTTTATCTTCTCCTCTTGAGCCTCGCAGGAGGAGAAATCTTTTTCTGCTTGGTTATCAGTTGATACCCTTGTATAAATTGCACAACGCATTTTTTAATTACCGCTTCTTAAGAATCGGTTTACTCTTAAAAATTCTTCAGGGGTATTATAAACAGTGAGAAAAAGAGGGGTGCCAGCAAATGAAAGAGGTGATACTGGTCCAACGGTCATAAAAGCATATTGTCTGGATGCGATATCAAAGGCACTGTGTGGGTCTCGAAATGATTGGTAAAGTTTAAGAGCATTAGGCTCTCCGCCAACAATTTCTTTTAAAGACATAAATTCGCTCCCTAATGCTAGACCAAAACCAAAGAAAAATATTCTCAGTTG
>CALJEL010000038.1 GCA_938074335.1 uncultured bacterium | reverse complement strand
TCTATTCCTGAAGAGGCCCTGAGAATCATAGCTAATAACAGGGACTGGATGAAAAACTATTCCATAATTCAGGCACTGGTAACAAATCCTAAGACACCACCAGGTGTAGCAGTTGGTTTTGTGTCCGCCTTGAAGACAAAGGATCTTGAACTTCTGGAGAAGAACAGGAATGTATCAGAGGCTGTAAGGGCTGCTGCAAAGAGGTTACTTCAGGTGAGAAAGCCAAGATGACCTCAATTTGCTGTTAGAAATGCATTTTCATCGGGGTTCACGGGGTGAAGCTTGTCTTCACCCCGTGCTCTAATGGCAATATAGCACCCCAGAAAATCTGACGATTTTCTGGGGACCCCGGCTGCGACACCTTAGTAGGGGTAGGGCTTGCCCCTACCCTTTTGAGGGTAACCGCAAGGGTTACCCCTACTTCTTCGCCTTCTTCACCTTTTGGAAGACTTTTTGCTACATAATAAATAAAATTTGTCGCATTGTAAAGACTTTGAGGCAGACTGCCAGTTTTCTAATGGCAAAATAGAGGAGATGAATTTTTTATTGATTCAGAGGACAGATTAGTTTATAATATTTTGCTAATAAAACTAAAATTTCTGGAGCTAAAATCCAGGAAAGGAGAGTAAAGTTGACAGAGACAGAAGAAAGGACATTAACAAGAGAATTCATACTGCCAGGACTTCCCATGCCCACAAAATTTTCCCTTGTTGGAGCTGCCTCAGAGGGAAAAACAGAACTTACCGCCTTTGACAGGTCCTTACTCCTTTCAGGAGTGGGTAATGTAAATCTACTGAAGGTAAGCAGCATCCTGCCTCCTGGAGCGATATATCATGAGACAGTTGATATACCACCAGGGATTCTTCTTCCCATAGCTTATGGTTCCCTTATATCTTCTGAGGAGGGCAGACTTATATCGGCATCTGTAGCTGTTGGTATTTCAAGAAAAGATAGCTATGGAGTGATAATGGAGTTTTCAGGTTATTGCTCCAGAGAGGAGGCAGAGGAGAGGGTTGTTGATATGCTCAAAGAGGCCTTTGAGGTAAGGGGGCTTCCTTTAAATCAGATTTATGTAAAGGCCGTTGATCATATTGTAAAAAAGATAGGCTGTGTCTTTGCAGCAGTACCTCTATGGTATTAGGGTGAAAGATGCCAGAAACAGAATTGTGGCTGACAGAAAGACAGACTCCTGACCTGTCCCTTGGAATAAAGATAAAGGAAACACTTTACAGAAAGACCTCACCATATCAGGAGATCCTTATGGTGGACTCCTATCAATTTGGAAGGGTGTTGTTTCTTGAGGGGACCTTTCAGACAACTGAAAGAGATGAATTCTTCTATCACGAGATGATAACCCATGTACCACTTTTAAGTCATCCAGGACCTGAGAGTATACTGGTTATAGGTGGTGGAGACGGTGGCACCCTGAGGGAGATCCTTAAACACGGGGTTATAAGAGAGGCTATTCTTGTAGAGATTGACAGAGATGTCGTTGAGGTCTCTAAAAGATTTCTTCCCTTTTACAGTTCCTTTGAGGGAGATCCAAGGTTCAGGGTTGAGATATTTGATGGTATAAGGTATGTACAGCAGCAGGAAAATAGATTTGATATTATAATAGTTGATTCAACTGATCCTGTTGGACCCGCAGAGGGTCTTTTTTCTGAATCCTTTTATCAAGATTGTTTCAGGGCCTTAAAAAAGGATGGGCTTCTGGTAACCCAGTCTGAATCACCTTTTCTTCATACCTCCCTCATAAAAAGGGTAAAGACATCTATGGAAAAGGTCTTTCCTATCTGCAGGATTTATACCTCGCCTGTTCCAACCTATCCATCAGGATACTGGAGTTTTACGGTAGGGTCCAAAAAATATGATCCTTCCATTCCTCAGAGGGCTTTAGAATTTGAAACAAAATATTATACCCCTGATATTCACAGGGCATCCTTTGTACTTCCAAAGTTCTTAAAAGATGCCGGTATTTGAAAAAACCCGATCCTTCATGGCAAGTTCTGAAGAAGGGCCTTTTGCAATCATCGGTATACCCCTTGACCTCAGCACATCCTATAGACCCGGAACAAGATTTGCACCTGTGGCTATAAGAGAGGCCTCCTATGGCCTGGAAGAATATGATCTTCTGGTTGGAGGTGACCTTAATAATATCAGGTTCTCCGATAAAGGAGACCTCCTTCTTTCTGGATCCATCGAAAAGGCAATTGAGGAAATTAAGGAGGCTATAAAATACCTTCTTGATTCAGACAGCCTGCCCATTATTATTGGCGGAGAACATCTCATTACCTATCCAGTTGTGGATATCCTTTCACAGAAGTTTAAGGAAATTTATATTATCACCCTTGATGCCCATGCTGATATGAGAGACGAATACAATGGCCTCAGATTATCCCATGCCACAGTAATGAGAAGGATAAGCGAGATAATTCCTCCTCAGAGGATCTTCCAGTTTGGCATCAGATCAGGTTCAAAGGAGGAGGCAGAATATTACAGGTCTTCAGGAATATATTTCTCTCCTCAACCTCCTTCCGAGGAGTTCTTTAAAGCCCTTAATGGTAAGGATGTTTATATATCTGTTGATATAGATGTGCTTGATCCTGCCTATTCACCAGGTACAGGAACTCCCGAACCCTGCGGGTGGAGACCAGAGCAGATTCTTTCATTTATAAGGAATTTAAAAGGAATAAGGCTTGTCGGTTTTGATATAGTAGAGGTCTCACCGCCTTTTGATCCATCAGGAATTACATCCATAATGGCAGCGAGGATAACTAGGGAGTGCCTCCTTTACTTGACATAGGCTCTCAGGAGTTGCTATATTAATTTTAGCACTCTCGGTGTGAGAGTGCTAAAAGGTGACTTGCCATGCTTGATGAAAGGGCTAAGAAAATATTAATAGCAGTGGTGGAGAGTTATATTCAGAGGCTTGACCCTGTTGGGTCAAGACATATTGCAAAGAAGTATGGTTTTGACCTTTCCTCAGCAACTATAAGAAATGTCATGGCTGATCTTGAGGAACTCGGTTATCTGTTCCAGCCCCATACTTCAGCAGGAAGAATACCAACCGACAGGGGTTTCAGATTCTATGTAAACAATCTCCTGAGTAATGAACCAAAGATAAATACCCTTTTCATAAAAGAACTGGCGAGGAGGCTTGAGGATATTAGGGATAGCATTGAACTGATGCTTGAAAGAACAACAAAATCACTTGCTGCATTAACTCATTATGTGAGTGTGGCCTCTCACCCCTTTGAAGGTGACACAGTAATAAAGAAGATAGAGATTAAAAAAATAAGTTCCTCACAGGTTCTTTTCAATTTTGAGACAGCAGAGGGAATTACTAAAAGAAGAATTCTCGATATAAGCACTCCACTTTCACAATCCGAATTGAATGAGGCGACAAGGTATATAAATTCAAGGTTTTCAGGTTATTCCGTAAAGGAGATAAGGGAATTAATCTTTAATGAGATGACAAAGGAGAAGATTATATGTGATGCCCTTATCTCAAAATCTATCAGGCTTTGTAGAGAGGCACTTCTTGTAGATGACATGCTTTTTATCCATGGTTTTTCTCAGGTCTTCGAACTTCCTGATTTCTTTAACATTTCAAAGATTAGAGAACTTGTAAGGGCAATTGAGGATAAACATCTTATCCTTAATCTCCTCGATGAACTTATTTACAAAAGTAATGGAATGAAGGTTATAATAGGCAATGAGAACCAGATAAAGGAGATGCACGACTTCAGTATCGTGGCATCAACTTATTATGAAAAGGACAGGCCAGCGGGGGCTATATGTTTGATAGGTCCAAAAAGGATGGATTATGCAAAGGCTATATCAATGGTAAGGTCTGTATCTGAGTTTATTACAGATGTCCTTTCAAGGAGGCGGAGACATGGATAATGAAAAGGAACTAAAAGAAAATCATGAGGAAGTTCTTTCTGAGGCCCCTCAAAATATTGTTCATGAGGAAAAGCAAGAGATTACAAAAGAGGAAAGAGAAGAGCTTACATTCAATGAAGAGGCCTTCATAAACAGCCTTAAAAGGGAGATTCAGGATCTGAAGGATAGATATATGAGACTGTATGCAGAATTTGAGAACTACAAAAAGATGGTAGCCCGTGAAAAGGAAGATATTATAAAGTACTCCAATGAGGCCTTGATAAATTCTCTTATCCCTTCTCTGGACAATCTTGAGATGGCCATAAGGCATGCAGAGGATGCAAACTCAGGACTGGTTGAGGGTGTAAAACTCACCCTTAAAGAGATCCTTAAGGCCCTTGAGAAGGTAGGTCTTTCACAGATAGAATCATACATGAAACCCTTTGATCCACAGTATCATGAGGCAATGTCAATGGTGGAGAGGGATGATGTGGATGAGATGACTGTAGTTGAGGAGTTAAGAAAAGGATATATGTATAAAGATAAAGTTTTGAGGCCCTCTTTAGTAGCGGTGTCAAAAAAACCTGAAAAGAAAGAGCTTATAGAGTAAATCTTTAAAAAGGAGGTAAAGAGATATGGGAAAGGCGATCGGAATTGATCTTGGCACAACAAACTCTGTTGTTGCAGTTGTTATAGGTGGTGAACCTGTGGTGATACCAAATCAGGAGGGTTCAAGGACGACTCCCTCTGTGGTAGCCTTTACAGAAAAAGGCGATAGACTTGTTGGTCAGATTGCCAAAAGACAGGCAATTACCAATCCTACAAATACCATTTTTTCAATAAAGAGATTGATGGGAAGGAAATATGATTCTCAAGAAGTTAAAGAGGCTATGAAGAGGCTTCCCTATAAGATTGTGCCAGCTCCAAATGGCGATGCCCATGTAGAGATTATGGGAAAGGTCTATTCACCACCTGAGATATCAGCCATGATACTTCAGAAACTTAAACAGGCTGCAGAGGATTATCTTGGAGAGCCAGTTACAGAGGCAGTTATCACAGTTCCTGCCTATTTTGATGACAGCCAGAGACAGGCAACAAAGGATGCTGGAAGGATTGCTGGCTTGAATGTCCTGAGGATAATAAATGAGCCTACAGCAGCAGCCCTTGCCTATGGTCTTGACAAAAAGAAAGAAGAAAAGATAGCGGTCTATGACCTTGGTGGTGGAACCTTTGATATTTCAATCCTTGAGATAGGAGAGGGTGTTATAGAGGTCAGGGCTACCAATGGTGATACCTATCTTGGCGGTGATGATTTTGACCTCAGGATTATGGACTGGATGATAGAAGAATTCAAAAAAGATCAGGGGATTGATCTCAGGCAGGACAAGATGGCACTTCAGAGGCTTAAGGAGGCTGCTGAAAAGGCTAAGATAGAACTTTCACAGGCAATGGAGACAGAGATAAACCTACCTTTTATAACTGCTGATGCCACAGGTCCTAAGCACCTTGTTATGAAACTCACAAGGGCAAGGTTTGAACAGCTTGTTGGAGATCTTATAGAGAAGACCCTTGGTCCATGCAAACTTGCCCTGTCTGATGCAAATCTGTCTCCAAAAGATATTGATGAGGTTATTCTTGTAGGTGGTCAGACAAGGACACCAAAGGTTCAGGAGACTGTAAAAGGTTATTTTGGAAAAGACCCTAATAAGACAGTTAATCCTGATGAGGTCGTTGCTGTGGGCGCAGCTATACAGGCAGCAGTACTCAAGGGTGAGGTAAAGGAGGTTCTACTCCTCGATGTTACACCTCTTTCACTTGGTATTGAGACCCTTGGAGGTGTTTTTACAAAGATTATTGAAAGGAATACAACAATACCCACCAAGAAGTCACAGATATTCACTACTGCCACAGATAATCAGCCTGCTGTTACCATAAAGGTGTATCAGGGTGAGAGACCCATGGCAGCAGACAATAAGCTTCTTGGAGTCTTTGAGCTTGTAGGAATACCACCTGCACCAAGGGGGGTGCCTCAGATAGAGGTCACCTTTGATATAGATGCAAACGGAATCCTACATGTCTCGGCAAAAGACCTTGGTACAGGAAAGGAGCAGTCCATAAGGATAACTGCCTCAAGTGGTTTAACAGAAGAAGAGATCAAGAGGATGATGAGAGAGGCTGAGGCTCATGCAGAGGAAGACAGGAGAAAGAAACAGCTTGCAGAGGCAAGGAATGAGGCAGATACACTCATATACTCAGTTGAAAAATCATTGAGGGAATACGGTGATAAGGTAACAGAATCAGAGAAGAAGACTATAGAAGAGGCACTGGAGAAGTGCAGGCGTGTAAAAGATTCCTCCAATGATATAAATGAGATTAAAAGAGCCATAGAGGAGCTTACAAAGGCATCCTACAAAATTGCTGAGCACATATATAAGACAGCAGCAGGAGCAGGAGCTGGTGCTGGTACAGGTACAGGTACAAGAGAAAGTAAGAAAGAAGAGGAAGTGGTGGAGGCAGAGTTTGAGGATGTTGATAAAAAGGACAAAAGCTGAGATTGTTGTGGATGGAGTCAAAAATAATTGATGAAAGAGATGAAGGATTACTATGAAATCCTCGGGGTATCAAGGGATGCGAGTCCTGAGGAGATAAAGAAGGCCTTTAGAAGACTTGCACTTAAATATCATCCTGACAGGAACCCTGGCAACAAAGAGGCAGAGGAAAGGTTCAAGGAGATAAACGAGGCCTATGCCTGCCTGAGCGACCCTGTAAAGAGACAGCAATATGACCAGTTTGGCACATCCACCTTTGCTGAAGGGCCTGGATTTGGGCCCTTCAGCAGTACCTTTGGTGATATATTTGAAGATATCTTTGAAGATTTCTTCGGTGTCTTTGGTGGCAGAAGGGCTCACAGGCCCCAGAGGGGTGAAGACCTTCGTTACAACCTCACGATAAATCTCCATGAAGCAGCCTTTGGTGCTGAAAAGATCATAGAGATACCAAAGACAGAACCCTGTGCTGACTGTGCTGGAACAGGTTCAGCAAGCAGAAGACCTGCCTCCTGTTCCAATTGTAGGGGTACAGGTCAGATAAGATACCAGCAAGGATTCTTTACCATATCAAAGACCTGTCCGAAATGTCATGGAAAGGGCTACGTAATAGGTGATCCCTGTAAAAGATGCAAGGGCAGCGGTCTTATCACAAGGAGAAAGGCAATATCAATAAAGATACCTGCTGGAGTTGAGACAGGCTCAAAGCTGAGATTAAGGGGTGAGGGTGAACTCGGTCAGAACGGTGGTCCTCCTGGGGATCTTTATGTTTATATAACCGTGGAGGAGCATCCACTTTTTAAAAGGGATGGCAATAATATAATATGCGAGATACCTATAACCTTTCCTCAGGCAGTGCTTGGTGCAGAGATAGAGGTTCCAACCCTCGAGGGTCCTGCAAAATTACGAATCCCGCCAGGGACATCATCAGGAACAGAATTTATTCTTAAAGGCAAGGGTATTCAGAGGCTTCACAGCCATTCAAGAGGAAATCAGATTGTAAGGGTCTATATAGAGGTGCCAAAAAAGGTTACACCCAGACAAAGAGAGCTTATAGAGGAACTGGCAAGGCTGAATAATGAGGAACCGCAGAAGACCTTTATGGATAAGATAAAGAATCTCTTTTCTGATTAAGCATCATTGCATAATGTCTGAAAAGTTCAAGTCCCCTTTTATGTTCCTCAGTTAAATCAAATGACAGGGTTTCCCAATAAGACAATACCTCTTTAGGCCCTATGATATTTGATATCTCTGGTAGTTCGCAGAGCTGAGCAGGATTTTTTAAAAAGTCTCTCTTGATATTATCAAGCTTTTCTTTAAATTTTTTAATTAATATGCCTTTTTTATTCAGGGCATCTTTTCTTATTATCCATAGTGCATAAACAAAAGGAAGGCCTGTATGTCTTTCCCACAGTTCACCGAGGTCATAAATATAAAACCTTTTATTGAGATAGACATTTTTCATTGCCTCATCACCGATAAGCAAATAGGCAGGATATTCCCTGAGTCCTTCATCTAAAGGACGATTACTTTTCTCTGTTTTAATATTCAGCTTGAGGAATATATTGGCTATTATCCCTAATTGTACTATTGAAGTATCGGACTGATCCGTTACCAGGATGGTCTTATTGGCAAGCTCCTGCAGGGGACTTTTACTGAACAGGATTATACTCTTTACGGGTCCCCTGGAGCTTATAGAATGATTCTCTATAATCTCATAGAGGTTCTCGTTTAACAGATACTCAACAGAAGAAGAAGGACTTACATCTATCTCACCAGCTCTTAATTTTTTATTAAGTCTTGAAGGTATATCCTCTATAAATTCAAAGGAGGGGTCTTTTATCTTTTCAAGAAAATAAAAAAAGGGAAATAGATTGAGATAAGGAATCTTTCCAATCCTCAGTTTTTCCAAATTTATCCCTTTATCACACCAATGGGATGGAGTCTTGCAACCTTTCTTGAGATACCGGCCCTGTGAACAACCTCTACTACATTTGATACATCCTTGTAGGCCTCTGACATCTCCTCTGCAAGGGTCTCTCTTCCAGCAGACCTTACTATAATGCCTCTGTCCTCCATTTCCCTTGATATTGATCTTCCCTTTGCCTTCTTGATAGCCTGGTGCCTTGAAAGAAGCCTTCCAGCTCCATGGCATGTAGAGCCGAAGGTCTCCTGCATTGCCTTGTTTGTTCCAAGAAGCAGATAGGAATATCTTCCCATATCACCAGGAATAATCACAGGCTGACCGATTTTCCTATACATCTCTGGAAGCTCTGGATGACCTGGCGGGAATGCCCTTGTAGCACCTTTTCTATGGACAACAAGTTTAAGCCTCTTACCGTTGACAACATGTTCCTCTATCTTTGCAATATTATGGGCAACATCATAGATTAAAGTTAAACCAAGTTCCTTTGGAGAGATATTGAAGACCTTTATAAAGCATTCCTTTGTCCAGTGCATGAGACACTGTCTGTTAGCCCAGGCATAATTGGCAGCAGCCCTCATTGCGGAAAGATAATCCTGTGCCTCTGGACTGTTAAAGGGAGCACAGGCAAGCTCTTTATCAGGCAATTCAATTCCGTATTTTCTGGCAGCCCTTTCCATGATCTCAAGAAAGTCTGTACAGACCTGATGCCCGAATCCCCTTGAGCCTGTATGAATCATCACTGTTATCTGTCCTTTAAAGAGACCAAGTTCAGTTGCTGCCCTTTCATCATAAATCTCATCAACATATTGTACTTCCAGGAAATGATTCCCTGAGCCAAGTGTTCCCTGCTGTGCCCTTCCTCTTTCATAGGCCTTATCACTTATTATTGATGGGTCTGCTCCTTCAATACAGCCGCCTGATTCAATCCTTTCAAGATCCTCTGATTCACCATAACCATTCTCTACTGCCCATCTTGCACCTTTCTTGAGGAGTTCTTTCTCAGATGAAGAATCAAGCTTTATCTTTCCCTTAGAGCCAACTCCGGTGGGTATTTCATTATAAAGGGTATTAACCAGTTCTTTTATCTTTGGAAGGACCTCCTCCTTTGTAAGATTACTTCTTAAAAGCCTTACACCGCAGTTAATATCATAACCAACGCCACCAGGAGAGATAACGCCTTCCTTTAGATCAAAGGCTGCCACACCTCCAATGGCAAAGCCATATCCAGTATGAATATCTGGCATGGCAAGGGATGATCCAACAATACCCGGAAGGGTGGCAACATTTGCAACCTGCTCAATGGATTCCTTCTCAAGCTCTTTTTCAAGCTCTTCATCAACAAATATTATTCCATTCGTCCTCATGCCAGGCTTATAGGTAGGCGGGACCTCAAGCCTGTTTTCATCTATCCTTATTAAACCCTCTACCGGCATATTCTCACCTCCTCAAAGATGTTTTTATATATCAAAGATTATGTTTACTTTCCAGAGGTCATTTTCTTTGTAAAACCTTAGGTTATGATATGTAGCTGCCTTGACAAGGAGTCTTCTTTCATGTCTCACGGGATCAAAGTCTTCACCTCTGATATCAGCTTTTAGCCATAGCTCTTTTACCTGACCGGGATGGAATATATCTTTTAGATTACTTTCCATATCAATCCTGCTTCCGATGAATCCATAAGCATCAAAGATGAATATAAGTTCATTTAGAAAACTCACAATAAGATTGTCAGGCTCAGTGGCCTTGAGTTCAATCCTGCGAGATATCAGGGGTCTTACCTTATCTATGTCAGTGATAAGGCTGTAAAGTCCTCGGGCAGCGTTTTTAAAGACCTCTTCAAGATCATTACCCTCTGCTCTTATACCAACATCACCTGAAACATCAATAATCTCAAACCCCATAAATTATTTTATCATAATATACATGGTTCTCTCTGTAGATCAATTTATACCTCAATTTGCTGATAGAAATGCATTTTCATCGGGGTTTCACGGGGTGAAGCTTGTCTTCAGTCCGTGAAACCCAAAATATCGGCAGTCTGCCAGTTTAATTGAGGGTTTTAACGGAAATTTCTGGCGACATCTTCTGTTATAAAATCTGGAATTAACCGCTATAAGCCTATAGAATAACTGAGTTTTCCTAAGTTTTTATGCGAATACTATTGACAGGTAATAATAAACCCCTGGCCTTTCCAAAGGAAAGGCCAGACGAATCCACAATGAGACTTCTGTTAACTGCAACAGGAGCCCGGTTCTGATGCCCCTGTTATAGTAAAACCATAACCTTCTGAATAATCAATGGTTGCCCCAAGAAGGATATTCTGCGCCCACATATCAAGAAAGAGTTTGAGACCATCGAATTCCATAACACTGTCTGTTGCATAGGGTTCTCTGACTATGTCCATAGCCAGTGATGGCCTTCAGCCACCGGATAAGAATATCCTTATTCCTGAATCCTCTGATCCAGAATCTTTAAGGATCTTTTTAAATCTTTCAACTGCCTGCTGTGATACCTTCACAGAACCTACCTCCATAAGGAATAAATTTATTTATTATAACAAAAATTATAAGATAAGAAAAAAGAGGGCACTCCCAAATTTCACCTACGAGGTGAAGAGATTTGCTTTATATGCGGTCGTACGGTAGCACTACCCACTGTAGCACTTGCTTGCCCAAATCTATCTGGTTTTATTAAAATTTAATATAAAAGATGAAATTCAGAAACCTTACTCTCAGCACGAAGTTTACCATTGCCATCAGTCTAATCCTTACGGTCTTCTGTGTTATCTTTTCTGTAATACTCTATTATCATTTAAAACAGAGGGTTCTTGAAGATGCAAATGAAAAGACAAAGATAATCCTTACCCAGATAGATGCAGTTGGTGATTATGTGAATGAAGAGCTAAGACCAGCTGTGTTTGATTTAATCAGGAATGCCACAAGCGAAGACTTTATAGTAGAGGCCATGTCAACAACACATGTAAGATTCAGTGTGATGAGAAGGTTCAATGAAGAGCTTGAAGATTATGTTTATAGAAGGGTCTCGATAAATCCTATCAATCCTAAAAATACTGCTGATGAACTTCATAAGAGGCTTATAGCATTTTTTAATAAAAACAGGGGATTGACTGTCTGGAATGGTATAATAACCCATAATGGTCAGGAGTATCTTATCAGGGCAAAGCCTGTTATTGTTAAAAAGGGCTGTCTTGTCTGCCATGGAAAGTTAAAGGATGCTCCAAGATCCCTTGTAAAAAGATATAACAGAACTGTGGATTTGCCATGGAAGGAAGAGGATATAATAGGAGTTGAATCTGTTGCGGTTCCCCTTGCTACAACCCTTGCCGAGATCAAGGGTATCGCTATATCAACATTTGTCTTTGGCATAATCTCACTTTTCTTCCTTTTCCTCTCACTTCAGGGAGCCTTCTAGAGTCTTGTGAGCAGACCCCTTGGAAGACTTACCGGTATCTTTAAAGGCATTGCAGATGGAACAAAGCCTCTCAATCAGGATATACCTGTTCAGTCAAAGGATGAGATAGGGGAACTGATAGTATCCTTCAATCAGATGGCAAGGCATCTTTATGAAGCCCATGAGGCCATGAGAAAACAGACAGAAACATTAAAGACAATATTTGAAGGTATATCAGACCCCCTTGCGCTCATCAGGCCAGACTGCACAGTTGAATTAACAAACAATGCCTACAGGGAATGGATGGCAAAAGGCATAAGGGCTGTTTTTAAGGAAAAGTGTAATCCTGAAAGCTGCGATCCTGACACCATATGCCCGGTATGTTTCATTAAGAGATTGAAGGATGAAAAGAGGCCTATATCTGAATACTGGGAGGATGAGGAGGGAAGACATTATTATATTCATCTGTATCCCGTATTTGATGACAGAGGCGAGGTTATTAAAGCTGTTCATTATGTGAAGGATATAACAGAGAGAAGACAGGTGGAGGAACAGATGCGGATAGCTGAGAAGCTTGTGGCTATCGGACAGCTTTCAGCAGGCCTTGCCCATGAGATCAATAATCCCCTTGGCGGGATAAGGCTGTGTTTTAATAATCTAATTTCAACAGAGATGAACGGGGAGGCAAGGCAGAAACACATAGAGGTTATTAATACAGGTTTACAGAAGATACAGGATATAATAAGACAGCTCCTTGATTTTTCAAAACAAACAGAACTGGTCATGAAACCTGAGTCTGTAAACAATATGATAGATAATGTATTGAGGCTCACAGAATATATACTTACAAAAAAGGGGATCAGGGTTATAAAAGACCTCGGGGATAACATCCCCGAGATAATGGCTGACAGGAATAAGATGGAACAGGTTTTTTTAAACATTATATTAAATGCCATTCAGGCAATGGATGGCTCCCAGGGAACCCTGAGTATAAAGACATTAATTGAAAATGGTAGGTGTTGTATTTCCATTACCGACACAGGGCCCGGAATACCTCAGGATATATTACCAAGGATATTTGATCCCTTCTTTACAACTAAACCTGTGGGGGAGGGCACGGGTCTAGGGCTTTCAGTAAGTAAGTCTATAGTGGAACAGCATAAAGGGGAGATAAAGGTAATTACCTCTGAAAAGGGAACCACCTTTACAGTTGAGTTACCGGTAAGACAATGAAAGAAAAGATACTCATTATAGAAGATGATCCAGCCATGAGGCTCGGAATGAGCCATTTCCTCAGTTCTTCGGGTTTTGTTGTAAAGGAATGTGATAATGGAGCCAGAGCAATTGAGATTCTTAAAGAATATGATTTCGATATAGTGATAACAGACCTTAGACTTCCCGGGAAGGATGGTTTATTAATATTAAAGGAGATAAAGTCAAGGCATCCTCATACAGGTGTTATAGTAATAACTGCCTTTCCTGAGATCAAGACAGCTGTCCAGGCAATAAAGGATGGTGCCTTTGATTATATTGCAAAACCTTTTTCCAATGAAGAATTACTTTTTGTAGTGGAAAGGTTCATTAATTTCAGAAGACTCGAAAAAGAGGTTCAGGAACTCAAGGAATCCATTAAAAAATCAACCCAGCAAAGGCTTATCGGTGAAAGCCCCAGTATGAAGGAGGTCCTTGACAGGATAGAGGCTATTGCAATGGCTGATGTCCCTGTTCTGATTCAGGGAGAAAGTGGTACAGGTAAGGAACTTGTGGCAAATGCCATTCATGAGAAGAGCCACAGGAAAAGAGGTCCTTATGTAAAGATCAATTGTGCTGCTATTCCTGAATCACTTTTTGAATCAGAATTATTCGGTTATGAAAAGGGAGCCTTCACAGGTGCTACAGAGACAAGAAAGGGAAAGTTTGAGATTGCCAGTGGTGGGACCATATTTTTTGATGAGATAGGAGATATGCCGCTTCAGCTTCAGGCAAAACTTTTAAGGGTTCTTGAGGATAATGCTGTCAACAGACTGGGTGGTAAAGAACCTATAATGGTGGATGTAAGATGTATTTATGCAACCAGTAAAAACCTGAAGGATCTTGTAAGGGAGGGTAAATTCCGTGAAGACTTATACTACAGGATCAATGTTGTTCCCATTAATATACCACCTTTGAGAGAAAGAAAAGAGGACATTCCTTATCTTATTGAACATTTTCTTGAATACTTTCAAAAGAAATATTCACGCTCAGGACTAAGACTATCTTCAGCAGCCTATGAAGCACTTCTTTCATACCACTATCCTGGAAATGTGAGAGAGCTAAAACATGCCATTGAGAGGGCTGTGCTTCTCTCTGCAGATAATATTATAGATATTAAAAATCTGCCCGAGGAATTCATTGCTGATATCAAGATAGAGGATAAATGCCTTTCAGATAATATATCCCTTCAGGAATGTCTGAGCTCTTATGAAAAAAAGCTTATTATAAATATATTAAAGGAAACAGGAGGAAAGCGATCTGAAGCAGCTAAAAGGCTTGGCATCAGCAGAAAGGTCCTCTGGAAAAAGATCAAGGAATATGGCATAGATTATCCTTGATGTTGCCAGAAGGTAACAGCTATCTCCTTTTTGTTCCCAGGTGGGAACAATAAAAATCCCTTCTTTTAAAAAATTCTTATTATTCAAAGAGATATATTCTGGTATCTAAATTGCTTCCCAGAGAAAAAAGGAGGTGATGTTATGTCTTGATTACAAAAGGATATATTTATCTTTAAGGGCACCAATTTTTAATTAAAAAAATAAGGAGGTGCGCAGGATGGAAGAAAAGAAAACTGCATTGTTAAATGAAGACTGGTTAGCCTTCTGGCTTGCCATGGTCTTGTTTGCAATTTCACTTCTTTCCTTTGCTGGGATCAACAGCTTTGGCTGGCTAGTTTCAACAAAGGAATGGACAAAGCTGGAAAAGGCTATTGCTCCTGTGTCTGCTAAGCTTGTTCCATTAAAGGGAGTGATAACAAAGATTGATGGCAACAAGGTGACAATCAAAAAACCTGATGGAAAGGAAGAGACCATCACTGTAAAGGATACCACTGGCTTACAGGTTGGCGGAACCTATGAAAGGAAGGGTCTTTCTGGTTTTGCATCCCTTATTCTCACATATCTCTTCTTACTTGTTGTGATGAGTATAGGAGCATCCTTGCTCGGTGCTAATGTGGGAAGATTCATAGTAGGATTTACCATTGTCTTCTGGATAAGTTATGCCTGCTGGCTTATAGGTCATTATGCCTATATTGCTGCAACGGATGCAAAGAAGGCAGGGGTACCATGGTCTCTTAAGCTTACAGGCGAGGCTGGCTTCATAGTGGCACTCCTTGTGGGATTGTTTATAGGTAATTTCCTTCCAGGTGTTGCGAACTTTATAAAAGAGGCAGTAAGGCCTGAGCTCTATATTAAGACAGCAATCGCACTGATGGGAGCACTTATTGGCCTTAAATCAGCAGAGGCCTTTGGTCTTGCCTCAGCAGTGCTGTTCAGGGGGCTCTGTGCTATTATTGAAGCCTATCTCATTTACTGGGCACTGGTCTATCTTATCGCAAGGAAGTACTTTAAATTCAGCAGGGAATGGGCAGCTCCACTTGCATCAGGGATATCCATCTGCGGTGTTTCAGCTGCAATAGCAACAGGAGGTGCCATAAAGGCTAGGCCTGTGGTTCCCATAATGGTCTCCTCCCTCGTTGTTATATTTGCTGTCATTGAGCTGATAATCCTTCCATTCTTTGCACAGCAGTTCCTCTGGAAGGAACCAATGGTTGCTGGTGCCTGGATGGGACTTGCAGTGAAGACCGATGGTGCTGCCTTTGCAAGCGGTGCAGTTGTTGATGCACTTATCAGGGCAAAGGCAGAGACAGTTGCAGGGATTAAATATGATGCAGGATGGATGCTCATGGCTGCATCAACCACAAAGCTCTTTATAGACATATTTATCAGCATCTGGGCATTTCTCCTTGCAGTTATATGGTGTACAAAGATTGAGTGCAAACCTGGTGAGAAGGTCCAGGCAGTAGAGATATGGAGAAGATTCCCTAAATTTGTCCTTGGTTATGCGATAACCTTTGTAGTGATACTCCTTATAGCCATACCACTTACAGCAAAGATAACACCTGTGGAAAATGAGATCAAAAAGATAGAAAAAGAGATTGCAAGCCTTGAAAAGGACCTTCCCTCAAAGCCACAGCAGGAACAGGCTGCTATAGCTGAAAAGATAAATTCAAACAAGGCAAGGATAAAGGAGCTCAAGGATTCCATAGCATCTGAGAAAAAGACACAATCTCAGGCAAAAGAGGCAACAGGTGGAACAAATGCCCTGAGGGTCCTCTTCTTCCTGATAACATTCTTTACCATTGGTGTTGTCTCTGACTTCAGGAAGCTCTGGGAGGAGGGCATTGGTAAGCTTGCCCTTGTCTATCTCATATGCCTCTTTGGCTTCATCCTCTGGATAGGGCTGTTTATATCATGGATATTCTTCCATGGAGTGAAGCCTCCGGTAATCAGTGGATAAAAAACAGAAGGGGTGGATTTGCCACCCCCTGAGATTTTAAAAGGAGGTGGGGTTATGCCGGATGAGACAAAACTTTCAGAAGAGTTAAAGAAAATGGAATATGAAGAACTGCTTCCAGTAGAAAAGAAATTGATCACCTGGAGTATTGTACTTGGTGTGATACTTATGTTTGTACTGGTATGGGTCAGCTATACCTTTTTCCCTGCCCAGCATTGAATTCCAAAAGGTTTAAGATAGGAAAGGGGAGGACCCTCCCCTTTCTTATTTCATCGCCTTTATCAGCCTTTCATATTTCTCAGCACCCACACACTGTTTTGCAGCAGGGCACCAGAGGATACAATTAGGCTTCATATCCCTTGAAATGGTCTTTCCGCATCCCCTGCACTCAATCTCCACCTCGTCTGACCATATCTCATTTTCCTTAAGGCAGAAGGGACAGACAAGGGGCTCTGGATAAGGATTCCTTATTTCTCTGCTTCCTGGACAACTTTCTTTCATAGTCTATTATAACCTTAATGAAGAGGGGTTAACATGATTTGAATCATATTTGTTTCTTTGTTAAAATAAACTTCCATGCTTGAGGCAATAATCCTTGGAATCATACAGGGAATCACTGAATTCCTTCCTGTGAGCAGCACAGCCCATCTTATTATTACGCCAAGATTGTTTGGCTGGATGGGGACTGTAAATAGCCTTACCTTTGATATTGCCCTTCATGCAGGTACACTACTTGCTGTGCTGGTTTTCTTTTTTAAGGAGTGGGTGAGGCTTATACTTCATGAAAAGAGACTTCTCTTATTTATAGTAATCGCTACCATCCCTGCTGGTGTAGCTGGCCTTTTCCTTGAGGAGATTGTTGAAAATCAGTTCAGGAGTCCCCATATCATTGCCATGAGTCTTTTTTTAATCAGCCTGTTTATGCTCATTACTGATAGATTATCCGGTAACAAAGGACTTCCTGACCTGAATTTGAAGGATTGTCTTATCATCGGTCTTTTTCAGACCCTTGCCTTAATACCAGGGGTTTCAAGGTCAGGCATTACCATTGGAGCAGGATTTTTACTCGGTATGAAGAGGGAAGATTCAGCGAGATTTTCCTTTCTCCTTTCAACTCCTGTCATTGCAGGAGCCACACTGCTTGGTTTAAAGAGGATTATCCATGAACCTCAAATAGATTACAGTTTATTTATCTCTGGCATGCTGAGCTCATTTATTGCAGGATTGATTGCCATAGGATTTCTTATTAAATATCTTCAGAGATACAGGATTGACCTCTTTGTTTATTATCGTATCTTACTTGCATTGTTGATTTTTTTATTTTTGTAAAGAACTATAAACAGTGTGCAGTGTGTTATCCAGCTGCTGTTCATGCAGGTTTTATTTTTTCCCCTTATTCTTTTAAATAGGCTAAAATATAATGTAATATGGAACTCGGAAGGCTGAAAAATGAACTGAAGGGTATATTCTCCATTCTTCTGGGAATATTCTGCCTTGTCTCCTTGATTACCTATTCGCCTCAGGATCCCTCTATTTTTACATATTCTGAAAGGCCTGTTCGTAACTATGGAGGAATAATAGGTGCAAATCTTTCAGATATACTTTTTTCGATATTTGGATTTCCTTCATTAACAATTCCCTTCTTGCTTATAATCTGGGGATTAAGAAGACTCCTTCATAGAAAAGGCCATATCATCTATATTGCAGGAAGCCTGTTATTTCTATTATCTCTATCAATACTCTCTGGTCTTGTTGAAAGGACGCTCTCATTAAATTCTGATAAGGCTATTGGCGGAATGGCCGGTGTTATAATGTCAGGCCTTTTGCAGGCAATGCTTTCCACATTTGGCGCCTATATTCTTTCATTTCTTCTTTTTATATCTTCTGTTATTATGATGACTCCTGTGGCAATCTTTTCTATTGGAATAAAGAGAGCAAGGCATAAGGAAAAGGAGACTGATGAAATAGAGGAAGAGCCTGAAATGATTCAAGAAGAGGACTTTTCACCAGCTATAGTCACCAGTGAAAATGTTAAGGAAGGGCCTCAATATATTCCTCTTAAAAGAAAAGCAGGCGAATACGAGTTTCCTCCCCTTGAGCTCCTTGTTATTCATGATCAATCAATCCAGAAGCCCTCCAAAGAAGAGATACTTAATCTTTCCCAGAATATAGAGAAAAAACTTGCTGATTTTGATGTGGAAGGTAAGGTCACCCAGGTACATCCAGGACCCGTTGTAACAATGTTTGAATTTGAACCAGCTCCAGGGATAAAGATAAATAAGATAATCTCCCTTGCTGATGACCTTTCCCTTGCACTAAAGGCTCAGAGTGTAAGGATTTATACCGTTCCAGGTAAATCAACCATTGGTATAGAGGTTCCCAACAGGCAAAGAGAGATAGTATCCCTCAGAGAAATAATAGGTTCTGAAGTCTTTCAGAGGTCAAATTCAAAACTCACCCTTGCCCTCGGAAAGGATATCACAGGAAATCCCTTTGTAATTGACCTTGCAAAGACACCCCATCTTCTTGTTGCAGGTGCTACTGGTTCTGGGAAGAGTGTTTCCTTAAACAGCATGATTATAAGCATGCTTTACAAGGCCACACCAAAAGAGGTCAAACTCTTAATGATAGACCCGAAATTTCTTGAATTGTCACCTTACAATGAGATACCTCATCTATTGAGCCCTGTGATTACAACACCAAAAGAGGCAAGGGATGCCCTGAAAAAGATTGTCTTTGAGATGGAAAGGAGATACAGGATAATTGCTGAAAAAGGTGTGAGGAATATTGAAGGATTCAATGCACAGGTCTCTGAGGAGGAGAGGCTTCCTTACATAGTGGTAATTATAGATGAGCTTGCTGACCTTATGCTCACTGGTGCTCAGGAGGTAGAGGATGCCATAACAAGGCTTGCCCATATGGCAAGGGCATCGGGTATTCATCTCATAATAGCAACCCAGAGACCATCTGTTGATGTGATAACAGGTGTTATAAAGGCAAATTTCCCTGCAAGGATTGCCTTCCAGGTGAGTTCAAGGATCGACTCAAGGACAATCCTTGATGCACAGGGAGCTGAACAGCTCCTCGGCCAGGGTGATATGCTGTTCATGATGCCTGGAGTGAAACTTAAAAGAATACATGGCGCCTATGTATCAGAGGAAGAGATAAGGTCCATTGTGGATTTCATAAAGCCACAGGCAGAACCTGATTATACCATGATGGAGTCTATTGAACTTCCTTCAGATTCTCAGGAACAGGCAGGGGAGGAGGGTGGTGATTCAGATGAATTATACGAAAAGGTTATAGAGCTTGGTGAGACCCTTGGAGAGATCTCTATATCACTTATACAGAGGAGATTTAAGATAGGTTTCAATCGGGCTGCCAGGCTCATGGAGCTTCTTGAGAGGGATGGCTTTGTGGGTCCACCAAAGGGTGCTGGAAAACCAAGGGACTTTATAAGGAGGAAGAGGTGAGGGATTTACAGGGATTAATTTCTTTCTGTATTTCTTTAATCTTCTTTATTATTCCATGGTCTCTCTTTGCAATAGATGAACCTGCACTTGTGGACAGGATAGAGAATGCCTATAAAAATATCTCTGACCTGAAGGGCAGGTTTAGACAGATCAGCTATCTTAAAGACCTTGATAGAACAGAAAGTTATGAAGGAGAATTCTTTATAAAGATACCATCTATGTTTAGATGGTCTTATAAAGGAAGGTCTCCGCAGGATGTCATAATATCAGGAGATATGCTTATTATTTACCAGAAGAAGGAAAGGCAGGTCCTAAAAGGAAGATTTTCTCCCTCGAGATATGGCCAGGCACCTATTGCCCTTCTTGGAGGATTTGGGAATATAAGGAAAGATTTTGAGATAAAAGAAGAAAGAAATGTGCTTATCCTGAAACCAAAGACTCAGATGGGCAATGTAAGGTCTATTGAGATCTATTCAGGAGATGGAGAATTCCCCATCAAGAGGTTAAAGATTACAGATAGTGCTATGAATTCAATAGAGATAGACCTCAGGGATGTGGTGATAAATTCAGGGCTTCAGGATAAACTCTTTGAATTTGTGCCTCCTCAGGATGTAAGGGTTATAGAGGGTCTGTAACATATGCTCATCCTCGGGATTGATACATCCTGCGATGATACCTCTGCCTCTGTGATAAGTGTGGATGAAGGTATAACTGTCCTTTCTGATATTGTATCAAGCCAGGCTGAGATTCATAAAAAATACGGTGGTATAGTGCCAGAGCTTGCATCAAGAAGGCATATAGAGATGATCGGTCCTGTGGTTCATGAGGCCCTTGAGATTGCAGGCACAGGGCTTGAAGATATTGACCTTATATCTGTCTGCCATGGTCCAGGATTAATAGGTTCCCTTCTTGTTGGGTGTTCCTTTGCAAAGGGATTGGCCTTTGTTAAAGGTATACCCCTCAGTGGAGTGAATCATTTAGAGGGTCATATCTTTTCAGCCATGCCTTTCGAGGCCGTAGAATTTCCCTTTCTTGCACTTATAGTCTCTGGAGGCCATACATCTTTGATAAGGGTTGATGCACCTTTAAAATACAGGGAAATCGGCAGGACCCGTGACGATGCAGCAGGAGAGGCCTATGATAAGGTTGCCAAACTGCTTGGACTTGGCTATCCAGGTGGCCCCGTGATAGATAAACTTGCCCTGGATGGAAGGCCTGATGCCATTTCCTTTCCAAGGCCTTATCTACCTGAGGACATGGACTTCAGTTTCAGCGGTCTTAAGACCGCTGTGCTCAATTTTGTAAGGTCTATTCCTCCTGAAAGACTCAATGATCTCCTGCCTGATTTATGTGCATCCTTTCAGGCATCTGTAATGGATGTGCTTGAGAAAAAGGTTGAGTGGGCATTGAAAAAGGAAGGTCTAAACAGGGTCGTTATCTCTGGTGGTGTTGCTGCAAACAGTGAACTGAGAAGAAGGTTCAGAACTCTTTCAGAGAGACCTGGTATAACTGTTCATATACCACCCCGAAGATACTGCACTGATAATGCTACAATGATTGCCGTGGCAGGTTATTATCATTACAGGGCAGGAAAATTATCAGATTTATATCTTAATCCAAAGGCCTATATCCCCATTGAGGAAGAAAATTATGAATCTTATTGAAAGGGTCTTAAAGACAATAAAGAGATTTAATATGCTCAGGCCTGGTGATCTTGTGATTACAGGTCTTTCTGGTGGACCTGATTCAGTCTGTCTCATGCATGTCCTTCATAATCTTAAAGGTAGACTGAAGATTGATCTTATACCTGTATATATAAATCATGGTTTAAGACCAGAGGAGATCCCTCATGAAATAGATTTCTGCAGGAGATTCTCAGAGTCCCTTGGTTATGAGCTGATTGTGAGGGAGATAGATGTCCTTGGCTATGTAAAGACTACAGGTAAAAACAAACAGGAGGCTGCAAGGTTTTTGAGATACAATGCCCTTCAGGAGGTCCTTCTTGAAAAAAAGGCACAGGCAATAGCAGTAGGTCATAATGCTGATGACCAGGCAGAGACCATTATAATTAGACTCCTAAGAGGCACAGGTCCTCAGGGACTTCAGGGCATACCTCCTGTAAGGGGAAACATCATAAGGCCCTTGATAGAAATAGAAAGGAAGGAGATTGAGGATTATCTTTTCAAGAACAATCTTCACTTTGTAACTGATTCTTCAAATCTCAGGTCAGAATACCTGAGAAACTGGGTAAGGCTAAAGGTGATGCCAATCCTTAAAGAGAAAAACCCATCAATTGTCCAGAGCCTCGGAAGATTAGCAGAAATATTTTCTGAGGAAGAAAGGCTCTATGAAATAGAGGTTACGAAGGCACTCATGAGATCTATGGCAAGAAAGACAGATTCAATGATTGAGCTCTTTCTGAAACCCCTTGAGGCGATTGATAAAAGGATCTTAAGAAGATTGTTAAGAAGGGCGGTTGATGAGGTCTTTAGCCTGAGGGGCTTGAGTTTTATACATATTGAGGAGATGATTGAACTGATAAAGCAGGGCAGTCCAGGAGATAGGGTGTATATTAAAGGTAACATCAGGGCAATAAAGGGATATTCTCTCTTCACCATCACCTCCGAGCCACCGCTAAGATTAAAGGATTATGTCCTTCCAGTACCAGGTAGCATAAACATTGAGGAAAAAGGTTATAAACTTATAGCAATTTGCATGGATTCAAGACCTGAGGACCTTGGTGATGGGAAGAAAAAGATTGTTATTGACAGGGACAAGATAGCCTCTCAAAATCTCCTTGTGAGGTCATGGAAACCTGGAGACTTTTTTTATCCCTTTGGATTTGGAAAGAGGAAGAAGCTTCAGGACTTCTTTACTGATTTAAAGGTCCCAAGGGACGAGAGATATTCCATACCAGTAGTAGAGGAGGGTGGCAGTATAGTCTGGGTAACTGGTTTCAGGATGGATGATAGATATAAGGTGGAGAAAGATACAAAGAGGTTTCTTATACTAAGGATAGAAGATGAGTGATATAAAGAGAAAGATTACACTATCAGCCTTTTTGATGTCCTTTGCTACATTTATTAGCAGGATATCAGGCTATATAAAGGACATGGTCCTTGCGAGTTTCTTTGGTGCAAGCATGGTGGCAGATACATTCTTTGTGGCCTTCAGGATACCGAATCTCCTCAGGGAACTCTTTGCAGAGGGTTCCATGTCCTCTGCCTTTATACCTGTGCTTACAGAACATAGGACATTAAAGGGAGAAGAAGAGGCAAAGAGGATTGTAAGGATTGTGTTCACCTTTATAATTATAGTTGTTGGTACCATCAGTCTCTGCGGTATAGTCTTTGCCCCTCTGATTGTGAAGCTAATAGCCCCTGGTTTTATCCCCCTTCCTGAAAAATTCAATCTCACCGTGATGCTTACAAGGATAATGTTTCCTTTTCTACTCTTTATCAGCCTTGCAAGTCTTGTGATGGGTGCATTGAATGTAAAAAAGGTCTTTTTTATTCCTGCCGTTGCTCCTGTTATGTTAAACCTGTCCATCATATTCTGCCTTTTAATCTTTGGCAGGAAGATTTCACCTCCGATTGTTTCAGTAGCAATTGGGGTCACAATTGGTGGCCTTTTTCAGTTTCTATTTCAGGTGCCATCTTTTTTCAAGCATGGTTATGACCTCAGGCCTGACCTCGGTTTTAAACACGAGGCATTAAAAAAGATTTCCCTTTTACTTGTACCAGCCACAATGGCAATGGCCGTAAGCCAGATAAATATATTTGTAAGCACCATACTTGCCTCTTTTTTAAAAGAGGGTAGCATTACCTATCTCTATTATTCCATGAGGCTTATACAGTTTCCTGTGGGCATCTTTGGTGTTGCCATGGGTATGGCGGTACTGCCTTTTTTTTCAGAGCATGCCTCAAGAGGTGAATATGAGTTATTAAAAAAAGACTTTTCCTTTGCAATAAGACTGTTATTCTATATAACCATTCCTGCAATGGTTGGGCTTATTGCCCTGAGGATAGAGATAATAGAGGTTTTATTTGAGAGGGGAAGATTCAGTCATAATGATACACTCCAGACAGCCTATGCATTATTTTTTTACAGTCTTGGGATATGGTCAATAGTGGGCGTAAGGATTGTGACCGCCTTCTTTTATTCTACCCAGGATACAAAGACACCTGTAAAGATCGCAGCTACAGGTATGGTTATAAATATACTGGCAAGTATTGTCCTTATGAGATTTCTTGAACATGGAGGACTTGCCCTTGCAAACTCCATTGCCTCATGGACCAATCTTGCACTCCTTTATTATTTCCTGAGAAAGAGATTTGGAAGCCCCGGGACATCAGCTATTGTCCTCTCCATGGCAAGGACCTTCCTTGCTTCTTTTTTGATGGCCTTTTTTGTAAGGTTTATTTATTTTTCGATCTTTCAGTTAAGCAGTTCAAAGATACTATCACTTTCTGTGGCTATTGTAACAGGACCTCTTTTTTATATTACAATTACATATATCCTTAAGAGCGAGGAATTTCTATTTTTAAAAGATATGCTTAAAAAGAGGAGGGGAAGATGAAGATTAATGTAATGTCAGTTGGCCCTCTTCAGGCAAACTGCTTCATTGTCTGGGATGAAGAAAGATTAGAGGCATTGGTAATTGACCCTGGTGACGAGCCCGACAGGATCATTAATTTTATAAAAGAAAACAAACTCAATGTTAAATATATCCTCTGCACGCATGCCCATTTTGACCATGTAGGAGCGTTACCGGAATTAAAGGAGGAAACATCTGCACCTGTAGCAATCCATGAGGCTGAAAAGGAGATCTATGAAGGTGCAAGGGATATGGCATTATTTTTTGGATACAATATAGATAAACTTCCTGAGCCTGATATCCTTCTTAATGATGATGAGTGCATACGGATTGGCAATATGGAATTCAAGGTCCTCCATACACCAGGCCACAGCCCTGGAGGACTGTGTCTTTATGGTAATGGCGTTGTCTTTACAGGTGATACAGTCTTTGCAGGTTCTGTAGGTAGAACAGATTTTTATGGAGGAAGCATGGATGACCTTAAAAATTCCTTTAAAAAGATACTATCCCTTCCTCCTCATACAAGGATACTTCCTGGCCATGGTCCTGAAAGCACCGTGGAAAATGAGATCAGGGAAAATCCCTTTTCAGAGGAGTTTCTCTCTTAGACTTTATATATTTCTTGATGGGCAGATATCATAAAGGATGCACTCTTTATGATTCGGTCTTTTTGCCTGACAGACCTTTCTTCCATGAAATATAAGCAGGTGAGACAGGTTTGACCATTCCTCCCTTGGAGTGATCTCCATCAGGTCTTTTTCTATTTTTTGAGGGTCTTCATTCTCTGTGAGGCCAAGTCTTCTGGAAAGCCTCTTTACATGGGTATCCACCGCAATGCCTTCATTTATTCCAAAGGCATTAGACAGAATAATATTTGCTGTCTTTCTTGCAACCCCTGGTAGTGTCATGAGTTCATCCATTGTCCTTGGCACCTCACCATTGAATTTATCAATGATCATCCTTGCAGCCTCTTTTATATATTTTGCCTTGTTTTTATAAAAATTAATAGAGCTGATATCCTTTTGAAGCGTAGAAAGCGTTGTCTCTGCATAATCCTTTATGGACCTGTATTTCTTAAAAAGAGCCTCTGTGACCTTATTTACATGATTATCAGTTGTCTGTGCAGAAAGGATTGTTGCAACGAGTAATTCAAAGGGAGTTGAGAAATTCAGGGCCGTTTTTGGTTCAGGATAAAGCCTTTTGAGCCTTTTTAATATCTCTTTTATTTTATCCTCTGGCTTCATAAAGACCTCCTTTCTTCTTAATTAGTAATGTCAAAAGTTTTTAAGTAGCTTTAAAAACCTTTGCATATCAATACATTGTTTAAAATTAGCTTGCCTCCCCCCTTGTTTAAGGGTTAAAGTAGTAGCTTCTAACAACTACAAAGGAGGCAAGCAGCTTATGTCCAAGATCGCTCGTTTCGTTATATGGATTTGCTCTAAATTTACTCGCTCAGAGGTAGAGCAAATCATCAAAGCACTCTCTAATGTCCTTGCCAATCGCAATCCTGT
>CALJEL010000037.1 GCA_938074335.1 uncultured bacterium | reverse complement strand
CTGTTAAACTTAGTTCAGTGATTTCTTTCACTGACATGGGTGTGTCCTCCTTTCTTTAAAAAGTTTAATTAAATTAAATCAATGGAGGATACACCCTTTTGTCTTAATTTTTCAATTTACACAGAAAATTTTACACTACCTGGTGTCCATAAAAACTTGACAATTCATCTCTTATTTGATATAACTCTAATATAAAGAAAAATCCCTATAGGAGGTTTTTATGCCAGTAATAGAATATGGAGGATTGAAGATTAATTTGGATGATGATGGGTTTCTTGTAAATTTTGATGACTGGAATGAAAAGGTTGCTTGTGCCCTTGCTGAAAGAGAAGGAATTGAGGAGCTGACCAAAGAAAAGATTGATATCCTGAAGTTTATCAGAGAGTATTATAAGAAGTACAATTATTTTCCCATTCTCCATGCTATCTGTCTCAATGTCCATCAGCCGAGGAACTGTATGGCTGAGCACTTTGTAAGTCCCCTTCAGGCATGGAAGCTTGCTGGCCTTCCCAGACCTGATAATGAGGTCAGAAATGTCCTTGAGGGTCAGACTCCTGGATAGATTCTATTAACTCTACTCAATCTTAGGAGGTTTAATGAAACTTTTAATTGTCTATTACAGCACCTTTGGCAATGTCTATAAGATGGCCAAATTTGTTGCAGAGGGTGTGAGCCAGGTTAAGGGTATAGAGCCTGTTATAAGAAGGGCACCTGAGCTAATTCCAGAGTCTGTTATTCAGTCAAGGCCTGATATGAAGGCTGGTGCTGAGATGCAAAGGGATATTTCAATCGTTACCCTTGATGATTTCAAAGATGCATCAGCCTATGCCTTCGGAACACCAACAAGATTTGGAAATGTCTGTTCCCAGTTAAAGAATGTTATAGACCAGCTTGGACCACTCTGGATGAACAGGGTCTTTGAGGGAAAGCCTGCTGGCGTATTTGTCTCAACAGGTACACTTCATGGAGGTCAGGAATCAACTATACTTTCATTAATGACAGTACTTCTTCACTTGGGGTGTGTGATTGTTGGTGTTCCTTATTCGGTGCCTGATCTTTATCTCACAAAGGGTGGCGGTGCACCCTATGGCCCGGGGCATGTAGCTGGTGCTGATAACATGAGAGATATAGATGAGAATGAGGCAAATATCTGCAGGGCCTTTGGTAAGAGGCTTGCAGATATAACCATCAAACTCAGTAAATAAGGAGGGCCTTATGACATATACCGCAAAGGATTATTCAAAACTTATAGGTATGAATGGATTCAGCGAAACTCTCCTAAAAAATCATTTTACCCTGTATCAGGGATATGTAACAAATACAAATAAACTCCTTGATACACTTGATACAATGCTTAAAGATGGCAGGGCTGGAACACCTGAATATGCAGAGATCAAGAGAAGGCTTGGCTGGGAATTCAATGGCATGAGGCTTCATGAATATTATTTTGAAAATCTTGGAGGTGGAGGTCAGTTCAACAAAGAGGGCAGGCTGGCAAAGAAAATTATAGAGTCCTTCGGAAGCTATGAAAACTGGGAGAAGGATTTTAAGACAACAGGCACAATGAGGGGAATTGGCTGGGCAGTATTGTATCAGGATTTAACAAATGGTAGGCTTATCAATTTCTGGATAAATGAACACGATACCGGACATCCCTCAGGATGTAATCCACTTTTAATAATGGATGTCTTTGAACATGCCTTCATGATTGACTATGGCCTCAAAAGGGCTGACTACATTGAGGCATTTTTTAAAAATATTGACTGGCAAACTGTGGAGGCAAGACTTAAATAGGAGGGAAGGGTGATATTTATACAGAAGGACTACGATGATATATTGAAAGCACTTGGTAAAGAATATTTCATCTTCAGGATAGATTATGTGCCTGATATAAAAGAATGGGCAAAAGACAGAAAGTTCGAGCTTTCAGAGCCGGGACAGTTCCTGAAGCTCATATCAGAGGACGGCTCACTTATTATGGTAATTCAGTCTGATATAAAAGATGAGATACTAAATGGTATAATTAATGGTCTTTTTGTAAGGTGGTCTCTTAAGGACAATGTGAACAATCCAGCAGATACACTGAATAGCATAAAGAAGAGGCTTGTTTATTGTTTTTTGAAGGAATACATAAGGACAAGACTTGATGAAGAACTTGCTCAGGATGAGTGGGTGATAAAGGAGATGGAAAAACTCGGATATTTTACAGAATAGGAGGGCAAAGTATGAATGCACTGGAGATAGCAAGGAAGATGGAGACTGATGCCATTAAATTTTATAAGGAGGCTGCAGGAAAGGCGAGGCATCCAGCTGGTAAGAAGATGTTTCTCAGTATTGCAGAGGATGAAAAGAGACATCTTCAGATGATTGAGGAGCTTATAAAGGGTATGGACATCAAACCTGAAGATGTCAGTCCTATGAAAAGGATCAAGACCGTCTTTGAGGAATTGAAAGACCAGATGCTTCAGAGGGTAGAGGCAACAGATGATGAGCTCGAGGCTTTCAGAATAGCCAAGGATATGGAAAATGAAGGCATAGAATTTTACAAAAAGGCTGCATCAGAGGCAAAGACAGATAAAGAGAGAAAACTATTTGAGAGATTGGTAAAAGAAGAAGAACAACATTATGCAGTCTTTGCAAATACCTATTTTTTCCTCTCAAATACAGGAAACTGGTTCATGTGGGAGGAGCACAGTATTGTCGATGGAGGTACACCCTGGGCATAACAGGAAACTGGACAGAATTGGGATAAAGAAGGGTAGGGGTAATCCTACCCTTCTAAAATATTTAACATGAGCTTTTACATTTACAGGTAGTTGCTGTCTTCTTTGTTAATTTCTTGATTGTCATTTTTAACACCTCCTTTCGAAAGTATTATACCATAAATAAGAGTATTTCAGCCCTCTTTATACACCTCACATCTATAAGGGTCCTTACCGTATTCATCTCCTGAAAGCCTTGCCCTGTATCTGCAACCACCTCTACATGAATCTATGTATTCACAGTCGCATTTGAGCTCTTCAAGCCTGACCGGCCTTATCCTGGTCCAGCATTCCATTAAACCATCTTTTATGGTGCCAACAGGATTTTCTCCATAGAAGGAGCATTTTGCAATCCCTCCATCTGCCATCACTGCCATAAGATGCAGTCCACAGGCAAAGCCCTCAAGGGATGAATGGATACCGCCTCCAAAACCATATCTCAGATATCTTCCTGCCTCCTCAGGTTTTAACTGAAAACCGGGATGCAATTTCAATCTTCCGGTGGCACAGGGTACATCCACATTCCATTCCCTTATTCCGAGGTCTTTAAAGAGGTTTTCCATCTGGTCAAATTCATCAAGATTATCCCTGTGAACCATGGTTGCCACTGATACATCAAATCCCTCTTTTATGGTAAGCTCAAGGGCATTCATCACCCTCTTAAATGTCCCCTTCCCCCTCAGTGCCTCATGACCTCTCTGGAGCCCATCTATGCTTATCTGTATCTCATCAACATTGAGTTTTTTTAAAATCTCTCTGTTAAGAAGTATACCATTGGTGAATAAGACCTTTCTAAGGAAAAACTCTGGCAGTATTTCATTAAATTTTTCAAACTCAGAATGAAGAAGTGGTTCACCACCACTTATCAAGACCCTCAGACCCTGAAGCATCTCAAACTCCTTTAAGACCTTTTCAATATCTTTTAAGGTCAGCTCTATGGGTCTGTTTTCCTTTATATAGCAGTGCCTGCATCGCAGATTACATCTCTCTGTTATCTGCAGCTCAAGGTACCTCAAAGAAGGTTCTGGAGATTTAATAACAGGAGGTCTTTGGGAGGCATCTTTTACATGACTGAGAATCCCTTCTTCAATGCAATAGTTTATAAACTCCTCATTATCGCCTTCACAGCCCTTATGACATTTTTCCAAAAATTCAAAGGCCTTTATATCAAGTTCATAGAGCTCATCTCTTTTAATATGATATACACAGGGCTTTTCAAGCCATTTAAGACAGGCATATTTTGATAGATAAAAGGGCATATAATAGGATAACATGAATGCTGACTATTATCTCCAGATAGAACCTTAAACCCTAAACTGCCGATAGGAATGGCGGGGGATGCCGATATTTTGGGGTTCACGGGGTGAAGCTTGTCTTCACCCCGTGCTTTAAAGGCAATATAGCACCCCAGAAAATCTGACGATTTTCTGGGGACCCCGCCTGCGACACCTTAATAGAGCAGCAGAGCAACAGAGCAGCAGCGCAGCAGTCAAATAATAATTTAAAAAATTCCTTAATAAAAACTACTGCTCTACTGCACTACTGCTCTGCTGGTCTAAGAAGGCTTTGAGGCAGCCCCCGCCATTAAAAATGCATTTCTATCAGCAATTGAGGTTAAATGAGATAATCATTTCCATTCCCTGAACTGCTGATAGAATGGTGCTGAAATGCCTTTATAGGGCACCATAATTTAAACTATTGTTTGTCTGCTGCTCTGACAAGACTTTGAGCAGTCTGCCAGGTTTCTACTGGCAAAAGAGAGGCATTCCTTTCCTTGACTCAAACCTCTCAGTATTTTTATAATCAATTTCTATGATTGAAGATATAAATGAACTTATAGAGCAGAGAATAAGGAAATTGACTGAACTGAGGTCCCTTGGCGTTGATCCTTACGGGAGTCCCTATGAGGTAACTCACCTTGCCTCTGAGATACACAGGTTTTATCAGGATAAGGATAAGGAGTTCCTTGAAAATAATCATACCGAGGTATCTATTGCTGGCAGGATCATCATGCTCAGGGATTTTGGAAAGGCCTCTTTTGCCCATCTTCAGGATTCCAGTGGCAGGATACAGGTTTATTTCAGGAAAGATGTGCTTCAGGATAAATTCATCCTTTTTAAAAAGATTGATATAGGTGATATCCTTGGCATAAAGGGAAGGCTTTTCAGGACAAAGACCAATGAATTAACGGTGGAGGTAAAGGATTTTGTACTTCTCACAAAATCCTTAAGACCCCTGCCAGAGAAATGGCATGGCCTGAGGGATATTGAATTAAGATACAGGCAACGTTATCTTGACCTCATTGTTAATCCTCAGGTGAAGGATGTCTTTCAGAAAAGGAGCGCGATTATCAAATCAATAAGAGATTTTCTTGAAAAAGAGGGTTTTATAGAGGTTGAAACTCCGATGATGCATCCTATCCCAGGTGGAGCAGCAGCAAAACCTTTTAGAACCCATCACATTGCCCTTGGGATGGATCTTTATTTAAGGATCGCACCCGAGCTTTATCTCAAAAGACTCCTTGTGGGTGGTTATGAGAAGGTCTTTGAGCTAAATAAGAATTTCAGAAATGAGGGTATTTCCACAAAGCACAATCCTGAATTTACCATGCTTGAGTTCTACATTGCCTATAAAGACTACAGATATCTCATGGAATTTACAGAAAGGCTCATAACAGAGGTCTGCCTGAAGGTCTGTGGCACCCTAAAGATTCCCTATGGAGAATTCGAGATTGACCTTACCCCGCCATGGAGGAGACTTTCATGGAGGGAGGCATTAATTGAAAGAGGAGTCCCGGAGGATATCTTCAGGGATGAAGTATCTGCAAGGAAGTGGGCTATCTCAAAGGGTATAGAGCTCAAAGAAGGACTTTCCTATGGAAAGGTTCTTGATGAGATCTTCAAGGAGATAGTGGAGCCCCATCTCATACAACCAACATTTATAATAGATTATCCAGTGGAGCTGTCACCCCTTGCAAAGAGGAAGAAGGACGAGCCTGATTTTGTAGAGAGGTTTGAGCTCTTTATCGTTGGCAGGGAGATGGCAAATGCCTTTTCTGAGTTGAATGACCCTTTTGACCAGAGGGAGAGATTCCTTAAACAGGTTGAGGCAAAGAAAAGGGGGGATGAAGAGGCTCATCCAATGGATGAGGATTTCCTGAGGGCACTTGAATACGGTATGCCACCAGCAGCAGGTGAAGGAATAGGCATAGACAGACTCGTGATGCTTCTTACAAATTCCCAATCCATAAGAGATGTGATATTGTTTCCTCAGATGAAACCAGAGTCATGAGATTTTTACCGTATCCATTATTTATCTCTCTTAGATACCTCAAGTCAAAAAAAAAGCATAAGTCTATATCTCTTAATACCCTTATTTCCATAGGCGGTGTTTGCCTTGGTGTAATGGCACTCCTTACAGTTCTTTCTGTAATGAGCGGATTTCATGAAGACCTTCAGAACAAAATTCTTGGCGTGAATGCCCATGCAGTTGTCCTTCACTATTCAGGTTTAATAAGCAATTATGAATCAATAAAGGACCAGATTGATAGCACTGAAGGCGTGGTCTCATCATCACCCTTTGTCCTTGGCCAGGTCATGCTTTCTTCTGGAGACAGGGCAAGGGGGGTCGCACTAAAAGGAATAATCCCTGAGACTGAGATGAAGGTCTCAGAGCTCAGAAAATACATGAGGGAGGGTTCTCTTGAGGACCTTGAAACAGGCTCAAAAACCCCCGGGATAATTATCGGAAAGGAGCTTGCAAGATATCTTGGTGTTTATATAGGTGACAGGATTAATCTTATTTCTCCAGTGGGTGAGATAGGTCCACTTGGTATGATTCCAAGGATCAGGCAGTTTAAGATTACAGGGATATTTGAGGTTGGCATGTTTGAATATGATTCAAACCTTGCCCTTATCTCCCTTCAGGATGCCCAGGATTTTCTCAAATTTGATAGCTCTGTAACCGGCATAGAGGTAAAGGTGAGTGATATATACAAGGCAGACAGGATTGTTGAAGATATTCAGAAGAGACTGGGTTATCCCTATTATGGTATGGACTGGATGAAGATGAACAGAACCCTCTTTTCTGCCCTCAAGCTTGAAAAATTTGCCATGTTCATTATCCTCATACTGATAGTCCTTGTAGCCTCCTTTAACATAATAAGCACACTTATGATGAGTGTTATAGAAAAGGAGAGGGAGATAGCTATACTTAAGGCAATGGGTGCTCCCAGCACCGGTATCATGGCCATATTCATGCTTCAGGGACTCATTATTGGAGTTATAGGGACAGTGCTCGGGGTTATAGGTTCTCTAATCCTTGGCTACATTATAAATAATTATGAGATAATCAAGCTGCCTCCTGATGTTTATTACCTGAGCCATCTCAGTGTCAAGCTAAAACTCTTTGACTATATTATTGTACCCCTTTGCTCTATCCTCATAAGTCTTCTTTCTACAGTTTATCCAGCCTATCAGGCGGCAAGACTTAATCCTGTGGAGCCCTTGAGATATGAGTGAGATCCTTAAATTCATCCTGAGGGTAATAATATACTTTCTAATAATTGCAGTGATCTTTACAGGTATATCACTCTGGAGAGGAGGAGACTGGATAAGATCTGCAGGCACCATTATATGCAGGGCCTCTGAGGAAGCAGCAAAGGCCTCTGATAGTATCTATAATTGCAGGAAGGGATTTGAGAGATTTTGTATTAAGATAAAGAAAAGGGCAACAGGGATATTTAAAAAAGATGAAGACACTGATAAAGGTAAATAATCTTAAAAAATCTTTTTTTACTCAGGCAGGCGAGCTCAGGGTACTTAAAGGAATTGATCTTTCAGTTCAGTCTGGAGAGATGATTGCCATTGTAGGTGCCTCTGGAGTTGGTAAGAGCACCTTTCTTCATATTCTTGGAACCCTTGACAGACCCACAGAGGGCAATGTCCTGCTTGATGATATTGATCTCTTCAGCCTTCCAGAAAGAGAACTCTCCAAAGTGAGAAATCGTCATATAGGATTCGTCTTTCAGTTTCATTATCTCCTTCCAGAATTCACTGCCCTTGAAAATATCCTTATGCCTGTTATCATTTACAGAAATCAAGGTTCCGAAATTGAAACTTTATATAATAGAGCCATATCCCTTATGAAGGAACTCGATATATACGAAAGAAAGGATCATAGACCTGGAGAGCTTTCTGGAGGAGAGCAGCAGAGGGTTGCTGTTGCAAGGGCATTGATCCTTGAGCCAAAGATTGTTCTTGCGGATGAGCCAACAGGTAATCTTGACACTGTAACAGGAGAGGAGCTCTTTAAGCTTCTTGTAAATATAAATAGAAATAAAGGTACCACCTTCGTTATAGTTACCCATAACATATCCCTTGCTCAGAGATGCACAAGAATCTTAAGGATGATCGACGGCAGGCTTTTTGAGGAAAGATCATGAAGGGTTTTTTTATAACAGGTACTGATACAGGTGTAGGTAAGACAATTGTCTCTGCCATTGTTATAAATGTCCTGAGGATGCAGGGGCTGAAGACCTGTGCCATGAAGCCAGTTGAGACAGGTGCCCTCAGGGAAGGTGATGTCCTTATCCCATCAGATGGTATGTTCCTGAAGGACATGGCACAGATGGAGGAACCTGTTAATTATGTGACACCCCTGTGCCTTGAAAAACCCCTTGCACCAATGGTTGCTGCTGAGATGGATGGTGTGGAGATTGATGTAACCTTAATACAGAAGACCTATGAATATTTAAAAAAGAGATATGAGGCCATAGTTGTTGAGGGCATTGGTGGTATAATGGTTCCAATAAAAAGGGATTATCTTGTTGTAGATTTAATAAAGGAGCTTGGACATCCTGTGATTGTTGTATCAAGGCCTGGTCTTGGAACCATTAATCACACTATTCTTACAATAAATGAACTCCTTCGAAGGGATATAACCATAAGAGGTATAATATTTAATTACTCTGCTCCACCAGAGGGCTCCCTTGCTGAGGAAACAAATCCATCTGTTATCTCAAGACTTACAGATGTTCCTGTTATTGGTACAGTGCCCTATCTTAAGTCCTTTGATGCTGAGACCCTTATAAATACTGCCATGAAGAATCTTAAATTAGAATTATTAAGGACCTGAAATTTTCTGAAGACTAGTTTCACTTAGAGGTAACTCGAAAGTGCCGATAGAAGAGTTAAAACAAACCTTAAATAAAAATGGCAGGCTGCCGAAAGGGGTTTATCAGCGACACCTTAATGTAATGCTATTAATAAGCTTACTATACCTTATTAAGCTCACCTTCTGGGTGAACACTCTCTGTTACAGAACAAATAAAAATTGTCGCTTTATAAAGCACTTGAGGCTGCTTGCCCATTTTCTATTCATAAATTAGAGAGGTAAAGAATGGATATTCATGGACTGGTAATATCTGGTTTACGAGGTGGAAGTGGAAAGACCATACTTTCCCTTGCTATTATTTCTTACCTTCATTATAAAAAAGGTATGAAGGTAATACCTTTTAAGAAAGGACCGGATTATATAGATGCAGGCTGGCTCTCAGTGGCAGCAGAGAATCCCTGCTATAATCTTGACTCCTATTTAATTCCAGAGGAAAGACTTATCCATTCCTTTATCTATCATTCAGGTGGAGATATATCCATAATTGAGGGTAACAGGGGACTTTATGATGGGATGGATGTGGAAGGAACTCACAGCACCGCAAGGCTTTCAAGGCTTCTGAATCTTCCAGTGATACTTATAATTGACTGTATAAAGATTACCCGTACCGCTGCTGCCCTTGTCCTTGGAGCAATGAATCTCGACAAGGATATAAAGATAAAGGGCGTTGTTCTTAATCAGGTTTCAGGGAAAAGGCATGAATCCATTATCAGACAGTCTATTGAGAGATATTGCTCTATCCCTGTCCTTGGGGCAATACCAAGACTCTCAGAGGATGAGCTTCCTGAAAGACATATGGGTCTACTTCCCCATCAGGAACATACCGAGAAGAAAAAGGTGATAGAAATGGTATTGAAGATAGCTGAGCAATACCTCAATATGGAAGAGATATTGGGTATCGCAAAAGAGGAGGCACTACAGTCTGATAAAAGAAGACTTTCTCCAGTCATTGAACCATCAGGGCATGTAGAAGGTATAAAGATTGGTGTTATGAAAGACCCTGCCTTTCAGTTTTATTACGAAGAAAATCTCGAGGTACTCAGGGATTATGGTGCAGAGATTGTGGAGATAAACGCACTTGAGGACAGAATACTTCCTGAAATAGATGCCCTTTACATTGGTGGTGGTTTTCCTGAGACAAATGCTGTTCAGCTTTCTGAGAATAAAGAATTTATAGGAAGCCTTAAGGATCTCATTGAGGATGGTCTTCCTGTTTATGCTGAATGCGGAGGCATGATGTATCTGGGGAAGGAGATTATTTATAAAGGCAGGAGCTATCCAATGGCAGGTGTGATTCCTCTAAGTTTTATCATGAATGAGAGACCCCAATCTCACGGTTACACACTGCTTGAGGTAAGCGGTACAAATCCTTTTTACCCCTCAGGTCTTATTTTAAAAGGTCATGAGTTTCATTATTCAAGACCTGCTGTGCATGGCGAGCTCAATCTCTCTTTTACCATGAAAAGGGGTGATGGTATAATTAATAAAAAGGATGGAATCAGCTATAAGAATGTCCTTGCTACCTATACGCATGTACATGTCTATGGAACACCTGAATGGGCAGCGGGTTTGATAAAAAAAGCCATTGAATATAAAAGCAGGAGGAAGATAAATGCTTAAATGTCTCATACATGTAAATGAGGTAGAAAGGTGGTCTGTGGCAATAGGCAATATCATTAATCTTTTAAATGATGTTGGTGATTCAAATATTAATGTTATTGTTGTCAGTAATGGAGCTGGCGTGAAGGGTTATATCTCCTGTCCTGAGCAGGGTTCTGGTGCATGTCTTCCGGGAGTTATGGATGTTTTAAAAAAAATGGAGGAGCTTTCAAAAAGAGGTGTAAGATTCCTTGCATGCAGGAATGCCCTCAGAGCAAATAATATTGATGAAAAAGAACTTCCTTCCTTCGTAGAGGTGATACCTGCTGGGATGACGGAACTCGTAAAGAGACAGGCTGAGGGATATGCCTATATCAAGCCATAGGTGATACCTTGAAAGAAAAGATAAAAGAATATCTTCTTAAAGGAGAGTTTGACAGGATTGCTGAGCTTGGCGAGCCAGGCAGGATTGTAAGGACCCTTATATCCCTGTCTTATGACAAGACTCAGGAGATCGCCTGGAGGAGTATAGAGGCCATAGGCAGGATTGTATATCTCGCATCAGAGGAAAAGCCTGATTTTGGTAAAGAGATTATAAGAAGACTCCTCTGGAGTATAAGGGATGAAGCTGGTGGCATTGGCTGGAGCTCTCCTGAGATTATTGGTGAGATTGTGAGGAATGATCCATCAAGGTATCATGATATCCCGAGGATACTCTGGTCTTTTATGGATGAGGAGTTCTTAAGAAAGGGAATTATTTGGGCGATGGGAAGGATAGGTGAGGTTGCACCTGAGCTTGTTGAGTTTACCTCTCCTTATCTCAGGTTGATTGCAGGGAATGATACTGATATAGTGTTGAGATTTTATGCGAAATGGGCTTTATGTAAGATGGGTGAAGAATTTAAAAGTAATGAGCCCGGTGATATTAAAGTTATTATATATGAGAATGGCAAACTAAAGGGTATGTCTTTTTCTGAACTTATAATCTGCAAAAGGACAGGCAGGATTATTGAAGAAAGGGAAGGCCTATTTTCTCATGAAGATATTCCGTATACTGACAGACAAACCATGAGATGTCCCTTTTGTGATTCTCCTGTTGATAGGCCAGGTGAGCTTAAGAATGGTCTTGCCGATGTCCTTGGTGGTAGATGTAGATGTGGAGCCCTTTATGCCTATGACCCCTCTGGTAGGGCACTTGGTGAGGTATTGATGGATAGTCTTGCCATTTTATGTAAAGGTGATTATAATAAAGCCATCAGTCTTGAGGAAGGAAAGGATTATCTTATTAAATTTTTGATATACGAGCCCTATATGAACCGTCTTTCCAGTATAAGTGGTTCGGTAACAGCGAGGCGTATGATTTTTGTGAAGATTTTAATATAATAAATATAATAAATGGAATAAATGATAATCATATATGAATTAATTTTTTTTATTTGACCAGAAAAGAATTTATATTGTATATACTATGACACAAAATCATTTTAACTTCTATAGTAAAGAAACTTAAAGTTATAACTTTAGATTTTCAGGAATGACAGTATTACTGTCAAAAAAAATTAAAAAGGAGGTATGGATATGCCCTCAATAGAATTTCAGGGTAAACAGATTGAGGTTGATGAGGATGGTTATCTTGTTAACCTTAATGACTGGTCAAAAGAACTTGCGGAGTATATGGCTGGAAAGGATGGTATAACACTTACAGATGCCCACTGGGAGATCATCAATTTTCTGAGAGACTATTATCAGAAATACCAGATCGCACCTATGATCAAGATACTCGTTAAGGAAGTTGGTAAGGTCATGGGTCCTGATAAGGGAAATACAAAGTATCTCTATCAGCTCTTTCCAGATGGACCGGCAAAACAAGCCTGTAGATATGCTGGACTTCCAAAACCTACTGGTTGCGTATAAGGAAAGGTAAAGCCTCTATACAGAGTGGCTGTTAATGGAATTAAAGAGATTTCTTGAAGAGAAGAGACCCCTGATTCTTGAGAGTTGGTTCCAGAGATTGCTGGAGGAATATCCTTTCGAGGGAAGAGAATTTATAAGTGATATAAAGAAGGATAGATTTGATAATCCACTTGGCTTTACGCTCTTTGAGGGTTTGGAGGGTCTCTTTGACCATCTCCTCCATAAAAAAGACCTGAATGGTTCCCTTGATACCTTTATAAAATTAAGGGCAATTCAGGAATTTAAACCCTCTCAGGCAGTTGGTTTCATCTTTGCCTTGAAAAATATAATCCATAAAGAATTGTGCGCACATCATGATAAAGGTCTTATGGAGGAGTTTCTGGTCTTCTCTTCAGAGATTGATCTTCTTGCCTTAAGACTCTTTGATATCTACATGGAATCACGGGAGAGGTTGAATGAGGTGAAGGTTAATGAGCTCAGGAACATGACAGCCTGGATTCTCAAGAAGGTAAACATATTAAAGGAATATCCTGAATAAAATAAATTAATAAAAAATCTTTAAAAGAGGTAGGTAAAGATGAGGATAATAGGCTCTCTTTTGCTGGTAATAGTTCTTCTTTTGATTGCCTATGCAGGTTCAGGTCCTGCTGGTTTAACTCCTCTGTTTGGAATAGTTATTCCCTATATTGCTATCGGTATCTTTATTCTTGGTTTTCTCTGGAAACTTCTTAAATGGGCTCGTTCCTATGTGCCATTCAGGATACCGACTACAGGAGGCCAGCAGAGGTCTTTTCCATGGATCAAATGGAGCAGGCTTGACAATCCTGCAACAGGTACAGGTGTAATTGGAAGGATGGTCCTTGAGATATTTCTTATGCGTTCACTTTTCAGAAACACAAGGAGTGAGATAGTTGGTACAAAGCTGGTTCATGGCTCCTCAAAGTGGCTCTGGATAGGGGCGATGGCATTTCACTGGGCATTCTTTATAGTTCTTATCAGGCATATGAGGCTCTTTATAGAACCTGTTCCCGGTTATGTACATTTTCTTGAAAGCCTTGACGGATTTTTCCAGATTGGTCATCCCCGCTTGATGATGACCGGTGTGGTACTGATTGGCGCTGGAGTATATCTTTTCCTCAGGAGATGGTATATACCACAGGTTCGTTATATATCCCTTCCTGCTGACTATTTCCCCCTTTTTCTCATAATAGCCATTGCCACCACAGGCGTGATAATGAGATATTTCACAAAGACTGATATTGTGGCTGTAAAGACCTTACTCTTGAGTCTTATGACATTTAGCCCTCAGATACCTGAGAAGGAAAAGATTGATACGATATTTTATATTCATTTATTCCTTGTAAGCGCATTACTTGCTTACTTCCCCTTCAGTAAGCTCATGCACCTCGGCGGTATCTTTATGAGTCCTACAAGGAATATGGCAAACAATCTCAGGGTAAAGAGACATGTAAATCCCTGGGATTATCCTGTAAAGGTCCATCATTATGAAGAATATGAAAATGAATTCAGGGACAAGATGAAGGCATCTGGAATCCCTGTAGAAAAGGAGTGAGGCCATGGCAAAACTACCAAAACCACAGGAATTAATGCAGACAATAGACTTCAGACCTCCAAAGACAGACTGGAGGAACCTCAAGGTTGAATTAAGGGAAGGTATGTACTGCCATCCAGCAAAGAAGAAAGACCTTGAGGCAGTTGACTATCCCTACATAAGGGAATGGTCACCTAAGGATGAGGACTGGAAACTCCCGGCTGACTGGAAGGAACAGGTGCTTGAGGCTATAAGAGAGAGGCTTATAAGATTTCGTTCATTCCATGTCTTTATGGACATATGTGTGAGATGCGGTGCCTGTGCAGATAAGTGCCATTTCTTCCTTGGCTCAGGTGATCCAAATAACATGCCTGTCCTGAGGGCAGAGCTCATGCGTTCAATTTACAGAAGATACTTCACTCCATCAGGCAAGATCCTTGGAAGCATAGCAGGTGCAAGGGAGCTTACACCTGAGATCATAAAAGAATGGTGGTATTATTTCTATCAGTGCACAGAATGTAGAAGGTGCTCTCTCTACTGTCCCTATGGAATAGACACAGCAGAGGTGACCATCATAGCCAGAGAGATACTTAATCTTCTTGGTCTTCAGCTTGGATGGATCGCAGGACCTGTTGCCAATTGCTACTGGAAGGGAAATCACCTTGGCCTTGAACCTCATACAATAAAGAGCAACATAGAGTTTATGCTTGATGATATAGAAAATATCACGGGCATAAGGATAGAGCCATCCTTCAACAGAAAGGGTGCTGAGATATTGTTTATAACACCCTCAGGCGACCTCTTCGGTGTTCCTGGTGTTTATACCTGTATGGGTTATCTCATGCTCTTTCATGAGATCGGGCTTGACTATACCTGGAGTACCTATGCCTCTGAGGGAGGTAACTTTGGATTTTTCACATCCATGGAAATGGCAAAAAGACTAACCTACAAGATTTATTCAGAGGCAAAGAGGCTTGGTGTTAAATGGATTCTTGGCGGCGAATGCGGTCATATGTGGAGGATATGGAATCAGTACCTTCCCACATTCTGGGAGCCTCCAGATAATCTTCAGGTTCCGGTATCACCCATAACAGGTACAAGGTTTGAACATGCAAGATATTCAAAACTTGTCCATGTTGTGGAGTTTACTGCAGACCTGATAAAACATGGAAAACTGAATCTTGACACAAGTAGAACTGACCACCTTGTTGTTACCTGGCATGACTCCTGTAATACCTCAAGGGGAATGGGCATATTTGAAGAACCAAGATTTGTCATAAAAAATGTAGTTAAAAACTTTTATGAAATGCCTGACAATACAATAAGGGAAAGGACATTCTGCTGTGGAAGTGGCTCAGGATTGAATGCCTCGGAGAACATGGAACTCAGGATGCGCGGAGGTTTTCCAAGGGCAATGGCAGTAAAACATGTGAATGAGAAATATGGAGTGAATGTCCTTGCCAATATGTGTGCCATTGACAGGGCAGCACTTCAGCCCCTCATGGATTACTGGGTTCCTGGAGTTACAGTAATGGGAGTTCATGAACTTGTGGGGAATGCCCTTGTGATGAAGGGCGAGAAAGAGAGGACCCTGGATATGCGTGGTGAGCCTCTTCCAGGAAAGGAGGCAAAAGAAGAATGAAGAGATATGTTTACATAGGGATAGTGGCTTTTATCGTGATAGTAACCTATCCATTCTGGAGCGCTGGAAAGGCAAAAAAACCCGAGCCAAAACTTGATACCCCTGAAATACAGAAGCTTGTGGAAAAAAAGTGCGTTGAGCCAAAGGAATTCATGAAGCGAGAGCATATGAAGCTCTTAAATCAGTGGAGGGACGCTGCCTTAAGAGATGGAACAAGGGTTTATGTAAATAGTGAGGGTAAGGAATTCACAGTCAGCCTTCAGAACACATGCATGAAGTGCCATTCTAATAAAAAGAAGTTCTGTGATGAGTGTCATAATTATGCAGGTGTGAAGCCTTATTGCTGGGATTGTCATATCGCACCAAAAGAAGAGGAGGGCCAGATATGAAAATGAACAGAAGAGATTTTCTTAAGCTTACAGGTACAGGAACTATCCTCGGACTCGCTGGCCTCGGTCTTTTTGAGAGGGTTACTGAGGAGGCTATTGCAGCCCAATTTTCAAAAGACGCAAAGGCCCTTAATGCCAAGAGATGGGCAATGATTGTGGATTTAAGAAAATTCAAGACAGAAGAGGATTACAGAAGGATAATAAATGCCTGTCACAGTGTGCATAATGTCCCTGATTTTGGTAACCCAAAGGATGAGATAAAATGGCTCTGGACAGATACTTATGAGCATAGCTTTCCTGGTCAGGAACATGAATTTATGCCAGAATGGCTTGAGAAAAAGCCCATTCCACTCTTGTGTAATCATTGTGCAAATCCTCCCTGCGTGAGGGTCTGTCCTGTGAAGGCCACATTTAAGAGCCCAGATGGTATCACCCAGCAGGACTATCACAGGTGCATTGGTTGCAGGTTCTGCATGGCAGCCTGCCCATATGGAGCAAGGAGTTTTAACTGGAGAGACCCAAGACCATTTATCAAAAAAACAAACAATGAATTTCCTACGAGGACAAAGGGCGTTGTGGAAAAATGCAATTTCTGCACCGAACGGCTTGCAAAGGGTTTGAAACCTGCCTGCGTGGAGGAGTCAAATGGTGCCTTGATATTTGGAGATCTTATGGATCCTGATTCAGAGGTAAGGCAGGTATTAAGAAAGGATTTCACTATAAGGAGGAAGGCAGAACTGGGAACACAGCCCAGTGTCTTCTACATAATAGGAGGTAGTGAAAATGTTTGAAAAGGCCCTTGAAGGAAGCAAAAGATACTGGACATGGCTTATTATACTTGCTGCTATATCAGGGATAGGTACCCTTTATTACCTCAAACAGTTTCAGTTTGGATTAGGACTCACTGGTTTAAGCAGGGATGTATCCTGGGGTCTGTACATAGGGCAGTTTACCTTCCTTGTTGGAGTTGCTGCTTCTGCTGTTATGGTGGTGCTTCCCTATTATCTTCATAACTACAAGGTCTTTGGAAGGATAACCATACTCGGTGAATTTCTCGCCATACCATCAGTTATAATGTGCATGCTCTTTATCTTTGTTGATATGGGCCAGCCCACGAGAATACTGAATGTCCTTCTTCATCCAACACCAAGATCTGTTCTCTTCTGGGATTCTGTGGTCCTTGGTGGCTACTTGTTTCTTAACCTCCTTGTTGGATGGACAGTCCTTCATGCCGAAAAGAAAGAGATAGCGCCGCCAAAATGGATAAAACCTTTTATCTATCTATCCATCATCTGGGCACCCTCAATACATACAGTCACGGCATTTATTTACGCAGGGCTTCCCGGAAGACATTTCTGGCTCACTGCTATAATGGCTGCCCGATTCCTGGCATCAGCCTTCTCATCTGGACCAGCCTTATTAATAATCCTTGCAATGATAATCAGGAGATACACAAAGTTTGACCCTGGCAAAGAGGCAATTCAGGCCCTTGGAAAGATAGTCACATATTTCATGCTTACAAATGTATTCTTCATGTGCCTTGAACTTTTCACCGCATTCTACAGCGGTATCCCGGGTCATCAGCATCCATTCAAATATCTATTTACAGGCCTGGAAGGTCATGGAAGGCTTGTTCCTCTCATGTGGACATCTGCCATACTTGCTATATTCTCTCTGATACTTCTACTTAATCCTGCCACAAGGAAGAATGAGAGGACACTTGCAGTTGCATCTGCTGCAGTCTTCATCTCACTATGGATAGAAAAGGGCTTTGGTCTTATAATAGGTGGTTTTGTTCCGAATCCCTTCGAAAAGGTATTTGAATACTGGCCAACAGCCCCTGAAACAATAATCACTATAGGCGTATGGGCAACAGGATTTCTGATACTGACAATTTTATACAAGATTGCCACCACAGTAAAGCAAGAGGTTGGAGAATCAGCACATCATTAAAGATTAACAAAAAGAGCGGCTCTTCCTGAGGTGGAAGAGCCGCTGAAAATAATCACCTCCACTATACTAGCATACCATGCTACTCCTGTCTGAGAATTAGAGATAAAACCTGCCGATAGAAATATATTTTAAATAATGCGGTATGCCTCACACCAGTCACCTCGTAGGTGAAGGAATTTTATAGGTGAAGTGGTTAAGGGATGAGTCGGTCGCACTGTCGCAACTACAAAGGTGTGGCTATAAAGGCATTCATACCGCACTACTTCATCAGCAGTTCAAACATTATTCAAAAATATTTACTCCTATCATTCCGGTATGATAAAATTAATTGCTGCAGAGATCTTTTCAGATTATGCCACAATTTCTCTGCTACAATTTAAATCTATTTATTAAGGAGAGAAGATGCCAGTTAAAAAAGTTCAAAGGGAGGTTCAAACATCAGATATGCGTCACACATCTGTCCTTGCTGTTGATCTTGGAGGTACAAATATAAGGGTGGCAATTGTTGGAGAAGATGGTGTTATTAAGGAAAAGGTAAAAGAATCCACAGGGAGTGCTCCTCTTAAAATATTAAAGGATTTAATTGATAATTTTCACAGGCCTGATATTAATGCCATCGGTATAGCCGTTGCAGGTGTATTGAATAATGCAAAAACAGGCGTGTTTAAATCTCCAAATATTTCATCCATTGAGGGTATTGATCTGAGGGAGTTTGTCAGAAAAGAAACTGGCATTTCAAAGGTGGTTATTGAAAATGATGCAAATGCTGCTGCCCTTGGTGAGGCCTGGCTTGGTGCTGGAAGGGAATATAAACATTTTGTTCTTATGACCCTTGGCACAGGAATAGGGGGTGGAGTCGTCTGTAATAGCATGCTTGCACCTATTGCTGCTGAGATAGGGCATATGACTATTGTTGCAAATGGTGATGCCTGCCTGTGTGGAAATGTTGGCTGTCTTGAACTCTATGCCTCTGGAAGGGCTATTGTGGACAGGGCAATTCAGGGAATTATGGCCGGCACGGATACAAGACTCAGGTCTTGCTGTGAAGGAAATGCCTACAAGGTCAGCCCTGAGATTATTTATGAAATGGCCCTTGATGGTGATGCCTTTTCCAGGGAACTTTTAAAGGATGCAGGAAGGTATCTGGGTATTGGCATAGCCAATATAATAAATATCTTCAGCCCTCAGGCAATAATCCTGGCAGGTGGTCTTACAGGTATGTGGAATATCTATGTGCAGGAGGCTATAAAGGAAGCCCAGAAGAGGGCCTTTAAGGAGCTCTTTGATAGTGTTAAGATTATTCCTTCTCAACTTGGTGATGACGGAGGGCTTATTGGAGCAGCGAGATTAGCTTTGATAAATGGATAAGAGAGAATTAATTAGAAATTTTTCCATAATTGCCCATATAGACCACGGTAAATCAACCCTTGCTGACAGGCTTCTTGAGTTCACAGGGGCTATTCCCAAGAGGTCAATGGTTGAGCAGGTCCTTGATTCCATGGACCTCGAGAGGGAAAGGGGCATTACAATAAAGGCCCATACAGCAACACTTAATTATAAGGCAAGGGATGGCAAGGATTATATACTGAATCTGATTGATACACCAGGGCATGTGGATTTCTCCTATGAGGTCTCAAGGAGTCTCGCTGCCTGCGAGGGATGCCTTCTTGTTGTTGATGCAACTCAGGGTGTAGAGGCACAGACAATTGCAAATGCCTATCTTGCCATGGAAAATAATCTTGAGATAATACCTGTTATAAATAAGATAGACCTTCCATCAGCAGAACCTGAAAAGGTAAAAAGGGAGATAGAGGACACACTTGCCATTGATTGTACAGAGGCAATACTTGCCTCTGCAAAAGAGGGAATCGGTACAGAGGAGATATTAGAGGCAATAGTTAAAAGGATACCACCTCCCAGAGGTGATAAAAGTTTACCCTTAAGGGCCCTTATCTTTGATTCATGGTATGACAATTATCAGGGCGTGATAGTAATAGTAAGGGTCTTTGAGGGCTCTTTAAGAAAGGGGATGAAGATCAGGCTCATGTCAAACAATAAGGACTTTGAGGTCTCATCTCTTGGTATCCTTACTCCAAAGATGAAAGAAACAGATGAGCTTGTGGCAGGAGAGGTCGGTTATGTAATTGCTGGTATAAAGAATGTCTCTGACACAAGGATAGGTGACACCATTACAGAGGCATTAAGGCCAGCTGAAAGCCCTCTTCCTGGCTTTAAAGAAATAAAGCCAATGGTCTTCTGCGGACTATATCCCACTGACTCAGAGCAGTATGAAATTCTAAAGGATGCCCTTCTTAAGATGAGACTGAATGACTCATCCTTTGTCTTTGAACCTGAGTCATCAAGTGCCCTTGGTTTTGGTTTCAGGTGTGGATTTCTTGGCTTACTTCATATGGAGATAATAAAAGAGAGACTTGAAAGGGAATTCAGTCTCTCTCTTATAAGTACAGCACCTACTGTTATTTACAGGGTAACGGACGAGCAGACAAGGGTCTTCTATATAGATAATCCTTCAAAACTCCCTCAGAGGTATAATATGATTGAAGAACCCTTTGTGAAGGTCACAATCTTTATGCCTCAGGAGTTTATAGGACCCATATTGGAACTTTGTAAGGAAAAGAGAGGTGAGCAGAAGGAATTCCATTATATTGGAAAAGACAGGATAATGGTTGTCTACGAGATGCCCTTAAATGAGATACTCTGGGATTTCTATGATAAGCTCAAATCCCTTTCAAGGGGATATGCCTCCATGGATTATGAGTTTATAGGATACAGACCATCAGAACTTGTGAAGTTAGATATATTACTTAATGGAGAAATGGTTGATGCCTTATCCTTGATTATCCATAAGGACAGGGCTTATTATAGAGGACGCCAGATAGTGGAAAGATTAAGGCAGGCTATTCCAAGGCAGCTCTTTGAAGTTATTATTCAGGCTGCCATTGGAAGCAGAATTATAGCAAGAGAATCCATAAAACCTTTGAGAAAGAATGTCCTTGCAAAGTGTTACGGCGGGGATGTTACAAGGAAGAAGAAGCTCCTTGAAAAACAGAAGGAGGGTAAAAAGAGGATGAAGCAGGTTGGAAGGGTAGAGGTCCCGCAGGAAGCCTTTTTATCAGTTCTGAAGGTGGAGGGATAAAATGAAGACAAAGAAACAGATCCTCAGGGAATATCTTGAGGCTATAATAACAGCACTATTGATTGCCCTTGTAATAAGGGCTTATGTTGTTCAGGCCTTTAAGATTCCTTCTGGTTCAATGATACCAACCCTCCTTGTGGGAGACCACCTCCTTGTTAATAAATTTATCTATGGAATAAAATTACCCTTTACAGATAAGAGGATCCTTGTTATCAGAAAGCCCCAGAGGGGTGATATTATAGTATTCAAATATCCTGAAGACCCGAGCAGGGACTTCATAAAAAGGGTTATCGCAGTTGAGGGAGATGTGGTTGAGGAGAAAAATAAGGTCGTCTATGTTAATGGTCAGCCTCTCAGTGAGCCTTATATACAGCATACAGACAGGAACAGAAATCCCTTTGAGCCGAGGGATAATTTTGGTCCTTATATTGTGCCTAAAAATAAACTCTTTGTTATGGGCGATAACAGGGATCAGAGTTATGACAGCCGCTACTGGGGATATGTGGACCTTAAAGATGTTAAGGGTAAGGCCTTAATAATATACTGGTCGTGGGATAGTGAAAAGAATATGGTAAGATTTAAAAGGATAGGGAGGCTTATAAAGTGAAGGTATTCAAGGTACTTGTATGCCTTGCTATTTTTGGACTTCTTGTCTATTCAGGTGTAAGGCTTGGAGAACCCTATTACAGGTATTACAGTTTTAAGGCAAAAGTGGAAGAGGTGGCAAAGTTTGAGGTGCAGCAGGAAAAGATACTTCCAGAGGTTATGAAATACGCTCAGGAGATTGGCATACCAATTACAGAAACAGATGTATCAATAGGCGGGTCAAGGGGAAGATATGAGATTGAGACATCCTGGACAGAGACAGTAAATCTATTTGACATCTATGAGCAAACATATAATTTTCAGATAACAGTTGGTAGATAATGTTTACAGGCATAGTCATTGAGCTTGGAACAGTTATATCTTTCATAAAAAAAGGAAAGGTGGGCAGCCTTTATGTTAAGACCTCTGTTTCAGAGGATGCCTCTATGGGTGATAGTATTGCAATAAATGGGGTCTGCCTTACAGTAGTGGATAAGAAAAATGGGGTCCTGGGTTTTGATCTTTCAGAGGAGACGATGAGGGCAACCAACCTTAAAGACCTTACACCAGGAGCGAGGGTCAATATTGAACCTGCACTTAAGGCAGGTAGTTCTTTTGGTGGTCATCTGGTAACAGGTCATGTGGACTGCACAGGCATAATCAAAACAAGGCAGGAAAGGAAAGATTTTATATACTTTGAGGTCCTGGCACCAGGTGATTTTATGAAATACCTTGTACCAAAAGGCTCTGTGGCTGTTGATGGTATAAGCCTTACAGTGGTGGAGGTCTTTAAAGACCGCTTCAGCCTTCTTATTATCCCCCACACTGCCAAGATTACAACACTGGGTTTTAAGGGCCCTGGTGACAGTGTTAATCTTGAAGCTGATATAATAGGAAAGTATGTTATTCAATATCTTGAAGGTTTATCGGCTACAAAAAAGGCAGGTTCGAGTCTTGCTGATTAGGAGGTAAATTATGGAGTATAAATTCAACACAATTGATGAGGCAATAGAAGAGCTTCAAAAAGGAAGGATGATTATCCTTGTTGATGATGAGGATAGAGAAAATGAGGGTGATCTCTGTATGGCCGCAGAAAAGGTCACCCCTGAGGCAATAAACTTTATGGCAAAGTATGGCAGGGGTTTGATATGCCTGAGTCTAACGCCAGAAAGAGTGGAGGAGCTCAAACTTCCAATGATGACTGATGAAAACTCCTCACCTTATGGAACAGCCTTTACCATATCCATAGAGGCAAAAAAGGGCGTCACTACAGGGATCTCTGCTCATGACAGGGCAAAGACTATACTTACTGCCATAGACCCGAGGACAAAACCTGAAGACCTTGCAAGACCAGGACATGTCTTTCCATTAAAGGCAAGACCAGGTGGTGTCCTCCAGAGGGTGGGTCATACAGAAGGCTCTGTTGACCTCGCAAGGCTTGCAGGACTCTATCCAGCTGGTATTATCTGTGAAATAATGAATGATGATGGGACAATGGCGAGGGTCCCAGAATTAATGGAATTCGCAAAGAGACATAATCTAAAGATAGTTACCATTAAAGACCTCATTAAATACAGGATGAGGACAGAAAGACTGATAAAGAGGGTAGCTGTAACAAAGCTTCCCACTGAGCACGGTGAATTTGTGGCGATCGGTTATACAAACTATGTGGATTCCAACCTTCATATAGCCCTTGTTAAAGGCCAGATCAGGTCTGATGAGCCTGTGCTTGTGAGGGTTCATTCTGAATGTCTTACGGGTGATGTCTTTCATTCAAAAAGATGTGACTGCGGAGAACAGCTTCACAGGGCAATGGAGATGGTTGAAAAAGAAGGTAAGGGCGTTATCCTTTACATGAGGCAGGAAGGAAGAGGCATAGGGCTTGAAAATAAACTCAAGGCCTATGAGCTTCAGGATAAAGGACTTGATACGGTAGAGGCAAACATACAGCTTGGCTTCAAACCTGACCTCAGGGACTATGGCATAGGTGCCCAGATACTCGTTGACCTTGGTGTAAGGAATATGAAGCTGATGACAAACAATCCCAAGAAAATAGTAGGGCTTGAGGGTTATGGTTTGAAGGTGGTCGAAAGGGTGCCAATAGAGATCAAGCCCCATGAAAAGAACCTTATTTATCTTAAAACAAAGAAAAAGAAGCTGGGCCATCTTCTTGAAAATGTATAAAGGAGGAGTTTCTTATGAAGATAATTGAGGGTGAGCTTCAGGCAAAGGGCTTAAGATTTTGTATGGTGGTTAGCAGGTTCAATGACTTTATTACAGAAAGGCTTCTGGAGGGTGCCAGGGATTGTCTTTTAAGACATGGTGCAGATGAAAAGGACATAGATGTTGTGAGGGTTCCGGGCGCCTTTGAGATTCCTTTAATAGCAAGGATTATGGCTAAGAAAAATGCTTATAATGCCATTATATGTCTTGGAACAGTAATAAGGGGTGCTACACCCCATTTTGAATATGTAGCAGCAGAGGTCTCAAAGGGTATTGCGCAGGTAGGTCTTGAAACAGGTATCCCTGTTACCTTTGGAGTTATCACAGCAGATACCATAGAGCAGGCAATTGAGAGGGCAGGCTCAAAGGCAGGCAACAAGGGATGGGATGCAGCACTTGCAGCCATTGAGATGGCACAGGTCCTTAAAAAGATTTAGGTTATGAAGAGGAGAACTGCAAGAGAATGCGCATTGCAGCTCCTCTTTCAATATGATTTTACTCAAAGAGTCCCTGACAAAAAAGACCTTCAGGACTTCTGGTCAATCAGGATGGAACCTGATGATATCCGTTCCTTTGCTGAAGAGATCTTTTACGGGACACTTGAACACCTGAATGAAATTGACAGGACAATAAGTTCAGTGGCTGAAAACTGGTCCATGGAAAGGATGGCAGCAGTTGATAGAAATATCCTGAGGCTTGCCACCTATGAGCTCCTCTACAGACCTGATATACCTGCTCCAGTGAGTATAAATGAGGCAATAGAGATAGCAAAGAGATACGCCTCTCAGGACTCTCCTTCTTTTATAAATGGTATCCTTGACAGGATTGCAAAGGCTGTCAGGATTGAGCTCATTAAGAAGACATGATGATGGCCGTGCTCTCAGACATCCATGCCAATCTGGAGGCCTTAAGCGCTGTAATTTCTGATACTAAAAAGAGGGGGATTAAAAATATAATTTTTCTCGGAGATGCAGTGGGTTATGGTCCTGATCCTGAAGTTGTTGTTGAAATTCTTAAATCTGAATGTATATCCATGATTGCAGGCAATCACGACAGGGCAGTGATAGAGCCTGAGCTTGATGAGTATTTCAATGAAATAGCAAGACTGGCCATAGTATGGACAAGGTCTGTCTTAAGTGAGAGGGTAAAAAGATTTTTTAAAAATCTGCCTTTTGTTTCAAGATATAAACACAATGAGATCGATATACTTTCAGTACATGCATCACCTCGGGAACCAGAGAAGTGGCATTACATCCTGACATTAAGGGATGCCCAGATAAATTTTTATTATTTCAATGAAAAGATATGTTTTATAGGCCATAGCCATTATCCCTTTGTTGTAGAAAGAGCAGATTCAGGAGAACTAACAGTCAGGACAGATAATCCCTTTATCTTAAAAGACAATTGCAGATATATCATAAATGCTGGAAGTGTAGGCCAGCCAAGGGATGGAGACCCGAGGGCCTGTTATGTTATCTTTAATGGCAGAGAGATTGAGTTTATAAGACTGCAATATGATCTTAAAAAGACACAAAAAAAGATGAAAGAGGCAGGACTACCTGCACCACTTATAGAACGGCTGGAGAAAGGGGTTTAATTATGATAGAACGATATACAAGGCCTGTAATGGCAAAATTATGGTCTGCTGAGAACAAGTTTAAAAAATGGCTTGAGGTTGAATTAGCAGTATGTGAGGCCTGGTATGAACTTGGCGAGATACCAGAGCATGCCCTTAAGATCATTAAAGAAAAGGCCTCCTTTGATATTAAAAGGATTGATGAGATAGAGCTTTCTGTAAAGCATGATGTGATAGCCTTTCTCCAGTCAGTATCAGAGACCATAGGGCCTGAGTCAAGGTATGTCCATAAGGGCCTTACATCCTCTGATGTTGTTGATACTGCACTGAGTCTCCTTATGAGAGAGGCAGCAGATATCATAATTGATGATATTAATAATTTACTTTCAATATTAAAGGATAATGCCTTGAAATATAAAAATATTCTATGCATGGGTAGAACCCATGGTGTCCATGCAGAGCCTCTATCATTTGGTCTGAAGTTCTGTCTTTGGTATTCTGATATGCAAAGAAATCTTGAAAGGCTGAAGAGAGCAAGAGAGGTAATCAGCATAGGAAAGCTCTCTGGGGCTGTAGGCACCTTTTCAAATATCCCTGTTGAGATAGAAGAAAAGGTCTGTAAAAAACTTGGCCTGAGACCAGAACCAGTAGCAACTCAGGTGGTGCAGCGGGACAGGCATGCTGAGTATCTATCAGCCCTTGCTATAACAGCAGCATCCATTGAGAAGATAGCCGTTGAAATCAGGCATCTTCAAAGGACAGAGGTGCTTGAAGCAGAAGAACCCTTCACAGAAGGGCAGAAGGGTTCTTCTGCCATGCCTCATAAAAGGAACCCTGTTGGATGCGAGAATCTATCTGGTCTGGCAAGGGTTGTAAAGGCAAATCTCATGGCTAGCCTTGATAATATTGCCCTATGGCATGAGAGGGACATATCCCATTCCTCTGTAGAAAGGATTATCATACCGGATAGCACAATACTTATTGATTATATGCTTGCAAGGCTTACAGGCATAATAAAGGACCTTCAGATATATCCAGAAAAGATGCTTGAAAATATCTCCCGTAGCTATAACCTTTACAATTCCCAGAGGATTCTGCTAATGCTTACAGAAAAGGGACTTACAAGAGAGGAGGCTTATAAATATGTTCAGAGAAATGCCATGGAAAGCTGGAGACAGAGAAGGGATTTTAAGGAACTATTACTTTCTGATAAGGATATACTCAGATATCTCACCATAGAGGAAATAGAAAGGGCCTTTGATCTCGGTTATTATCTCAGAAATATAGATTACATATATAAGAGAGTCTTTGGAGGGTGATATGCCTTTATTCAACATAAAGGCAGTTAATAGTTCAGGTGCAAGATTTAAGGAGGTCCTTGAGGCTCCTGACCTTAATGCTATAAAAGAAGTCCTCAGGGAAAGAGGTCTTATTCCAGTTGAGATAAAAGAGGTTTCAAAAAAGAAACTCCTTTTTCATAGAATAACAGAAAAGGATATCCTCTCTTTCACACAGGAATTACATAGCCTGCTTGAATCAGGCCTTGGCCTTGACAGGGCACTCAGGTTACTTTCAGAACATTCTGCAAAACCTGCAATGAGAGAGGTTATATCCAGTATATATTTAGATATAGAAAAAGGGCTCTCCCTTTCTCAGGCCCTCTCAAAACACAGGGGATTTTCATCAGTATATATAAATATGGTGAGGGCTGGTGAGATAAGCGGAGGTCTTGAGGCCTCTTTAAAAAGACTTGAGCAATTCCTTGAGATAAACATATCCACAAAAGATGAGATTAAAGGAGCCCTCATATATCCAGGGCTTTTAACAGGTGTGGGTATTGTTGCCCTGAGTGTAATTGTTTTTTATGTTATACCGAGATTCCAGAAGATGTTTGAGGAGCTTGGTTCGGTTATACCCCTCAGTACTCAAATTGTATTTTCGGTAAGCTCCTTTCTTTCATCCTACTGGTGGGTTCTCGGAGGTGTGGTTATCATGACCTATGGGATTTTAAGATATTATATTCAGCTCCCGAGGGGAGAGGAGTTTATTGATAACTTAAAATTAAAGATACCTGTACTCAGGGATATCTTCATGAGACTGATTATTGCGAGATTCTCAAGGACACTCGGAAGCCTTCTTGAGGGAGGTGTGCCGCTACTTGATTCCATCAGGCTTGCAAGAGAGGTAGCAGGTAACAGGATAATATCTGAAAGGCTTAAACCTCTTGAGGAGGGAGTAAGAAAAGGAAGGGGAGTTGCCTTGCCATTAAAGGAATCAGGTGCTTTCCCGCCACTATTGAGTCAGATGGTATCAGTTGGCGAGGAAGCGGGAAGACTGGAGGAGACTTTTCTATCCATAGCCGAAAGATATGAAAAGGAGGTTACAATCCATATAAAAAGGCTCATAGGTCTATTTGAACCTATCATGATAATAGTGATGGGAACAATAGTGGCAGTAATAGTAATATCTATGCTTCTTGCAATATTCAGCATAAATGAGATGCCAATATAATAAAGTCAGATGTCTGACATCTGTTTCAGGAGGTGAATATGAAAAAAAATAATAGTGGATTTACACTCGTGGAGCTCCTTGTTGTAATGGTTATACTCGGACTTCTTGCTGCCCTTGTAGTGCCAAGGTATATAGCCAAGGAAAAAAAAGGTAGATACCAGGCAGCAAGGGTTCAGATTGAACTGCTTGGCCAGGCCCTTGATCAGTTCAGGCTTGATACAGGTAGATACCCTACAACATCAGAAGGCCTGAATGCCCTTATAAACAACCCTGGTATCCCTGGATGGGATGGCCCCTATCTTAAAAAAGGAGTACCACTTGATCCCTGGGGAAGACCTTATATTTACCAGAGCCCTGGTAATCATGGAGATTATGATCTTGTATCCTATGGTGCTGATGGTGCACCAGGTGGTGAGGGTGAAAATAAAGACATTACAAGCTGGGAATAGGGGATTTACCTTAATTGAACTTCTGATAGCCTCATCCCTGATAGTCATTTTTCTTTCTATAGTAATTATAAACATAGGCAATCTCTACGAGGGATTTCTTTTAAAGGAGACAGCACTTGGAATTGTGAGGACCCTGAACAGGGCGAGGATCATAGCCATATCAGAGCGAAAACCAGTAATATTAAAGATTGACAGTTCAACAGGTTCCTACTGGATTGAACCTGAAAACCTGAAGGGTATTCAAAAAACATTTATTAAAAATAACTTCAAATTAGAAAGTACAACTGAGGGAATTATCTTCCAACCCCTTGGAGACAATACAGGAGGCATCATAAAGGTTATTGACAGTAGAGGAAGGTTATTTACAATTGCTATTGATAAGTTTACATCAAAGATCACAGTTGAAAGATCATAAAGGTTTTACCCTTATAGAGGTCCTTGTGGCAGTTGCTCTTCTGGGACTTGTTATTGCTACACTGATGGAATTATTTTCTGCAAACCTGAGAAGCTCCAGAAAGACCAGTGAATACACGCAGGCTATTATTCTTGCTCAGTCTGAGATGGAAAAGCTCTACTCTAACAATATTGAACCTGGTTCTGAAAAAGAATCCTCTGGCAGATATACCGTAATAAGGGACATAAAGCCCCTTGAGGAGATCTCAGAACAGTTAAAGACCTATGAGATAAGGATAACTGTATTATGGGACAACAACAGGTATGAACTCATGAGCTTTAAACTTCAGACAGAGGTAGAAAAAAATGAGGAATAGGGGCTTTACCCTTGTTGAGGTCGTCATAGCCTTCACCATATCATTACTTTTAATATTATTAATATTCTCTGGCTTCAGATTGAGCTCTCGATCATATGAAAAAATTCTTGAGCAGGATGAGATATCGCAGCGAATAAGGGTACTTAATGAAAGGATTGGATGGTTGATAAGAGGTATCTATGCCTATAAGATTATGGACAAAGAGGGTAAAGAAAGACTCTTTTTTATCGGTAGGTCAGATGGTATCGGATTTGTAACTACCTCGGTATTACCGGAAACCGAAAGACTTCAGGACCTATCAGGACTCAAATGGGTTTATCTATTTGTTGATACTGAGGGTCTTAAAGAAAAGGACAGTATATATTTTCTTGAAGAAAATCTTGATGGGTCTCATGAAGATGCTATTATACTGGAAAATTCTGTTAAATCCATTAATATTGAATACCTTGATCCTGAGGAAAACACATGGGTTGAAGAATGGAGTAGCGAAAAGGATTATATACCATCTGCTGTCAGGATAAGGCTGAGATTTTCAGCACATAATAAAAATATAGAACCCCAGGATATGGTCTTTTCTATAAGAGCAGGTGGCATTTAAAAAAGTATATTTATTTTACTCTTGAGCCTGGCTTTACTTCCCTTTCAGTAGTAAGTATTGATAGTTTAATTTAAATTTACCCTTATAACTCAAGGAGTTACAAGCCTTTAAGGTTGTCACTGTCCTAAAATCGGGATAATTTTTGGGCTAACCTGTTGATTTACTGCCAGATATTTTGTTCAAGACATCCACTGCAAGTCTGATATGTTTTGTACTTAAATGGGCATACCTCTGCGTGGTAGTGATGTTCTTGTGACCCAAAAGCTTGGCTACTGTGTAGATATCCACCCCTGACTGCATCAGCCTGGATGCAAAGGTGTGTCTTAGGTCATGGAACCTAAAGTTAGTGATTCCAGCTTTTCGCACTGCATCCTTGAAGGCACCCTGGAGGCTGGCATCCACAACCTTGGCACCTTTGACTGTAAAGACATACCCTGTGATACTCGGTGTCCTGTGTCTCTCTACAAGCACACTAAAGACCCTCTCAGTCATAGGGATAGTCTTGTGTTCATGGGTTTTGCTCTGCTTGATAGTGATAGTCCTCTCCCTGAAGTCTATATCGCTCCATTTAAGGTTGACCAGCTCACCAAGCCTTATACCTGTGTCAATGGCCACAATCACAATATCCCTTAGTTGACCTTTAAGAAGCCCTTTACAGGCCTCAAGGAGTTTGAGCTCCTCTTCTGGTGTTAGGTATCATAGGATCTTATTGTCCGTCTTGGGCTTTTTAACCATTGCACAGGGGTTATGCTTCATCCATCCCCATTCCTGTATTGCGATGTTGATTGCGTGGCTAAGAAAACTGATCTCAAGCTTTACAGTCTGTGGTGCAGCACCTTCCTTGAGCCTTTTGTCCCTGTAGGCAGCTATGAGCTCAGGTGTAAGCTGGCTTAAGAGCTTGCCACCAAAGGTCTCAAGAAGTCTTCTACGGTATGCAGGGATGTTCTTACATGTGCTTTTTGCCTTGTGGATGTGGCAATACTCTGTGTAACGCTCCATAAGCTCATCAAATGTGTGTCTGCTTGCCTCATCAATATCAAAGAACTTGCCCTCCACGATAAGGGTAAGGGTCTTTGCATAGATCTTCTCAGCAAGCTTTCTGTATATGGTGTTTGTGGATCTCTTAAACTGCCTTCCATTTACAGTAAAACTCATCCGCCAGACTTTGGAGTCTTTACGTCTAAACAGTCCCATTTTGCACATCCAGTGCACCGGGACCCAACCAGCCGTTGTCAAAGAGCAGTGATATATTATACACCCTTACACCTCACAAGCTGCTTATCCCTGAGGGCCTTGCCAAGTTCGCATTCGCTGCATTTGGCAGTGATCCAGCCCAGGGGTTACCCAAGGTTAGGACACTTGCCATAGGTGAGCTTGTATTCAAAGTTGCAGTAGTGCTCCCTGATAAGCTTATACCACTCAAAACCGCCAAAGGTCTCATAATCAACCTTTAGAGGTCTCAAACTGCCATTTTGGTCTTCGCAAACTGGCTTCTGGAGCTGGTTTATATTGCTAACAGTGGGGGGTCGGTAGGTATTAGCCACCCCTACTGCTAACAAGGTGTTTGGGGTTTTTAGAGCGTTTTGAGGCCATCAGGTTTGCCATGTAGCGCTGTCTGTAATGTCTTTTGCACTCCTATGAGCAAAAGAGCCTGAGACCGTATTCACTGGATGCCTCTTTGCCACAGTTTCTACAGATTTTGGCTGTCTTCATGGTATACTCCTTTCTGAAGTATGGAATCCACCCTCTTAGACTATGTGAAAATGTTTTTTACAGCGTAAATCACAAACACCAAACAAAGATCAAGTAAAAGTTCTATATTCTCTCCTTTTAAGGTTTACCGGGGCAAAAACCCCGGGTTTTGGTTAGTCTCTGAGACCAAGTCTCTTTTCCTCTTCCTGCATGGCTTGCTCCCATTCTTTTTTGAGTCTTGGCTTCAATTAGCCTGATTGCACGGTCGAGATCCTCTGAGCAGAACTTGCAGAGAATATACTTATATATGCCGCCCTTGGTATAGACTAGTATTCGCCAGACTCATAGCGGTATGGGTGATTGCAGAAGCGGGTTCTTGGCTTGTCGCTGGTAAAGTCCCTAAACATGCCTTTCGGTTCAAACATACTATTTCACCCCCTTTCTGGTTTTAGATGTCCTATATAGTTAATGCATTTTGTGAAAACACACACATGGGTTTTTGGAATGAACACAGGACTCAAAGGAGACACAACACAGGGGTATAGACTTCCAAGACTGGCTAAAAACAACCCCATTTTTGGGCTCAACCCATCAATCTGGTGGGGGTTGAAAGGCAAAGTCCACAAACAAGGGGTAAGGTAGCCACCCCTTTTAGGTGTGTTAGCAAAATAGGGGTTTTTTAAGGGGGGTTTTCACACTACACAGGGGGTGATAAAAGGTTTAAAAGGCTAACCCAGAAGGAGAGGATCTCCTCTGGGTCTGGCAGAGGAGATACCCCTCTGGGTCTGGTGGGGGACGTCAAATAGGGGGGCAAGGGGGAAAGTCCCCACACACCTGTGTTATGTGTGTTGTGTGTGATAAAACTATAAAAACATGTGTTATACTATAAAAACAGAGAAAGGAGAAAACATGAGAAGGCTAATACTACTTTCAGGTGTTATTCTCTTAGTTAGTATGAGTCTTTCCTTTGCAAGGGAAGTGCCGTTTACCCAGGAAGACAGAGATAGGCTTATAAGGCTTGAAGAGGGGCAAAAGGCACTGAATCAGAGGCTTGAAGATGGTCTTAAGGCAGTAAATCAAAGGCTTGAAGAGGGCCTTAAGGCAGTAAATCAGAGGCTTGAAGATGGTTTAAAGGCAGTAAACCAGAGGATTGATGCACTACAGAACCTGATCTATGTCCTCATAGGTGCTATCTTTGCACAGACAGTTGGAGTTATAGGCTTTGTTATCTGGGATAGGCGCACAGCCCTTGCACCTGCAGTAAGAAAGCAGAAAGAGCTTGAGGAGAGAGAAGAGAAG
>CALJEL010000036.1 GCA_938074335.1 uncultured bacterium | reverse complement strand
TGGCATAACTGCCAAGATAACACTCGTTGTCATAAGTGAAGACCTCAGGCTTGCCATTATAAATGGCCTCGTCCTGAAAGAAGGAGATACCTTTGGTAATGGAAGGGTAATAAAGATAAGACATGATGCAGTGGTAATCTCCGAGGGTAGCAGGATACAGGAGATATCCGTGGGATCATCCAGATAATTTCAATTCAGAGCGACAGAGCTAAAGTAGTGAGTTAGTATGCAAGTGAGTTAGTGAGTTAGAAAATACTAATTCACTAATTCACTAATTCACTTCACCGTCAGGTGCTCTGTCACACTACTGTAAGTAATCTCTTTTTCAATTCCATGATCCTGTCCCTGAGTACTGCTGCCCTTTCAAAGTCAAGTTCCTTTGCAGCCCTTTTCATCTCCTCTTCAAGCCTCTTTATCTCCTCTTCATTTATAGACTCAGGTTCCTCTGCTACCTTTAAAGGCTCTTCATAATAATCAGCCTCATAAATGGAGCTCATTATATCCTTTATCCTGCTACGGACAGTCTCTGGTGTTATTCCGTGTCTTTCATTGTATTCCTGCTGGATCTTCCTTCTCCTTTGTGTCTCCTCATAGGCCCTTCTTATTGAATTTGTTATGGTATCAGCATAAAGGATTACCTCTCCATTAACATTTCTTGCTGCCCGTCCCGCTGTCTGTATGAGGGACCGTTCTGACCTTAAGAATCCTTCTCTGTCAGCATCAAGAATTGCCACAAGGGAAACCTCTGGAAGGTCAAGACCTTCTCTGAGGAGATTTACACCAATCAGGACATCAAATTTTCCGAGCCTCAGGTCCCTGAGAAGGACAATCCTGTCAAGGGTGTCTATATCAGAATGCATGTACCTTGCCCTGATACCAAGTTCAGAATAATATTCCGTGAGGTCTTCAGCCATCTTCTTGGTGAGTGTGGTAACAAGGACCCTTTCACCCCTCTGAACCCTCTTTCTTATCTCACCAAGAAGGTCTTCCACCTGATTTTTTGCCGGTCTGATGATCATCTCAGGATCCATAAGACCTGTTGGTCTTATGATCTGCTCAGCTACCCTGCCTTCCGATTTATCAAGCTCATAGTCACCAGGGGTTGCTGAGACATATATGGCCTGATTTATGCGATGCTCGAATTCCTCAAATTTAAGAGGTCTGTTATCAAGGGCGCTTGGAAGCCTGAAGCCATAATCAACAAGGGTCTGCTTTCTTGAACGATCACCTTCATACATACCACCAAGCTGTGGAATGGTTGCATGGGATTCATCAATCACAATAAGAAAGTCTTCAGGGAAATAATCAATAAGTGTATAGGGCGGTTCACCTGGTGCCCTGCCACTCAGGTGCCTTGAATAATTTTCAATTCCATGGCAATAACCAAATTCCATTAGCATCTCCATATCAAACCTTGTCCTCTGCTCTATCCTCTGGGCCTCAAGCTCCTTGCCGAGACTTTTGAAATACCCAATGCGCTCCTTAAGCTCAAGCTCTATTGATTCAAGGGCCCTCTCAAGTCTTGGTCTTGGAGTTATCCAGTGGGAGTTTGGATACAGGGCAAGCCTCTGAAGTCTTTTGAGCTTCACCCCTGATAAGGGGTCTATTTCATAAATAGATTCAATATAATCACCAAAAAACTCTATCCTTATTGCCTTGTCAAGGCTGAAGGATGGATATACCTCCACCACATCACCCCTAACCCTGAAACAGCCCCTTCTGAACTCCTCCTCCCTGAGATAAAGCATCTCCACAAGCCTTCTCAGTATATCGTTTCTTTTTGTATGCATACCTTCTTCAATTATCAGATGCATTTCCCAGTAATCCTCTGGAGAACCTATGCCATATATGCAGGATACAGAGGCAACTACTATCACATCCCTTCTTTCAAGCACAGCCCTTGTAGCAGAGTGTCTTAGTCTGTCAATGTCATCATTGATCAGGGCATCTTTTTCTATATAGGTATCTGTCTCTGGTATATAAGCCTCGGGCTGATAATAATCGTAATAACTTACAAAGAACTCCACTGCATTTTCTGGAAAGAGCTCCTTGAATTCACCATAAAGCTGGGAGGCAAGTGCCTTATTGTGGGCAATCACAAGGGTTGGCCTTTGAAGCCTTTCAATTACATTGGCTATTGTGAAGGTCTTGCCAGAACCTGTAACACCGAGAAGGACCTGATGCCTGTGCCCATCTTTTATCCATCTGACAAGTTTCTCTATGGCCTGTGGCTGGTCACCTGTGGGTTTGAAATTGCTAACAAGGCGGAATTTCATTTTTCTTTTATCCCATGAAGCATAAGAATGGTAGGCGCGAAGGGGATTGAACCCTTGACCTCTTCCGTGTGAAGGAAGCGCTCTCCCACTGAGCTACGCGCCTTTCTGGTATTATACCCCACCTCTATTGTTTCTCTCAAGCCAGATAGTTTAAAATATATTGTTTCCGCAGGTTGCTGCGGGTCAAGCGTTGTGAAGATGCTCGGGCCCATAGCTCAGCTGGTAGAGCTACCGGCTCATAACCGGTTGGTCCCAGGTTCGAGTCCTGGTGGGCCCACCAATACAGAAGTCAGATATCCTGGTTCAGAAAGGGATATCTAATCCCTTAACTTCCGCTAAAGGAGAACCTGTGCTACCAAGGCTTCAGAAACTTATTGAGCTTCAGGAACTTGATCAGACTATTCTTCAAATCACAAAGAAGATAGAAACTGAAATACCTGCCCGCATTTCAGAAATCTCAAGGCTTTCAGAAAAGCTAAAGCTCGATGCTGAAAGGATTCGTCTTAAGAGTACAGAGACTGAAAAAAGAAAAAAACAGAAGGAGCTTGAACTTCAGGATATTGAAGAAAAGATAAATAAACTCAAGGCAAGGGCTCCTGAGATTAAGACTAATAAAGAATATCAGGCACTTCTAAATGAAATAGAGACCGCTCAGAGGGAAAAGATAAAGATAGAGGATGAGATACTTGCCCTTATGGAGATGGCAGAGAAGGTCAAGGCTGAGCTGAAGGGTCAGGAAGAAGAGTTTAAGAAAAAAGAGGCAGAGCTGGAAAACAAAAAGAAAGAACTGATTACAGTGAAAGAAGAAATGGAAGGGAGGCTTGAAGGACTCAGGCAGAGGAGAAATCTTCTGGTCAAAGATATAGATGCTGCTGATTATGAACTTTATATGTCACTTCTTGAAAAAAACAGGGGGATAGCTGTTACAGTGGCAATAGATGCCGTCTGTCAGGGATGCTATCTTAATATACCTCCTCAGCTTTATGTGGAGATAAGGAAGAATGACAGGCTGATTCAGTGCCCACAGTGTAAAAGGATATTATACTGGAGACCCCCTGATATTACTTCGCCACAGAAATCATCATGAATGTCTTGAAGCTTTTCAGTGACGGAGCCTCCAGTGGAAATCCCGGTCCGGCTGGTATTGGTGTGGTTATAACAGATGGAAAGGAAGAGATAGAAATTTCCAAGCCCATCGGCATAGCCACGAATAACATTGCAGAATACAGGGCATTGATAGCAGGTCTGAAGAAGGCCCTTGAGCTGAGGGCAGAGGCTGTTGAGATCTATGCTGATTCAGAGCTTCTTGTCAGACAGATAAAGGGACTCTATAAAGTAAGGGATAAAGAGCTGTTGAGATTGTGGAAGAAAACAAAGGATCTCCTCGGACATTTCAAATCTTACAGTATAACCCATATCCCGCGGGAAGAAAATAGAAGGGCTGACAGGCTTGCAAGGCAGGCATTGAAAGAAAAGAAATTATAAGTTATAATAATAAATCTATAAGAAAGGATAGCTATGGATGACCACAGATTAAAGGTATTCTGCATAGTAGCTGAGACTAAAAGCTTTTCAAAGGCATCAGAGATTATTCATCTTACGCAGCCTGCGGTGAGCCTTCAGATACAGGCACTTGAGGAGATTTATGATACAAAGTTATTTGATAGATCAAGTTCAACCGTCAGTCTTACACCAGCAGGAGAGATCCTCTATGCCTATGCAAAGCAGATACTCAGTCTTTATGCCCAGGCTGAAAAGGAGATAGCAAACCTTACAGGTCTTATAAAGGGCAGTATAAGGATTGGTGCAAGCACCACCATTGCAAATTATCTGCTTCCATCTGTTATATCTGATTTTAAAAAGATTAATAAAAAGGTGAGGGTGCATCTTCTAATAGGAAACACAAAGAGGATAGTGGATCATCTTAATAATGGAATAATCAATTTTGGCCTTGTGGAAGGAGATGTATCAAAGTATAAGTTAAAAATTGAAAAGGTCCTGAAGGATGAACTTGTGGTGATCGTACCTGCTGATCACCCTCTTTCAAACAGAAAGAATATTTCAGTAAAGGAACTCTTAAATGAACCCTTTATCCTGAGAGAAGAAGGTTCAGGAACCAGACAGGTTATAGAGAAGTATCTTGCGACATTTGGTATTGCCATCTCTGACCTTAATATTACTGCCATACTGGGAGGGACAGAGGCAATAAAAGAGGCAGTTGAGGATGGCACGGGTATATCCATTGTTTCAAAATGGGCTGTAAGGAGAGAGGTAAGCAGGGGAACCCTCAAAATGCTTCCATTAAAGGAAGAAAGACTTACAAGGGATTTTTCTCTTATCCATAAAAATCCTGTCTTCAATGCTGCAGCAATTGAATTTCTGGAATTTCTAAAGAAATATGAATACGAAAAACTATTTAACAGGTCAAGATAGATATTTTAGTGCGATAGTGCGACAGGCAATAATAGAGCAGTAGCGCAGTAGAGCAGCAGCTTAAACAGTTTGAACTGTTTAAACAGTTTGAACAGTTTGAAGAAATGTCTGCTCTACTGCTCTGCTGGTCTGCTGGTCTATCTATCGCACTGTCGCCCTTTAGCACTACTTTGTAAACCACAGACAAGAATGTCTGTGCTACTGTCGCACTATCGCACTATTGTAGGTTAAATGATAAAACCTTTCAAGATGTGTTTTAAGTCTTGAGCTTCCATAGGTCCTTGCCATATCATCTCTTTTAAGCATGAATAAAAAATCACTTGACTGGCTCAGGAGTAATTCCCTTAAGACCTCCCTGTCATTTAGAATTTCCCTGTTAGTTCTGACTATCTCAATTGCCCGATAAATAGCCCTCAGATAGCCTGAGCTTTCAGGACATACCCAGGTATCACTGAAACCACCTTCTCCCCAGCTTGAAGGAAGAGGTTTAATGGTCCTGAGAGCTTTTCCATTAATTACATCATCAATAAAGGCCAGCCTTATCTTTGGATGCCTTCCCATAAGCTCTATTACCCTCTCAAGCCACTCAGGGCCTTCAAACCACCAGTGACCAAATAACTCTGTGTCAAAGGCAAGGACTATAACAGGCTCCTCTGTAACGTCTTCTGCCTCAATGGTCCGCTGTGATAACCTCTTTACAAAATCCTGTGCATCCTCCTTTAGCACCATCATGGCTTTTTCTCTTATATAAGGTTTTTTCTCTTTTTTACCTGTTATCCTGAAGTATTTCAATCCTGTATGATGTCTTATGCCATCAGGCCTGAAGGTCTTCCATTCACTATCCTTTAAGTCATAACAAACATCTCTGTAAAAATCCCTGTACCAGGGATTCCCTGGATAGCCTGCATCCCTTGACCACACAAATTTACATGTATCTGCATCCCTTGCAAGGACAATTATTCCCTCAGGAGTAATCACAGGTCTGAATATCCCTTCAGGAGGGGAAGGCTCTCCCAGGGCTATAGCATGACCTTCAAGGACCGTCCACTTTATATGTGCTTTTTTTAAATAAGCGAATAATCCATCAGAATATCCACATTCAGGAAGCCAGAACCCTCCACGCCACAATTTATCAGCGTGAATCCTGTCTTTAAATATATCAATCCCTGTTTTTATCTGAAGCCAGAGTACCTCAGGATAATGAGCAAATAATGGAAGATAGGCATGGGTTGCTGCAGTGGTGATGAGTTCAAGATAACCCCTTTGTGCTAAATCACCTATAACGCCTGTAACTGTCCTGAATCTCAGAAAATCCTTTATATCCCCGAGCCTTGCTGTGTAAAATCTTACGATTTTTTCATAAGGCGTACCCTTCGTCCTTTTCAGTTCTAAATCAAGGAGTGCTGAAAGTCTTTCAACATATTCATTGAGTCTTTGTCTTAGATATTCATCATCAAGCATCTCAAGAAGTGTAGGGCTTAAGGAAAGGACCAACTTGAAGGATATCCCTTTGTCAATGAGCCTTTCAAAGACCATAATAAGAGGTATATAGGATTCAATCACCGCCTCAAAGAACCAGGTCTCTTCAACAGGGTCTTTAATCTCTGGATGCCTTATAAGGGGAAGGTGGCTATGAAGGATAATAATAACCGCTCTCTTTTTTGAACCTCTTGGTCCTGCCATATAGAATTGTTTAAACCTTCAAACTATTCAAACTGCTACACTTCTGCGCTATTTAATGTATATCCTGCCTGAACCCTTCTTTATCTCTCCTATTACAGAAAAGAAGATGCCTGTCTTTTCAAGTACAGGCAGGTTTTCTGGGTCTATTGAAAAAAGCAAACCTCCAGATGTCTGGGGATCAGTAAGAATGAGGAGGCTATCTTCATCAAGTTCAGTGATAATCCTTTCTCTACAGAAGTTTAGATTATCATAGGCGCCTTTTGGCACAAGGCCTGATTTTACCAGGTCTTTTAGAAAAGAGAGTTTTGGAATCTTTTCAAAACTAAGAAAATAGTCTACAGGTTTATCAGAGATCATGTTCATACAATGTCCAAGAAGCCCGAAGCCTGTGATATCGGTGCATGCCTTTGCCCTTGAAAGGATTGCTGCATCCCTCGCCTTATCATTTAGCAGGAGCATCCATGAAAGTACTTCTTTAAAAGCGGCCTCTGGCAGTTTCTGAGCCTTCAATGCAGTTGTGGCCAGACCTGTACCAAGGGGTTTTGTCAGGCAGAGTATATCACCTGGCATGCCACCATCTTTTCTCAGAATTTCATCTCTTGAGACTATACCTGTTACTGAAAGGCCGAATTTTATCTCAGGGTCTTCTACTGTATGCCCGCCAAGAAGACTCACACCTGCAAGTTCAAGCTGAGAGAGGCAGCCCCTGAGTATTTCTTTTATAGTGTTTGTGTCAAAATCGCAGGGGTCATAACCAAGAATTGCAAGGGCAGTTAAGGGTCTTCCACCCATTGCATATATATCACTCAGGGAATTTGTAGCACTTATTGCACCAAATAAATAGGGATCATCAACAAGAGGCGTTATAATATCCACGGTCTCAACAAGTGCCCAGTTGCCTGTCTTGAGGAAATCTTCCTTAAGGATAAAAATGCCGGCATCATCTCCTGGCCCTACAATCACAGATGGAGATAGAGCAAAGTTCAGGTCTCTGAGTAAACCTTCCAGGTCCGACGGACCTATTTTTGCTGCTCAGCCTGCTGCCTTTACTTTTTCTGTAAGTCTCATGCGCTTTTTTACCTCGTGTTTTATGGCTCTTTTACAGCATAGGGATTGACAAGCCCCAAAAACTTCTCACAGACTGGTCAACCTGTTAATATTTCGGTATGCTGCAGGACCAATTTTGCACCTCAGACTGTATATGGTGCGAGAGGGGGGAGTTGAACCCCCACGGTTGCCCACTGGATCCTAAGTCCAGCGCGTCTGCCAGTTCCGCCACTCTCGCTCCTGTTACTCCTCTTAATATCTCAGGGTTAAATATGCTTCCTTTACAAAGAATCTAAATATATTATAAATTAAGGCAAGGAATATATAAAGGTTTATACTCCTCAATAGAGCGACAGTGCGACAGAGCTAAAGTAGTGAGTTAGTATGCAAGTGAGTTAGTGAGTTAGTTTTCTTAATTTTCTAATTCACTAATTCACTAATCCCTAACTCACTTCACCGTCAGGTGTGCTGTCGCACTGTAGCACTATCGAACTATGGTGTGGCAGACTGCCAATTTTCTAATGGCAAAATAAAGATTCCTGGCAGTAGTAAGTTAAGATAATTTATGAAAAGGTTCAGCACCCAGAAGGCCGAGATAATGAGGATAAAGTCATTCTACCGGCAGCTTATCCTTGAAGGAAGGGTAGATACCTCTCATGAATCAATTAAAAAACTCTTGGGACCTGATTGTGCCTTTCATATTTACAGGATTAAAAAGATGAAATCAAATCTCAAGTGATTTTAGAAATTCAGCAAGCCTTTCTCTATCTTCTGATCTCATATCAATAAATTCTATTCCTATATCATAAAACTCTTTAATCTTTTCATTCTGAAAACAGGAGGCAACTCTTCCAGTTAATTCAATTTTTGGACCACCAGGGATAACAATCTCCATGGGGAATACCCTGTTGATCTCAAGTGCCTCGGGAAGCTCTATGAGCATTCCTCCAAGGCTTATAATCTTCACCTTATAATTCCTCGGATAGTCAAGAAGCACTCCCTCAAGGGACTTCACCTTGAATCTCAGGCCTTCAATCCTGTCCTCAAATCTACTTTCACCGGACCTGTGTCTTTCTATAAATTCAATAAGCCTTTTAGCTTTATCATCAAAGAGGTCTATAAATTTAAGGCCAGCATGATAGACTGGTATTATATCTCCACCATGTCCTTTCAGGCTACCTACAAGAGAGGCCCATACAACCCTTCCCCTGAAATCAAATCTGTCCTCTTTACTTTCAAGTTTAAGAGAATATTCCCTGTTTATTTCTAGTCTTTTTGAGATCTCTATGGCCATGCCGCCGAGGCTTATATTGATTACCTTTGCCTTTTCAGCGCAAAGCATCCTGCCAGTTATCCCTTCTACTGTAATTCTTGGATAGCGTCTTCTTTCCTCCATTTCCCCTCCTGTTGCAGATGCGACTATACAAAGAATGTACAATCTCTTAATAGAGCGTCAAGCTCATCTAAGAGGTGAGAATCCTGATAGCCTATTAATATAGCACGCCCCTTCTGTTTAATAAGATAGATTTATTACACCTTTCTAAAGACAAGTTTAGTAAATATTGAACATATTTATTTAATTATATCAAAAACAGGAGTTGTTTGCTATGTTTTTATTGCCCCGTAATCTGCCATTAGAAATTTATAATAATCCTTTAATAAAACTGGCAGGCTGCTGATATTTCAGTGTTCACGGGGTGAAGCTTGTCTTAACCCCGTGCTCTAAAGGCAATACTAACACCCCAGAAAATCTAACGATTTTCTGGGGACCCCGCCTGCGACACCTTCATAGAGCAGTAGACCAGCAGACCAGCAGAGCAGTAGAGCAGTAGTTTTTATTAAGGAATTTTTTTCTTAATTATTATTTAACTGTTGCTCTGCTGCGCTGCTGCTCTTTTGCTCTGTTATTGCCTGCTGCGCTGCTGCTCTGTTGCTCTAAGAAGACTTTGAGGCGGCCTGCCAGTAGGGCATCGGCAAATAGGGTTGCCCCAGATTGTGAAGGAATGGTGAAGATCTATCGAGGTCCCCAGAATCCATAGGTTTTGGGGAGCGAGCCCCATACTGTTCATGTCCCTAAGGAGGTATTAAGATTTTTGCAGTGCTTCTCTTATGCTTATGGTAAAATACTTAAGGCAAAAAACAGAGCAGTAGTTTAACAGTTCTGTTGCTCTGCTGCTCTATTAAGGAGGAGGTCATCACGTGCAGAACAGATATGAGCCACAGGAAATAGAACTCAAGTGGCAGCGATTCTGGAAAGGGAAAAATATCTTTAAAAGTAGCAAGCTCACAGGAAAAAAGAAGTTTTACTGTCTTGAAATGTTTCCCTATCCCTCAGGGAAGATTCACATGGGTCATGTAAGGAACTATGCAATAGGTGATGTGATAGCCAGATATTTTAGGATGAGAGGTTATAATGTGCTTCATCCAATGGGATGGGATGCCTTTGGCCTTCCCGCAGAAAATGCAGCCATCAAACATGGAGTTCATCCAGCAAAATGGACTTATGAAAATATAGCCTATATGAAGGCGCAGCTTGACAGGCTCGGTCTGAGCTATGACTGGCAGAGGGAAGTAACAACATGCCAGCCTGAATATTATAAATGGAATCAATGGATTTTTTTAAAACTCTTTGAAAGAGGCCTTGCCTATAGAAAGGCCTCTTTTGTTAACTGGTGCCCCTCCTGTGAAACAGTTCTGGCAAATGAACAGGTAATAGATGGAAGATGCTGGAGATGCGATTCCGCTGTTACACAGAAAGAGCTTGAACAGTGGTTCTTAAAGATTACTGCTTATGCTGAGGAACTTTTAAGAGACCTTGACACCCTTAAAGGCTGGCCAGAAAAGGTTATTACCATGCAGAAAAATTGGATTGGTAGAAGTGAGGGGGCTGAGGTTATTTTCAAAATTGATGGTACTGATGAGGAGATACTTATATTTACTACAAGGCCTGACACACTATGGGGTTGCACCTTTGTATGTCTGGCTCCAAACCATCCACTGGCTGATAGGCTTGTGAGTAAAGATGTCCTCAAAGAGCTGAAAGGTTTCTATGGTGACCCTCTTATAAAGCTCGGCCATTTTACAGGGTATTATGCAATAAATCCTGTAAACAGAAAAAAGGTTCCCATATATATAGCGAACTTTGTTCTTATGGAATATGGCACAGGAGCAATCATGAGTGTGCCAGCCCATGACCAGAGGGATTTTGATTTTGCAAAGAAGTATAACCTTCCCATAGAGGTTGTCATAGTGCCTGATAGGGATGCAATGACTGAGAGCCCTGATAGGGCCTACGAGGATGAAGGATATCTTATTAATTCAGATAAGTTTTCAGGACTTCATTCCATAGAGGCAAGAGAGCGAATTATAAGATTTCTGGAAGAAAACGGTATGGGCAGAAGAAAGATAAATTATAAACTCAGGGACTGGGGCATCTCAAGACAGCGTTACTGGGGCACACCCATACCCATTATTTACTGTGAAAGATGCGGGATAGTTCCTGTGCCTGAAGAGGAACTGCCTGTAATCCTTCCTGAGGATGTAAGGTTTACAGGTAAAGGAGGCTCACCACTTCTTGAATCTAATGAGTTTTTAATCACAAACTGTCCTCAGTGTGGCGAAAGGGCAAGGCGAGAGACAGATACAATGGATACCTTTGTTGATTCCTCATGGTATTTCATTGCCTATTGTCTTAAAGAAGAAGGGGCAGATTTAACACTTGAACAATCCCGTAGCCTTGAACCCCTTTCTTACTGGATGCCTGTTGACCAATATATAGGTGGGATTGAGCATGCGGTGCTTCATCTACTCTACTCAAGATTTTTCACAAGGGTGCTAAGAGACCTCGGGATTGTTAATTTCAGTGAACCCTTTTTAAATCTCCTGACACAGGGGATGGTATGTATGGAAAGCCTTAAATGTCCAGAACATGATTGGCTCTTTCCTTCAGAGGTAAAGGACGACAGATGCATCCATTGTGGAAGACCTGTAGAGCGTGGAAGGGTGGAAAAGATGTCAAAATCCAAAAAGAATATAGTGGATCCTGATGAGCTCATAAAAAAATATGGGGCAGATACCATAAGGGTCTTCAGCCTTTTTGCAGCACCTCCAGAGAAAGACCTTGAATGGTCAGCAGCAGGGGTGGAAGGGATTTATAGATTTCTTAACAGGCTATGGAATTTTGTGCAGGCTCTGAGTTCCGAAATCAGAAGTCTGACTTTGGCAAGCAGCGGGGTTTTCAGAAAAGCTGTAGATAATCCTGACCATCCAGTTGTGAGACTTACTCATAGGACAATAAAAAGGGTAACAGAGGATATAGAAAAGGAGTTTCATTTTAATACAGCCATTGCTGCTCTGATGGAGTTTTTAAATGAGCTTCAGGATTACGTCTCTAAGAGATCCGATTATGATAGATATGCCCTTAGATTTGCCATAGAAAATTTATTGCTTCTTATAAGCCCCTTTGCTCCTCATATAGCTGAAGAACTATGGTCTGAGATCGGAAACAAGCCTTCTATTCTTGAATATCCCTGGCCGGAATGGAATGAAGATCTTGCCCGTGAGTTAGAATATGAGCTCGTCATTCAGATAAATGGCAGGATAAAGGCAAAGATTATGATACCTGATGGTCTTTCCGATGATGAGATAAAAGAAAGGTCCCTTTCTGAACCAAAGATCAAAGAGGCAATTTCAGGAAAGAGTATTAAAAATATCATTGTAGCAAGGAAAAGACTGGTAAATATAGTGATCGGGAATAGGGTTTAAACAGTTGGAACAGTTCAAACAATGGAGACAGGATATGAGTCGCATATTAATGACCTGTGCTTTGGTTCTCCTTTGTTCTATTACGATTGGCTGTGGTTATAAACTTACCTCTCCAGCAGGAGATCTTTATCAATCAGCTGTGGAATCGCCCGGCTGCCTTATAACAAACATTGCAATAAATAATAAGACTATGGTTCCGGGTCTTGAAGACCGATTAAGGTATATTTTAAGTGAAGAGCTTCTCAGGAGAGGATGCACCATAAATAACAAAGAGGGCGTCGCCATCTATGGCTCAATTACAGATTTTAATATGTCAATTGTGGCAGAACGTTCCAGCCAGATAGCCCTTTACGAGATCAACATAAAAACTGACTTCAGGCTCATCATGCCTGATGGTAAAGAATTATCAAAGACCTTCAGTTCCCCTTTTATAACAGATTTTAAAAGTGGCTCGAGGATAGAGGATATTATCATGGCAAGGGATAGAGAGATTGATAAGGTAATGAGGGACATTTCCCTTGAGATAATTTATACAATGGGGATTTCTGGAAGGTAAGGTATGAGCATATTTAATTTTTACGAGGAAATTAAAAAGGGACTTGAGGGGAGTTATTTCCTTTATTGTCAGGATCCCTTCATGCTTCAGGAGGCCTACTCTGCCTTTTCAGCGTATATAAAAGACAGAGGTGAAGAACTCTGCTTAAAGGTCTTTGATATGTCAGAGAAACTCCCTATTTCTCATGTCATTGAAGCATTGAAAACCCCTGTTTTTTTCGGTAATAAGGGATGGATAGTTATTAAAGAGGCTCAGTCAGTGAAACTGAAAGATCTGGCTACCATTGCCGCCGAGATAGACAATAGCAGAGTCCTTTTCCTTTACAATAAGAATCCGGAAAGGGAAATTTTTAATACATTAAAATCGGTTCGACAGGCTCACAATGAGGTAAGATTTATATCTATTGAGCTTAAAGAAAATGAGGTGTTGGCCTGGATAGACCTTAAGGCAAAAAACCTTGGTATTGAGCTTGGCGAAGAAGCTATTCAATACCTCCTTGAGCTTACAGAAGGTGAGCCGGGCCTTATAGCTACAGAGCTTAATAAACTGGCGGCGGCTGGCATAAAGAAGCCCTCTCAGGAGGAATTAAAGGAGCTGGTGTTTGCCCATTTAAATTATGATACAACAGACTTTATTAATGCTATAAAAAAGAAAGACAGGGTGAAGGCACTTTCCATCCTTAAATCTCTTAAGGATGATTTCCCCCTTGCCATCGGTGCTCTCAACAAAATTTACTCAAACTCGTCAGATTATAAAAAGGCCATTCCTCTTCTTCATGAAATGGACTTCAGGGCAAAGGCCTACAAGGATTTTCTGGAGCCTCTTTTACTTAAGCTGCTTGAGTTGAAAGTAAGATAGTATTTGCCTTCCTGGTCAGGCTTGAAATCTTTCTTGAGGCAGTATTTTTGTGGATTATCCCTTTAGAAGCTGCCTTCATTATATATTTGACTGCAGCCTGCAGATTTTTAGCTGTCTCCTCTTTATTGTTAGAGGCAATTGCAGCCTCCACCTTTTTAATAAGGGTCTTTATGGTACTCTTTACAGCCTTATTGCGGGCTTCACGCTTCTTTGCCTGCCTTACCCTCTTCATTGCAGACTTATTTCTTTTTGGTTTTTTAACTGCCATAAGACTATTCCTCCTTAATAGATAAACAACCCTTTATGTCCACGAAAACGGGCAATTTTATATAAAATACCACAGTTAATAATTTTTATTCAAGTTGACGCCCTAACTGGTAGTGTCAAGATCTCTGTGTAAATTCATCTAAGGGTTTAATCCTCCATTTATCATTTAAATGACTGATTACTGCATAGACGATCCTCTCTATAGAGGCTGTATTGTTAAAGCAGCTCAACTGTTACTTCGCCACCGCTC
>CALJEL010000035.1 GCA_938074335.1 uncultured bacterium | reverse complement strand
TTTTTATTTATCATGTATTAAACAGTTTTTCACCAAAAGGTGAAGTAAGAAATGTTCGGTAATGTTATTAAAAATCTTACATTAAGGTGTCGCGATAAAGCCTTTTCGGCATCCCCCGCCATTCCTATCGGCAGTTTAGGGTGTATTTTCCCAGTAGAAAACTGGCGGGCTGCCTCAAAGTCTTATCAGAGCAGATTCTGAGGTTATCTTTTATCAAAAAGTTCAAGAAAAGGGATGCAAAAAGATGTTGCGGGAAATTAATCTCAAAAGAATAAATCACCTCTTTAATTTGCTAATTTATTTTCTCAGATTTGACTTTTTAACTTTAGATTGGATAAGCTTGAATGCCACTTATGAAACCTCTTAAAAAACTCATTGAGATAATGGAAAAACTGCGGATTAAATGTCCCTGGGACAGGGAGCAGACCAGGGAGTCCATCAAGCCCTTTCTCATTGAGGAGACCTACGAGGTGATAGAGGCAATTGATGAAGGAGAGCCCGAGAAGCTTAAAGAAGAACTCGGAGACCTTCTCTTTCAGATAATATTTCAGTGCCAGATCGCAAAAGAGAGGGGTGAATTTACCATAGATGATGTAATGGAGCACATAGCAAGTAAGATGGTCTCAAGGCATCCCCATGTATTTGGAGATGCTGAGTATAAGACTGCAGAGGAGGTTCTCGAACAATGGGAAGAAAGGAAAAAGGAAGAGGGGAAGCAGAGGGAATCCCTACTTGAAGGGATACCGAAGGAACTCCCTGCCCTCATAAAGGCCCACAGGGTGCAATCAAGGGCTGCAAAGGTGGGGTTTGACTGGAAGGACATAAGTGATGTACTTGAAAAACTAAATGAAGAACTCAGGGAATTCAGAGAGGCAATTGACAAAAAAAACCAGGAAGAGATTGAGGATGAGCTTGGAGATATCTTCTTCAGTCTTGTAAATATCTCACGGTTTGTTGGAGTGAATCCTGAGGATGCCCTGAGAAAGACTATAAGCAAATTTATCTCAAGATTCAGGCATATTGAGATAAAGGCAAAAGAGATGGGTAAAAACCTCTCTGAAATGACACTTGAAGAGATGGATAAACTCTGGGAGGAGGCAAAGTCCTTAGAGGATTAATTATTGATTAACGGATCCTTCACAACCTCTCTTGAGCCATTCATATAGGAAAAAAGATTCTTCCAGGCAAGTACACTCACACATGAGGCAAGTATGATTAAAAATACTGATATACCTGTGAGGACCTGATTATGAGAGGGTAGATACTTCGTGATAGTTAGATATAAAAGAGAGACTATTGTTGTAATAAGCATAAAGGCTGCTGGAAGAAGTGTAAAAAGGCTCTTCCTTGCTCTGCCTGTTAGCCACAAAGAGACTGCTATGAGGGCAAGGCTTGCAAGGAGCTGATTTGCAGAACCAAATACAGGCCAGACAAGCAGAAATCCCTGTTTATAAGCAAGGAGCAAGGAGGCAATCACAATAATAGCTGCATTGAAATACTTGGAGCCAAGTAGTCCCGGAGTTTTCTTAAATATCACCTTCCATAATTCTTCAAGTAGATATCTGCCAAGCCTTACAGAGGTATCAAGCGTAGTGGCAAGAAATCCCTCAACCATTACTATTCCGAAAATGGTCCCCATATAAACAGGTATGCCAATGGTTTTATCAAGAAGCAGACCTGTCCCAAGGGAAAAGGCAAGTACTGGATTGGACTTTCCTGCCTTCGGATCTGGAAATACAATATTGGAATACTCACTGAATGTGAGGGCTGCTCCCACAGCTATTAAGACAGAGACAGCAAGTAATGACTCAAGGAGCATCGCTCCATAGCCAATCCTCTTTGCGTCTGACTCCTTCTGGATCTGTTTGGATGTTGTTCCTCCTGCCACAAGGCTATGGAATCCAGATATGGCACCGCAGGCAACTGTTATAAAAAGTATTGGCCAGAGGGGACCCAGTTTTGAATGACCCTCTGCAACATTAAGGGCTGGTGCTGAGATATTAATACCCTTAAGCCCTCCCATAATTATCCCTGCAATGAGTGCAAGAAGCCCACCATAGAGTATGAAGGAGTTTATAAAATCCCTTGGCTGAAGTATAAGCCATACAGAGATTGCAGATGCAAAGAAACAATATAAAGAAAGCAATATCATCCATGTCTCTGGAGAAAGGCGAACAGGAAACTTTAAGCCTATAATTACAGAAATAAATGCAATGCTTGATGCGATGATCACAGCAGGAATGGTCTTCAGAGACCTCTTTGTAATAAGAAAACCCAGTAATGGTGCAAAAACGGTAATAACAATAACTGAGGTTGAGGCAACACCGCCTATTATTGCCTTTGTCTCGCCTGTCTTTGGATCAGCCACGGTCCTGAGGAGAGTCTGACCCTCTGGAAGCTGAAGGGTTTTTAGATTTACCATTGATGTGAGTGCTGTTGCGGTGAGGCTCAGAAAGGCAGAGCATACAAGAATTAAAAGAGATAATGTAAAAAATATGAACAATACAAAGCCCCAGTTACCCATTGTCTTACGGGCTATCTCTGCTATTGACCTTCCCTTTTCTCGCATACTCACAAAAAGGGATGTGTAGTCATGAACAGCACCTATCAGTATACCTCCAAGGATAATCCAGAGCCACGATGGATAAAAACCATATATAAGGGCAACAGTTGGTCCTATTATAGGGCCTCCTCCTGCTATAGAGGCAAAATGATGGGAAAATACAACCGGGGTTTTTGAAGGAACATAATCTATGCCATCATAAATCTCCCTTGCCGGTGTGGGATTGGCATCATTAGCTTTAAACACACGGCTTATGAATCCACCGTATATCCTGTAGGCAAGGAAAAAGATAATGATTGTAAAGGTTAACAATAAAAGTATATTCATAAATCAATTATTTATCATAACCATAAACAATTTCAAGCATCAAAATAAGGGCACCTCTCTGTTCTACAGCCATGAGGATGCCTTAAAGAATGCCTGCATTTTGAAACCCGCTCCAAAGGAAGGACTATCCCGAGACTCTCACCAAGATATCTTACAGCAACCTCAAGGCCTGCCCTCACATAGGCCTTACAGCAACTCGGTCCTGTAAGGGCTGTTATTGCCCTCATAACCCTGGTGGCAGCCTCCATTGTAATCTGCTGTTGCCTGTCAGTGCCACATCTTGAACCTGTAAGCACCGAAAAACATGCTACAATAGCTGGAACTACACCACATATGCCTGTAAGTCCACAGTATCCTCCCTGTGCCTGTCTTCCTGTACGTGCGAAGACCTCTTTTATATCCTCTGGAGACACCCCTGAACCCTGATTTTTTATTGCAGCCATTAAAGCACCACCAGCAATATAGGCATGCTGGCAGCCAAGCACTGGAAGGGCCGGATGATTTATAAGCAGTTCAGATATCTCAAAGGGATTATTTGAGGTTGTGGTGAACACTATCTCTTCTATCAACCTCATGGAATCACTGTTATGGCAGGCCTCGCATATATAATGACCATCAGGACATTTTATGTTACCCTGCTCTTTCTTACCACAATAAAGGCAGGTCATCTCCTGAGATCTTTCAAGATATTGAAAAGGAGCCCCACAGAACAAACAGTCCTCTGTTTTAAGTGTATTAATCTGAGCCTTCTCTACAAAGGCATAGTGATGCACACCTGCACCATCCTTTGTTGGTCAGCAACTACCAGAAAACTTATTATTGCTTTCAGCCTTCAATTCCTCATCCTCCAGTAATAATTTATACTAAAACTCGTATCTCAACTGTATATAAAGATTATCATTCCTGTCAAGGCTTCCAAGGCGACTTCCTTCCCTACCACCTCCAAAGATATTTTCGCCAAGGGCAGCCCAGAGGTGGTCAGAAAAATTATATTTGATCTCAGGATTCAGCATATAATCTCCCTCTGAGGGGCTGTAGAAGGAAAACAGGCTGAGCCTTAAGTTCTGGTGCATCAAAAATTGTGTAAGCCTAATTGAGGTAAGCTGATAAAGTCTTCTGGCTACAGGAATTTGGGAAGGTTGACTCCTTATGTATTCTGAATAGTCATGCATGTATTCCCCATAATATTGAAGGCCTATTGTGAAATCTTCCCAGACCTGTTTTTGATAACCTATCAGAAACCTTGTCTGAGAATTAGGTATCACAGGATCGGTTCCCTTTCTGTCCTGCCTTGAGTCATAATATCCTGCCTCAAGGCTCAAAATACCATTCAGTGCCCTTCCCTGAAGGCTTGCTCCATAAACAGAGAGTCTCGGATAAAAGAGCGTGAGCCGTGCTGGCATCGTGAAGTTATCGGGCCTCATGGAGGGCTGTCTGAAAAAGCCACGATAAAGATATATAGATGCATCAAAACCTGAAATATCACGATATAGTCTCATGGCAATTTCTGTATTCTTAAAGTTTGTCACAGGTTCTTTCTCTTCCAGTGGTATCCCTAGCATAGGATTATAGCTCCAGAACCTTTTTGAATCAGGAAATCTATTAGGCTCAAAAAAGGGAATGACTACGAGTTCAAGAGATACAGCCTCTGGATATGTGCCAAGTTTTACGGCATCAATACCTTTTTTGAGGTACTCCAGAGGCCTTCCCGAGAAGAATGCCTCATAGTCCTTTGGAAATACATCATTTATAAAGAGCAAATCTCCGAGCCCCCATGTGATAACCTGCCTGCCAATCCTCAAATCCCAGTTTTTAGCTGTGTAATCTATGTAGCCTTCCCTCACTTCCAGATCACCTTTTTTATCGATATGATTAAAGTATGCATCAGTCTTGATAAACAGCCTGAATGGCTCTTCTACTCCATCGAGTTTTAATTGGAACCTCTCTTCTGCCCATTTGAAATCCCCGCCATCAGGATTACTTCTTTCACTCAAGGAATAATTTCCCTGAAAAAAGCCATGAAGAGAGGCATCAATTGCAAAGGAATTGCTTGACATGAGGGCTAATATCATAGTAATATGGATTATGCCACAGACAGAGGAAAAGAAAACAGAAGAAAGAAAAGAGGAGTATTTATACAGGGCAGATCCCTTCACCTTTGTATTTCGTGAGCTTGACCTCATACATGGTGAGATTAGGGAAATCAAGGCAGAGCTTGCAAATGTCAATAAACGCTTTGATGATGTCAATAAACGCTTTGATGATGTCAATAAACGCTTTGATGATGTCAATAAGAGAATAGACAGGTTATATCTCATTGTTATATTAAATCTTATGGGAGTTGTAGCCTTCTTAATAAAGACCTTTTTCTTTTAGGGCTATTCAATCCACTTCCTCTGCGGTTGTCTGAGATACCGCTCTGAAAAGAGGCTATCCTCAATACCAATATTGTAATCAACCTTAATAAATACCACCTCAGTCATATGCCCATTCTGGAGGTTCTTCATTGTTCTTTTTGTGACAGTAGGAAACCCTTTTATATCTTTCATCTCATCGGCTGTAAATATCTTATAAAGCTCTCCTTTCTTGTCATAATATTCTTCCTTCAAAGGCAGGTAATTGACCTTATCAATCCATGAAATCTTATAGCTGTAGTCAACATCGCCTGCCTTTGGTGTGCTTTTTATTACATAACAATCCTTATCACTGAGTTTTTCTTCTTTTATAATCTCATGTCTGTCATCCTCAATATCCCTTCCAGATACATCCTCATAGGTAAAATCAGAGCCAACAAAGCTTGAACGCTTATCCTGTGCAGCGATCCTCCTCACCATATTTAATGCGGGAATGAAGAGCCATCTGTCATCATCCCTCGCAGGATACTTATAGACCATGAAGGTCATGTCCTTAACATCGGCTGGCTGGAAGAAATAGATAAAATACTTTTGTTCACCACCTGTATCTCCATAGTTTTTCCTCAACATTGTAAGTTCCCTTATCCTTTCCTGACCACCCTTACTAATAAGTTTCATCATCACCCTTGCCTTAAAGTCCTTTCCTTGATAGAAAAAGGCCTCCTGAGACCTTTTAACTATATCCTCTGCAGTAAGGGCAATAGCATCAAAAGAAAGGAAACTGAAAATAGATAACAGACAACAGATAATAAAAATCTTGAATCCTGAATCTTGAGTCCTGAACCTCCTCATCTCATACCTCCCTTAATAACCATCCCTGTAATAAGGTTATCAGGGCTGGCAGGTAAATTATTACCATTAATGCGCTCAGTGTCATCATGCTCACTATAAAGGCACCTACAGTTATATAAGGTGTCAATGGTGCAAAGAGCATTACTGAAAAGGCAGAGGCAAAAAGTACTGCGTTACGCATAATACCCTTGCCCGGTCTTGCGGCAGTCCATAGTAATGCATCAGTGACGGGTGAAGAGTGACGAGTGACGAGATTTTTAGCTTCTCCTGCCGCCGAACTCTGGACTCCTAACTCTAAGGCCTGTTCTTTCAATCTCTGTCTAAATCTGCTTACAAAATGTATTGCAAAGTCCACTGCCATGCCGAGACTCAGGCATGAAAGCACAGATACTGGCATATCAAAATCCTTACCTGTGTAACCTATCACACCATAAATGAGGACTATTGTAAAAAGCAAAGGCACGTAGGCAACGATCGCCCATTTAATGGACTTGAAATCAAGGCTCAGTATCACAAAGACAACTATAAGGGCAAGGATAAAGCCCTTGACCATATCCCAGAGAACCTCATCATTCCAGACAAGATTGAAATAGGCAATGCCTGCGGGCCTGAATTCCAGGGATGTCCTGTACGCCCTTTTATACTCCTCAACAGCCTTTATCACATTCCTCATTGCCTGAGCATCCCATGTCTTGAGCTGTATCCAGATATTTGCCCTTTTCATGGGATAATCAACAAGGCTGTCAAGATCAGAGGGCCTTGCTGACATACTGAATAAAAAGAGATACTGGCCTATAATCTCTTTTGAATCAGGAATCCTCTCACTGGCAGGATCATCATCATGGATAACCCTATTGATCCTCCTTATCAGGTCAACTACAGAAAAGGTCTTTCCCACCTCAGGAAGCCTTTCAAGGTGTCTCTGAAGACCTTCAAGGTATCTTAAGGCATCAGGAGACTTCATATCTTCATCCTCAGGCGCAATAGCAACAATATAAGCAAGGGAGCTTCCACCAAGGTTATTATTCAGGACATTGTCAGCAACCCTGATTTCGCTCTTTTTCTTGAACCATTCAACCATGTTGTTATTCACGGTAATCCTTGTCATGCCAGCAATTGAGATTAAAAGAAGAATTGCCCCGATAAAGATGGTCTTCTCTGGAGCAAATGTTCCGAGCCCTGCCAGTCTTTTTAAAAACCTTGATGAGCCCTTCTCCATATCCTCACGCCTTGCCGCCTCGGCAAGTTTTTCTTCCTTAACAAACATGAACATGGCAGGTATAAAGCTGAAGCTCAGAAACCTGAGTATTATTGTTCCAAAGGCAACAAGTGCACCGAAGACCTTAACAGGTATTATGTGCATGATAAGTAAGACTGCAAATCCTGCTGCGGTTGCTGCTGCTGTATACCTTACAGGCCTTCCAACAGCCTTCATTGTCTCTATTATGGCTGTCCTCTTGTTACCAACCTCTCTGAATCGGAAGTAGAATTCATTGAATATATGGATACTGTCCGTTGCGATTGCCATTAAGAATACAGGGCTCATTGAGGCCATTATATGAATGGGGATACCTGCCCCAATAAAAAGGCCCATGCTCCAGATAATGCTGATCATTGCATCCATCATTAATGTAACGGAGAGGAAAAAGTCCCTGAACATGAAATATCTCACGATGAGCATCACAGCACCTGCCATGGGTGCAAAGATTGCCATGAGCTTGAACATCTCCACTCCAAAGGTATCCCTTGCAACAGGGTCTCCTGCAATGTAATATTTCTCGTCACCTTTTTGCCTTTTGATCATCTCCCTGATTCTATCAGCCACCTCCTTGCCATTTGCACCCTTTTCAAGGGGTATGTAGATGGCTGCGGTCTTTCCATCCTCTGAAATAATACGGTTCAGAAAGAGGGGATTTTCAAGAAGGCTCTTTCTGAGGGCCTCTATCTCTTTATCATCCTCAGGGATATCCGTCATAAGAGGAGCTACACGAAGCGTGCCTTTTTCAGCAGTTACATTTGTAATTGTAGTGAAACTGTTCACATCCCTTGATGCAACCCCTTTTATCTTTAATATCTCATCGGTAATCCCCTTTATCCTCTTAAGGGTGTCTTTATTAAAGACCCCCTTTTCATTCACTATACCAAGGACTATTACATCCTCATAAAGCCCAAAGGTCCTGTCAACCTCATCATTCCAAACCCTCACATCTGATGTGGCTGGAAGCATATGCTTTGGATTCGTATCTATCTTTATCTTTGGGAATTGTGTGGCAAAGAGGATGGTTATAAAGATAGTAATAGCAACAATGAGTTTCGGATGGTCCACAGAAAACTCTACAAGTCTCAATCTCTTCATCATACCTCCTAAAAGGTCAAATTCATATCTGCCTGAATAACTATTTCTTTATAGTATGTTGTAGGATCTGCAAGCTCCACTCCTTCAATAAAATCAGCCTTGCTCATCCCGAATAGCGGGACATTTAAAGGACAGGCAAGTAGTCTCGCACCTTCCATATAGAGCATGACAAATAGGTCCTCAACACTCGGAAGCTCCATCTCCTCCATTCTCTTCATTACTGCATCACTAACTTCCTTTGGTTGGTCAGGAAGACACTGGAGATTCTTTACCTTTTCCTTATGAATTGCATTAACACCCCTTGAGCCAAAAAATATGGTCACCTTCGAGCCTTCCCTTAAAAGGCTCAACGCAGTCATCAAGGCATTGTAGACCTGACAGAGCTCATCATGAAAACACATAATTGAGACATTCTTCGTGACCTTAGCCATACTACCCCTCCTTCTTAATGGTCAAAAGGATTGAAACCCTTTTATCAACTATTTCTACAATACTACCATCTGTATTTCTCAGAAATCTTATCTCTGCCATTGTCCCCGAAATTTATGGCCAGTTGCTCAGGCCATGTCTTATCTTCCATAGATAGTATCTCTCAAAGGCAGCCTTGAGCCATCTGTAATGAATACCTGCCTTTAAGACAGCCTCCTGCCTTGGTGGTAGCACAGGTGATGCCTTCATGTAGGCTGCGGTGTTGCCCATATCCATAAGGCATATGGCGGATATATCTTCCGGTTCTGGAGGCTTCTCATTCTTTATCTCAGAGGATATTGAGTAAGCTACTGTCTTTGCCATCCTCACAGTCATATAACCTGTCTTTGGAACACCTGTTGGAACAGGCGTGGGCTCGGGTGGTGCAATAGCAACAGCCACACCTGCTGAAAAGATATTCTTATGCTTTTGATGTCTATAGTATTTATCCACAGGTATGAACCCCCTTGGATTTCCAATCCCGGCTACAGAAGGGACTCCTTTCATGGCAGGTGCGAGCACAGAAAGTTTAAAGGGAAGTTTTGTGCCATCCTTCAGCCTTATCTCACCTGGAATTATTTCTTCAACAGCCTGATTCACCATGAATTTAATATCCCTTTTTGCAAACTCATCCTCCATGAGCCTTCTTGAATTGCTGAGCCCTCCTATACCAAAATGGCCTATGTAAGGCTCAGAGGTTATAAATGTTATGGGTATCTTATGCCTGAATCTCCTCCTTCTTAATTCAGCATCCATCTCAAAGACATACTCATAGGCGGGACCAAAGCAACTCGCTCCCTGAACAGCACCTATTACTACAGGGCCAGGGTCTTCAAGAAACCTCTGCCAGGAGATATATGTCTTTTCTGCCTGGGAAAGTGTGAAGATACAATCTGTATAACCCTTCTCTGGGCCTAAACCTGAAACCTCTTCAAAGGCAAGATGAGAACCTGTTGCTATAACAAGGTAATCATAGGAGATCTCTTTTTTTGTTGTGAGAACCTTTAAGGTATCAGGCTTAATATCGGTTGCTGGCTCATGGACGAAATTAATACCTTTTCTCTCAAGGATTGGCCTGATCGGAATCGTTATATCCTCCTTTTTCCTCCATCCAAAGGAAAGCCAGGGAAGTGAGGGGATAAAGATGAATTTATCCTCATCCGAAACTACTGTTATCTCTGCCCTCTTTCCAAGAAGTCTTTTCAATTCAAAGGCACTTGTAAGGCCTCCAAAAGAACCCCCAAGAATAACTATCCTTGCCATCGTTACCTACCTCCTTAGAGCAGGCCCGTCTGAGGCGGGATAGAGTCTTTAACAGAGCAGCAGACCAGCAGAACTGTAGTGCAGTAGTTTTTATTAAAGAATTTTTTATATTATTATTTAACTGCTGCTCTGTTGCTCCGCTGCTCTACTGCTCTATTATTGCCTGCTACTCTACTGCGCTATTTAAAACATCCCTATAACCTTTTCTTCCTCTACCATCAAATCCACAAGCCCATCGTAATCAATCTTTATTGCATCTTTAAGTATCTCTTTATCATTTAAACCCCTGAGTCTCATATCCTCCTCAAGTATATAGACCTTTCCGCAGAATCCCTCAAACCTCTCTCTCTGGGCAAAATATACACCATTCTGCAGCAATACCATATCAGAGGCCATATCCCTTGCGAGCCTGAACCCCCTTTTGCCTTCAGGTGTATCAGGCGAGCTTTTGATTACAGTGATCATCCTTGCCTCCTAAAATATCATGATTTTATCTGATTCCTTTACTATAGTGGAAATCTCATGGCTGTTAATGATGCTACATCCATCAACGATCATTTCAGGGTCAAGATAATTCTCTTTCATGGAGCCCTTATCCATGTAGACCTTTATACCCATATCAATACAGTCTTTAAGTGTAGCCTCGAGATTCGTGAATCCGGTTCCTTCTTCAATTTGGCCCTTCCTGGCAGTGAAGACCCCTCCATCAACCATTATAAGATTCACATCATAACCTGAAGTCACACCGCCAAGGGCATGTCTCAAGGCCTCTGCTGCATTTATATCTCCGTAGGGTGGTCTTCTTAAGATAATAGAAACAATTGGCATTGTAATACCTCCTATCCGATATTAAGCCATATGTCAGAGTTACCCATGGTCTCAAAGAGACCCTTCAATGAACCAACCTCTGAGCCATCGATGTAATCCTCTTTCGCTGCACGGCGAAAATTCATGCAACCGCCTCAAAGATAGACCTTAAGTCCTTTCTGGATGAGTTCAGAAAATCTTTCCTCTGCGTTCATTATTCCTTTTGCCTTCTGTCCTTTAAGAAAGCAATAGACACCATCACCGGAAGCAATGAGATTCACGGTATTACCCTTTTTAAGGGCTGATTCCGCAATCTTGATGGCTGTAACGGTATTTTCATAAGAATAGGGCGATGTCCCGAGAAAGATCGTTAAGACCTTTGCCATGTTACCTCCTCCCTGGGTATTTACCCTTTTTTGTTACTGGACAGCAGGCTGGTGCTGGAAGCTCCTCAATGTAGTCCTTTTTTAGAATCTCGAGGATGTCCGGGATTATAGGGTCCTTAAGAAAATAGCACCTGAGCCTTCCATCCATATAATAGTCAATTACTCCGTACTGCCTGAGTATCGCCAGATGCTGTGATACATTTGGCTGGCTTATATCAAGAAACTTCTCAAGGTCACTCACGCATTTAACACCCTTTGTAAGCTCCTCAAGAATCCTTATCCTTATAGGATGGGCAATGACCCTCAAGAGCTCTACCCTCCTATAAACAGACCTCATATGAATCATCCTCCTTATATGCAAATATTATTATATTTGAATATCACATGTCAAGAAAAAATTTTATCTTATTATCTTTCCATCAATATAAAGCCCTGTGATGATAGGCCTTCCATCTCTTCTTATAGAAACCTCTGACATAAGCTCTCTCTGCCCTTCAATTCCTCTACCTGCACCTTCTTCCACAAAATACTTCTCTATACCATATTCAATGTCAAGTCTCCTGAAATTTACAGGATTCACATCCTCAACTATTCCCTGCACAGGAGCACCTGAAGAACAGGTCTTTTCAAGATCTTTAAAAAAGGCAAGCACATTCCTTTCTGAATCAATACAGAAAAGCACATGATCCTCTTTTCTCAACTTAGGAGAATGGGCTATGCTGAGATTCACAATCTGTCCTGCCTCATCCTGAACCGTAATCTCCCATCTTGAAGACTCAGAAAAAGACCTCACCCTGCCCTGTATGAAAATCCCCTGAGACGGCATTGCCTTTGTAACAGAAACAGGTCTCCATATATCATCAGCCTTTTCAAGGCTCACATATACCCTTTCTTTCTTTTTAAAGTCTTCCCTTACATTGAGTTTATCAAGGTCAAGGCTTGAGATATGATATCTCAGTAAAAGATAGTCTCCCCTGAATATATCCTTCGGATCAATAGGTGCTGTTTTAAGGATAATCTTTGTGCCTGTCTTTATCCAGTGTTCTCTGTAAAGGATAATCCCTGTAAGAATAAATATCTGGATCAAGATAAGTATTATGAATTTATACCGCATCTGTGCCTTCCTTAAATTGCCTGATGACCTTTCTTCTCTTTCTTTCAAGCATAAAACCACCTATAAGAAGAAGCAGCACACCTGTGATAAAAAATAGCGACCTCGGAAGCATCTCCCAGAAGATATCAAAGTATCTTGCAAATACAAAAAGTACAAAAAATAAGAGACCTGTATTTATATAGGCTGGATACCTCCTTATGTATCCAAGGATCATAACTCCAAGGGTTACTATCAGGAATAAAATATTAGATAGTATTACATATATTCTTAAACTGCTCCCTGAAAAATTACCTGCTGATACAGAGAGATAAAACACAATGGCTATTAATATAAAGAGTGAGATACTCTCAATTAACCATAGCCTTTCATTGTCTCCTGCTAAGGAACGGAAGGCGATTGACAATAAAAATAGACCTGTTATCACAATAAAGAAAATAAGAAGCTCATTCTGTCCGGAATTCTGCCATGCATCAGTAAATGTAAGGATAAACCATGATAGAAATGTTACAACTACCCCTGTAATTATATAAGGTCCTGAAAAGGTCTTAAGAGATAAAAAATCCCTGTGCATCAGTCCAATTGACCATAGAGTTATACCTGCCATGAAATACAGAAATATATAGTGCATATAAACCCTTTCATCTTCAATAACCTGAAAACTTGCCTCCATCCCGAACCATACAAGAAGAACCACTATGGAAAGGCTCAGCAATGTCCTCAACCTGAGCAGATAAGCCACTGGCATAACAGCAAGTGACCAGGCAAGAACTCCATTGGGATAATGAAGACTTATATGATATATCTGGCTGATAAGGAATAGACCCGCACCGAATACAAAGGAACCAGCAAAGATAAGGGCTGCACCTGTCTTTGGATAGTTTTGCCTTTCATAACCCAGATAATAACCACACCCGTAGGTTAAAATAAGAGAGCTATACAGGATTGCTATCTTGCCCCATCTCGAAATTAAGGACCAGTTTGATGCAACAAATAGAATGACACCAAGGCCTGCAAGTATTGCACCCAGTACAGAGAGCGTTGTTATGAGTCTTGATGGAACAGCCCTTTGCCCTGTATCCTCAATAAACCTGTATCTTGAAAGGAGTCTGTCCTTGAGTGGTTCATCAATCAATCCTTCCCTGAGCCATTCCTCTATCTCTCTTTTAAGTTTATTGAGAAATAGAGGATCATGAGAGGGCTTATCTCTTCTCTGCTCCACGGCTTCTGAGATATGTCATGAATCCTATGGCAACAAAAAACATTAATATACTTATTGCCTGTGCCATTGAGAGGCCCTCGGTAAGCATACCTCTTGCAGCATCACCCCTGAAGAATTCCACGAAAAACCTTAAAATTGAATAAAGCATCACATAGGTCCAGAAGAGTTCACCTCTGAAGCCCTGTCTCCTTCTGAGGAGTATCAGGAGCAGAAAATTTATGAACTCACCAGTTGCTTCATATAACTGAGTGGGATGTACTGGAATCCCCAATGGTGCAAGTGAATGTGGATCTGTAAATGTAACTGCCCAGGGCAGGTCTGCTGGTCTTCCATGACAGCATCCAGCAGAGAAACAGCCAAGCCTTCCAATTGCATGGCCTATTGCTATGGATGGTGCAAAGATATCAGCAATCTGCCAGAGATTGAGGCCATGCCTCTTTATATAAATTACGCCTGTTAGAACAGCAAAGATCAATCCTCCATAAAAGACAAGACCTCCTTCCCATATCTTCAATATGGCGAGAGGATTCTTTAAGTAAGGTCCAGGGTTAAGCAGTACATAAAAAACCCTTGAACCTATGAGTGCAGCAAGAAGGAGATAAAAGGAAAGGTCAGAAATCCTTTCTGGAGAAATCCCCTCTCTTCTTGCCTGCCTTAAGGCAAGACCAACACCGAGGAGAAATCCTATGGCTACCATTACTCCATAGGTATGGATCGTTATTGGTCCTATCCTGAATAGGTCAGGATGCATCAGTTCCTGCCACTCCTCTAATCTCATTTAGAAGTTTCTCAACAAGGTCATTCTGGGGATCGAGCTTCTTTGCTATCTCAAGTTCTTTTACAGCCTCATTTAGAAATCTCTGACCGATGAGGACAGCACTCAGGTCTATCCTTGCCTGGAGATTATAGGGATTAAGGTCAAGGGCCCTCCTGAGCATGAACATGGACCTTTCAGGGTCTCCCATCATATTCCAGGCCCACCCGAGCTCCCTTATGGCATCATCATTCTCAGGAGAGAGCTCAACAACCCTCTCCCATTCTTCTATAGCCTCCTTCCATCTATACTGCCTCGCAAGGCTCACACCGAGCATATAATGGGCATTTGCATCCTCATTATCATACTGAAGTATATACCTGAAGGAAGATTCAGCCTCCTCATATTTACCTGTCTCAAGACAGAGCCTTCCATAGAGGTCATAGGCCTCAAGAAGATAGGGATCAAGATTTATGGCCTTTTTAACAAGTGCAAGGGCCTTTCTGTAATGTCCCAGCAGGCTATGGCATAGCCCCATGAGAAAAAAAATATCAGATGGAGGATTTTCCATTAATTCATAAAGCCTTCTGTAGTACTTAAGGGCCGGTCCTGGTTTTCCTGTTGAAAGATTGAGATTTGCCATGGCAAAGAGTCCCAGATGATCATCAGGCTTAAGGCTCAAGGCATCTTCAAGAAAAGAAAAGGCCTCCTTAGTGAATCCCCTTTTATGAAGTAATTCTGCCATTTCATAATAGACAGGCACAAAGGCTGGATCAGCCTCTCTTGCCGCAAGAAAAAACTGATAAGCCCTGAGCCAGTTTTTGTTCAGGCATTCCTTACCTTTCCTGAAAAGCTCTCTTGCTGCGTTCATCAGCACTCCTTTCTCGGATAAGCTGGATACCCAGTAATATTATCCCTATCGTGAGGCAGGAATCTGCAACATTAAAGGCTGGCCAGTGAAATCTTCCTGCATAAATATCTATGAAGTCTGTCACATGTCCGATAAAAATCCTGTCAAGTAGATTCCCTATGGCTCCACTTAGTATAAGGCTATAAGGGATGAAATGCCTTTTCTCTTTAAAAAGAAGATAAAAGATTACCGCTATGGCAACAAGGGATATTATTATGAAAAAACTGTTTCCTGCTCCTCTCAGAATCCCGAAGGCTGCTCCGGTATTTGATACATGAACAATATTGATACCAGGAATAATCTTAATAACCTCATAAGGGCTCAGGTTTTCTCTTATAAGATACTTTGTAACCTGGTCAGAGGCGATAAAAAAGATTATTAAAAAAAGTTTCTTTATCATCTCAATACATTATAACATCTCTCACATATGGAGGGATGCTCCTTGAATCTTCCAACAGAGGGGCTCCAATTCCAGCACCTTTCACATTTTTCTCCCTCTGCCCTTTCTATATCAATGGAGAAAGTCTTTATTTCTTCACTCTCAAAAAAACCCTTTTTATCCTTATTTGTCCTCACTTCAACCTGTGAGACAATAAAGAGATAGGGAAGGAATTCCCTGTATTGAGTAAGGAGCTCCTGATATTCTGAAGGGGCATAAAGGATTACCCTTGCCTCAAGAGAATTTCCAATAAACCTTTCCTTTCTCTTTATCTCAAGCGCCTTGTTGACCTCATCCCTCACAGCAATAAGCCTCTGCCATCTTTCCTCAAGTTCCCTGTCAAGGAATTTCTTATCAGGCTCGGGAAATTCTGCAAGGAACACGCTTATGCTCTTTCTGCCTGGCATGTGCATCCATATCTCTTCAGCTGTAAAGGAAAGCACAGGTGCAAGGAGCCTGGTCATCACTGAAAGTATGTTATATAAAACCCATTGTGCTGCCCGCCTCTCAAGGGAATCAGCCCTGAATGTATAAAGCCTGTCTTTAAGGATATCAAGATAAAAAGCACTCATATCATTTACGCAGAATGTATAAATACTGTGAAAGACCTGGTGAAATTCAAATCTCTCATAGGCCTCTGTTACTTTTATAATCAGATTCTGAAGCCTGCTCATTGCCCATCTGTCAATCTCCAGGAGACGGGAGCTATGGTCCTCCAGGTCGAAGTCATAGATATTACCGAGGAGAAACCTTGCGGTATTCCTTATCTTTCTGTAGGCCTCCACAAGACGGTTTATGATCTCCTGAGAAAGTCTCATATCCTCCCTGTAGTCTTCTGCAGAAGCCCAGAGCCTTATAATCTCCGCACCTGAGCGCTTGATAATGTCCTCTGGTGCTATAACATTTCCAAGGGATTTGGACATCTTCTTACCCTGACCATCAACAACAAAGCCGTGGGTAAGGACTGTACTGTATGGAGCCCTGTCACGGGTTCCTGTTGATGCAATCAATGAGCTCTGAAACCATCCCCTGTGCTGATCACTTCCCTCAAGATACATGTCAGAAGGCCAGGAGAGTCTGCTGTCATTATCAAGCACAGCAGCATGGCTCACACCTGACTCGAACCAGACATCAAGGATATCCATCTCCTTTTTAAAGGAGGTATTACCGCATTTTTCACACCTGCTACCCTCTGGAAGGAAGGTCTCCGCGGGTTCTGTAAACCATATATCAGAACCTTCATGGGATATGAGCTCAATGGTCCTTTTAAAGAATCTCTCATCCTTGAAAGTAGTCCCGCATCTCTCACAGGTAAGAAGTGTTATTGGCACACCCCAGGAGCGCTGTCTTGAAATACACCAGTCCGGTCTGTGAAGCATCATGTTATAAATCCTGTCCCTGCCCCAGGCTGGTATCCACCTTACCTTTTCTATCTCCTGAAGACATCTCTTCCTGAGATTATTCTTTTCCATTGATATAAACCATTGTTCTGTAGCCCTGAAGATTACAGGCTTCTTACATCTCCAGCAATGAGGATAAGAATGGGTATATCTTTCTTTATAAAGAAGGGCTCCTTTTTCTTCAAGTATCCTGTTTATCCTCTCGTTTGCCTTAAAGACAAACTCTCCCTTAAGGTCTCCTGCCTCTTCTGTAAAATTTCCCCTGTCATCAACAGGTGCATATATTGGAAACCCGTATTTGAGGCCAACTATATAGTCTTCCTCGCCGTGACCGGGTGCTATATGAACAATACCTGTTCCCTCAGAGATATCAACAAAATCAGCAAGGACAACTGTGCTCAATCTATCAATAAAGGGATGCTCCACCTTTATACCTTCAAGTTCTGAGCCCTTTACCTGAAGAACACACCTTCCCTCAAGATTAAGCTTCTGCCTCTTGTCTTCTGATAGTGTGGAGGCAAAGATCGTGACACTGCTGTCTTTCTCTATACCTATATACCTGATTTCTGGATGAACAGCAAGGGCAAGATTGGCAGGGAGTGTCCAGGGCGTGGTTGTCCAGATGATTAAATAGACTGCGAGTCCCCTGAGTTCAGGAAAGAGCCTTTCTACATCTTCCTGAGTCACCCTGAATCTTACATAGATTGAAGGTGACTCCTTCTCATTGTATTCAACCTCTGCCTCAGCAAGGGCTGTAACACAGGATGGACACCAGTGAACAGGCTTTCTACCCTTATAGACATTTTCCAGTTTGACAAATTCAAAGAACTCCTTTACAATGGCTGCCTCATAAAGGGGGTCCATTGTAAGATAAGGCCTCATCCAGTCACCAAATACACCGAGTCTGACAAATTCCTCCCTTTGAATCTTTACGAATTCCTCGGCATATTCCTTACAGAGCCTGCGTTTTTCAAGCACAGAGACTGATACCTTTTTCTGACCGAGGTTTTTATCCACCTGAAGCTCTATAGGAAGTCCGTGACAGTCCCATCCAGGAACAAAAGGTGCATAATAACCCTTCATGGTCTTGTACTTTATAATTATGTCCTTAAGGACCTTATTCAGTGCATGACCCATATGGATATGACCATTTGCATAAGGGGGTCCATCATGAAGGATATAGGTCTTTGACCGGTCCTTCAATTGCATCTTTTCATAAATTTTATTTTCCTTCCAGAACTCCAGTATCTCCTTTTCCCGCTCTGGAAGGTTTGCCTTCATGGGAAAATCTGTCTTCGGAAGATTTAAAGTATCTCTGTAATCCATTATCTCCGGCCTTACCTCGTCACCCATTCACCCATTCACCTCTTCCTGATTGCAAGTTTATTAAGGGCATTAATATAGGCCTTTGCAGAGGCAACTATTATATCAGTATCAGCACCCTGTCCTCTTACAGTATAACCTTCTTCTTCAAGTGTAACAGTAACCTCACCAAGGGCATCTGTGCCACCCGTGATGCTCTTAACCTCAAATCTTAAAAGCTCACTCTTTGTCTCGGTTATGGAGGCGATTGCCCTGTAAACAGCATCAACAGGCCCGTCTCCTTGCTCAATCCTCTCTACCACCTTATCATTTATTCCAAGCCTTATCCTTGCAGTGGGCTTTACATTTGTCCCGCTCGTTACAGAGAGGTCAAGGAGTCTGTATATCTCAGGAATCTTTGATACCTCCTCTGAAACAAGGGTCTCTATATCTTCATCAAATATATATTTTTTCTGATCAGCTAAGTGCTTGAATCTCTCAAAGGCCCTGTTAAGTTCTTCCTCTGAAAGACGGTATCCGAGCTCCTCAAGCCTTGCCTTAAAGGCATGCCTTCCTGAATGCTTCCCAAGAATCAGCTTTGACTGTGGTATCCCAACATCCTCAGGCCTCATTATCTCATAGGTTGAACGCTCCTTGAGGAATCCATCCTGATGGATACCAGCCTCATGGGCAAAGGCATTTGCACCAACTATTGCCTTGTTGGGCTGAACAACCATTCCTGTTATCTTGGAGACAAGTCTGCTTGTCTTATAAATCTCCTGAGTTACTATCTTTGTATCAGCCTCAAAGAATCTTGGCCTTGTCTTTAATGCCATCACTATCTCTTCCATGGCAGCATTACCAGCCCTCTCACCAATTCCATTTATGGTACATTCAACCTGACCAGCACCCTTCAGTATTGCTGTAAGGGAATTGGCTACTGCAAGGCCAAGGTCATTATGGCAATGAACCGAGATCACTGCCTTATCAATATTGGGTACTTTATTTTTTATATACTCAATCAGTTCACCAAATTCCTGAGGTATAGCATATCCAACAGTGTCAGGGATATTGATGGTCCTTGCACCTGCCTGAATAACTGCTTCAAGGACACGGCAGAGATAATCCCGCTCCGAACGGGTGGCATCCTCTGCAGAGAATTCCACATCATCTGTGTACTGCCTTGCCTTCTTTACTGCCTTCTCGGCAGCCTCAAGAACAGCCTCCCTTGAGAGCCTGAGCTTATACTGCAGATGAATATCTGATGTGGCAATAAAGGTATGGATACGCCTTAACTGAGCAGGTCTCAGGGCCTCTGCTGCCCTTTCAATGTCTTCATCCTTTGCCCTTGCAAGACCTGCAATGATTACTCCCTTTATCTCAGAGGCAACCCTTCTTACAGCCTCAAAATCTCCTGGTGATGCAATGGGAAAACCTGCTTCAATAATATCAACCCCGAGTCTCTGAAGCTGTCTTGCTACCTGGAGCTTTTCCTCAACATTCATGGAGGCACCAGGAGATTGCTCACCATCCCTGAGTGTTGTATCAAAGACCTTTATTATCCTCATCAGCCTTCCTCTTTTTCCTGAACATTAAAAATATATTCTCAATTATACCAACAAAAAGGTATGCCATTGCAAATACAAAGAGTGCCACAGGTGGATGTATCACTATGACAAGCATAATAAGAATAAACCCTAGAAGAAACCAGAGGGGTTTCCGGCTCCTCAAATTCAGCTCCTTAAGTCCATGAAATCTGAGTGTACTGACCATTAAATAGGAACAGATTGCTGTAAGGATAAGAACCAGGAGGCTCTTCTCAGGCGGATAATCATGGAACTGGTAGTGAAATATAACAACAGAGGCCATTATGGTTGCTGCAGCAGGTATGGGCATACCTGTAAAGGCCTTTGACTGGCCCGGTGCTGTCTGGACATTGAATCTTGCAAGCCTCAGGGCACCGCAGGCAAGGAAGAAGAATGAGAAGGCCCAGCCCAGTCTTCCAAAATCCTGGAGTGTCCATCTGTAAACAAGGATAGATGGTGCTGCACCAAAGGCAATAAGGTCAGCAAGGGAATCAAGCTCGACACCAAATCTTGATGATGCACCCGTTGCCCTTGCCACAAAGCCATCAAGACCATCAAATATATTTGCAATCACAATTGCCCAGGCAGCATGGACATAATTCCCCCTCATGGTTGCAATAATGCTCAGAAAACCAAAAAACATACCTACCAGGGTGAGCATATTGGGAAGTATGTATATACCTTTTTTCATCTTATCCTTCCGATAACAGTTTCTCCTGCCTTCACCCTATCTGAAGGCTTTACAGTTATCTCTGCCTCAACAGGTAGATATACATCAAGTCTTGAACTGAATTTTATGATCCCGTACCTCTGACCGAGCCTGAGCCTGTCACCTTCTTTAACCCTGCAGACCGCCCTTCTTGCAATAAAACCTGCCACCTGCCTTACAAGGATATCTCCACAGGGGGTCTCAAGTACCATCTCTATATTTTCGTTTTTTAAAGATGCCTCGTCATTGTAGGCAGCAATAAATCTTCCCCTGTTATGAATGACCTTCTTTACAATTCCCTCCTGAGGAGAACGATTTACATGCACATCAAGAGGAGACATGAAGATACTGAGCATCCATGTATCCTTCTTGAGATACTTGCCTTCAAAGACCTTTTTTACAAGGATCACCTTCCCATCAGCTGGAGCAACAAAGATATCTTTCTCTGATGGAGGAGTCCTTTCAGGGTCTCTGAAAAAAAAGACCATAAAAAGCAAGAGCAGCGTACTCAGAAAAAAAGGAAGAGTCAATCCTCCAAGAAGGAAAAGCCCTGACAGAAAAAAGAAACCTCCTATAAAAGGATAACCCTCAGGAGCAAGTTTTATCATGCCTTTGATTTATCTACGAGTTTATCTCTCTTAAGCCATGGCATCATAGCCCTCAGCCTTGCTCCAACCTCTTCTATGGGATGCATTTCTCCCTTTCTTGTTAAGGCATTGAAGACCGGCTTATTTGCCCTACATTCAAGGACCCATTCTCTTGCAAACTCTCCTGACTGTATCTCCTCAAGGATCTTCTTCATCTCAGCCTTTACATTCTCATTTATGATCCTCGGACCCCTTGTAAGGTCTCCATACTGGGCGGTATTGCTTATAGAGTAACGCATGGTGCTTATACCACCTTCATAAATGAGGTCAGCAATGAGTTTCACCTCATGAAGGCATTCAAAATAGGCCATCTCAGGTGAGTAGCCTGCCTCCACAAGGGTCTCATAGGCAGCAGTGATCAGTGAAGTGAGCCCTCCACAGAGGACAACCTGTTCTCCAAAGAGGTCTGTCTCTGTCTCCTCCCTGAATGTGGTCTCTATAATGCCTGCCCTTCCACCACCAATGGCAGCGGCATAGGCAAGGGCTATCTCCTTTGTATTTCCAGATGGGTCCTGATGCACTGCTATAAGACAGGGAACCCCACTGCCTTTTGTATATTCAGACCTCACAAGATGACCCGGTCCTTTTGGTGCAACCATAAAGACGTTTGTATCTGATGATGGAACGATCTGGCCGTAGTGGATATTAAAGCCATGGGCAAAGGCAAGATAGGCACCCCTTTTCATATAGGGCTGAATATCTGTCTTATATATATCCGCCATGTATTCATCCGGCAGCAACATCATGATAATATCTGCAGCCTTTGCAGCCTCAGAAGGGGTGAATACCTGAAAATTTGCCTTGGTTGCCTTTTCCCAGCTTGAGCCCTTCCTTACACCAATAATTACATCCATGCCACTATCCCGAAGATTATTGGCATGGGCATGCCCCTGACTGCCATATCCCATAATGGCAATCTTCTTTCCTCTTAGAATGGAGATATTTGCATCCTTGTCATAATAAATCTTAACCATCAGTGCCTCCTCTCATTCAGTGCTTATTATATTATACTTAAAAGAGACCTTAGTCTCTTTCTCCAGTGTTGCCTTTACAGAACAGTATTTCTCCATTGATAGCTCTACTGCCCTTTTTACAGCCTCCTCAGATAGAGCCTTCCCCCTGACTCTGAATTCTATGGTCACATCAGTAAACCTCTTGGGATGTTCCTCTGCCTTTTTACCATCTATGATTATCTCAAGACCTTCAAGTTCCTGCTTCTTTTTCTTGAGGATTGATACCACATCCATTCCTGTACATCCTCCAAGACCTATAAGGAGCAGTTCCATGGGTCTTGGCCCTGTATCCTCACCTCCCAATTCTCTATTTCCATCCATAACAATTGCATGACCTGTCTCTGATTCACCAACAAACTGAAGTCCCTTCACAAATGTAACCTTTGCCTTCATAACCTACCTCCTAATAAGAATTTGTGCAATAAGGCCTAAGGGTATGAATCTGTATTGAACCTTGAATATCCTAACAAAAAGCCTGATAACATAACAAGGGTTTTATGTTAAAATTATTAATAAGAAACTTATGAGTAACAGAGGAGGCATGCCATGAAAAGGAAATTACTCACTGTATCCATACTATCAATAATTGCAGGACTTATAATAGGCCTTATACTTGCTTCCAATCTCGATATCCATAGCCTCGGGTATTCAAGCCCGAAGATACCAAAGGAGTCTGTTGATTTTCTCACAAAGACAGGAGAGGCAATGGCCTCTATTGTGGAGGCAGTAAAGCCTGCTGTTGTTAATATATCCACTGTAAAGACCATAAGACTCAGGGATCCCTTCTTTGATGACCCCTTTTTCAGGAGATTCTTCGGTGAACCCTTTGGAATACCCAGGGAGAGGAAACAGACAGGTCTTGGCTCAGGTGTGATAGTGGATCCCTCTGGCTATATCCTTACAAATAATCATGTCATAAGGGGAGCTGATGAGATAAAGGTGACCCTGCTTGATAAAAGGGAATTCAAGGGTAAGGTAATAGGGACAGATCCAAAGACAGACCTTGCAGTTGTGAAGATAGAGGCAAAGGATCTTCCCTATATAGAATTCGGAGATTCCGATAAATTAAAGGTTGGAGAGCTCGTAATAGCTATCGGTAATCCCTATGGACTGAATCAGACAGTGACTATGGGTATTGTAAGTGCCACAGGAAGGGCAAATGTTGGTATTGCTGATTATGAAGACTTTATCCAGACAGATGCTGCAATTAATCCCGGCAATTCCGGTGGCGCGCTGGTGAATGTAAGAGGTGAGCTCGTGGGTATTAACACAGCCATATTCAGTACCACTGGAGGGTATCAGGGTATAGGCTTTGCGATACCATCAAATATGGCAAAGGCAGTAATGGACCAGCTCATAAAACACAAAAAGGTTGTAAGGGGATGGCTTGGTGTCACTGTACAGGCACTATCTCCTGATATGAAAAAACACTTTGGCCTTAAAGAAGACAGGGGCGTACTTATAAATCAGGTATTTGAAAACAGCCCTGCTGAAAAGGCAGGCCTCAAGGAAGAAGATATAATACTTCAATATAATGGAAAGGATATCACTGATCCCACACAGCTAAGGAACCTTGTAGCAAGCACCACACCAGGCAAAGAGATTGAGCTCAGGATATTCAGAGATGGAAAGACGCTTTCAGTAAGGGTTACCATAGAGGAATTACCAATGGAGGTGGTTGCTGCAAGAGGTGAATATGAGAATGCCCTTAAAGGTGTGGTGGTGCAGAACATAACACCTGAGATAAGAAGAGAGCTTCAGTTGCCATCAAGAATAACCGGTGTTATAGTCTCAGATATATCTGAAGATAGCCCGGCACAGGGTTATCTTCAGAAGGGTGATGTGATAATGGCTATAAACAGGACAAGGATAAATAATACAAAGGATTATCAGAAGATTGTTTCAAATCTCAAGGATAGAGATATACTGCTCTTCATCTACAGGGATGGTCAGACATTCCATCTGACCCTTTCAATGGATTAAAGATGCCCTTCTTCAGATATGCTGGTTATACCGCTCAGGGCATGAAGGCTCAGGGAAGGATAGAGGCCTCAACACCTCAAGAGGCCTCTATAAGATTAAAGGAGCTGGGCATCTATCCAAGACTGATTAAGACAGAGGGGCCTGTTAAAAGATATTCCAAAGAAGGTCTCGCTTACATTACAAGACAGCTCTCCACATTGCTTTCTGCGCAGGTTTCCCTTACCGATGCATTAAAAGGAATAGCTCAGGAATCCTCTTCAAAATTAGCAGGTATTCTTAATGATATAAAGGAAAAGGTCTCTGGCGGTCTGTCCCTTTCAAAGGCACTGGAGGAACAGGGAAGGCTATTCCCTGATTTCTATGTTAATGCAGTGAGGGCAGGTGAGATGAGCGGAGAGCTTCCTTCTGTCCTTGAAAGGTTAGCTGAGTATCTTGAATCACAGGACAGGATAAAGTCAAAACTGAGGACTGCCATGATCTATCCTCTCATCATGCTCCTTGTGGCAACAGGAGTGCTCTTCTTTATCTTCCTCTATGTCATGCCAAAGATTATAAAGATCTTTGAGAACACAAAGGCAGGCCTTCCCTTTATTACCAAGATACTGATTACCGTCACAAAATTTATCAAACTCTTCTGGTTTTTCATACCTCTAATGGTCATAGCCCTATCTTTAGGATTCAGACATCTAAAAGAAAAAAAACCAGAGCTTATAGATAAACTTTTACTCAGAGATCCCTTAAGAATACTCTTTCCCCTTTACATAGCAAGATTCACGAAGACCCTTGCCTTTTTACTTGAAGGAGGTATCCCTCTGATAAAGGCCCTTGAGATCTCCGCAAGATGCACAGGAAACAGGGTAATGGAAGCCCATATCCTAACTGCTACAAGGTCTGTAGCAGAGGGTGGAAGACTCTCTGCCTCTCTGGGATTCCTTCCACCTGTGCTTGTAGAGCTGATCGCAAATGGTGAAAAAAGTGGAAGGCTTGTGGAAAACCTCAAGAGGGCATCCTCCACTTATGAAGAGGAGTTTTCAAGAAGACTCACAGGTGCGGTTACCATCCTTGAGCCAGCAATGATAATACTGATGGGACTAATTGTCCTTTTTGTAGTCCTTGGTGTTGTCCTTCCAGTATTTGAACTGAATCAACTCATAAGACTATGAAGAGAAATATAGTAATAATAACAGGTCTTTCAGGCTCGGGCAAGAGCGTTGCCCTGAAGGCACTTGAAGATGCAGGTTATTTCTGCGTTGATAACTTTCCCCTTACACTGCTTCCAGATTTTTTGAAGCTCCTTCCATCTGAAAGTGACATAAACAGGATAGGCATAGGAGTGGATGTGAGGGAAAAGGACTTTTTAAAGGAGGCAAGGCATATTATTTCCTCCTTAAAAAAAGAGCATCTTACAGAAATCGTGTTTCTTGAGGCGGATCCCGAGGTTATAAAGAGAAGATACAGGGAGACAAGAAGACCCCATCCGCTAGGCAATAACCTTGATGAGGCAATAAACAGAGAAAAACAGGACCTTTCTATGTTGAGGGACATGGCAGACAGGATACAGGACACATCCAATATGAGTCCCCATGAACTCAGGCACTGGATACTTACTAACTATTCAAGAGAGAGGGATTCCAGACCCTCGGTCACACTCCTTTCCTTTGGTTATAAATACGGTATCCCTCAGAATATAGACCTGCTTTTTGATGTAAGATTTCTTCCAAATCCATACTTTGTGCCTGAACTCGCTGACAAAGATGGCCTTCATGAAAAAGTAAGAGACTTTGTCCTCAAAAACCCTGAGACCATAGAACTCCTGAAGAGACTCAGCAATCTCTTAGAATTCCTTATCCCGCAATTCATAAAAGAAGGGAAAAACTATGTGCTCATAGCAGTGGGCTGTACAGGTGGAAGACACAGATCGCCTGTAGTAGTAGAGGAATTGAAAAAGACCATAGAAAGATTTCCCGTTAAGGTAACCATAATCCACAGGGAGTTAGCATGATATACCTTGACTATAATGCCACCACACCTGTTGACCCAAGGGTAGAGGTGGCTGTAATGAATGCACTCAAGGAATTTGGCAATCCCTCGAGCTCTCATATATATGGCAGAAAGGCAAGATTAATCATTGATGGAGCCAGAAGCAGTGTGGCAAGACTTATCGGTGCAAGATCAGGAGAGATAATCTTCACCTCAGGTGGAACTGAATCCAACAATCTTGCAATCCTCGGCACAGCCCTTAGATTTGGCAAGGGTCACATAATAAGCTCAAGCATAGAGCATCCTTCTGTAATAAATCCCCTCAGATATCTTGAATCCATTGGATTCACCGTCACATATCTTCCTGTAAACTCACATGGTATGGTGGAGCCTGATGAGCTCGTCAATGCCATAAGAAAGGACACCATCCTCGTTACCATAATGCATGCCAATAATGAGACAGGTGTGATACAGCCCATATCTGAGATCGGGAAGATCGTTCAGGAAAAGGGCATCCTTTTTCATACAGATGCTGCTCAATCCATTGGAAAGATAGCTACATCTGTACAGGAGCTCAATGTCTCCATGCTTACAGTGGTGTCTCACAAGTTCTACGGACCTAAAGGAATTGGTGCCCTTTATATAAAGCATGGTATTGACCTAAGGCCCATACTTCATGGTGCAGGTCATGAAATGGGGCTCAGGCCTGGCACCGAAAACATCCCTGGCATTGCAGGTCTTGGAAAGGCTGCAGAGATAGCAGCCTCTGAAATGCCGGTATGGAAAAGTAAGCTCCAGAACCTCACAGAAAGGCTTCTTGAAGGGCTCCTCTCAATTGAGGGAATAAGCCTTAATGGACACAGGACATTCAGGCTTCCAAATACAATTAATATCTCTATAGATGGGATAGAGGGCACAGAACTTGTCTCAAGACTTTCTGACAGGGTTGCCATCTCTGCTGGAGCTGCCTGCCATGCTGGGAAGAAAAAACCAAGTCATGTACTTAAGGCAATGGGTCTGAGTGACGAAAGGGCCCTCTCCTCTGTGAGGATAAGTACAGGTAAAGACACCACTCAGGAAGAGATATCACAGGCAATGGAGATAATAAAATACGAGATTTCAAGACTGAGAAATCTATGAATATAACTGTAAGACACAAAGGAGACCTTTCAACAGAATTTATCTTACGGGAAAGGTCTTTCTCCATTGACTCTGAACTGCATGGCCCGGGTCTTTTTACAAAGATATCCTCGGAAAATCAGATTATTTCAATAAGAAAAAAGGAAGGAATATCTGACACCGAACAGGCAATAAAGGAGCATGCCTGGATTGTAGAAGATATCAAAAAGCTCATACTTGCCGAGAACCTCGGTGAATATATTAAAAGGACCTGTGAATTGATTGAAAGAAAAAGATTTAATGAGGCCCTTTTTCTCACAAGAGAGGTGAGGTTCTTTCATCCGGATGACCCCTATATGATGTGTCTTGATGGTTATCTTACTGCACTTATAGAAAAAAAATACAGAGATGGAATTAACCTCTGCATTGAGGCACTTAATATATATACCAGGAAGGCTGGCATTGGAAGGGAATTTTTTCTTCCTTTTTTCTATCTTCATCTTGGAAGGACCTATCTGTTGTCTGGCAATAAAAGACTTGCGGTAGATTGTTTTTTTAAGATCCTCAAGATTGACAATGACAATAAAGAGGCCATTAAAGAGCTCGCCTGCCTGGGAATAAGGCAACAGCCTGTACTACCCTTTTTGAAAAGAAACAATCCACTAAACAAGTACCTCGGTCTTCTGAGGGCAAGACTTTCAGGAAAAAGGTCAAAAAATAAATATCAGTGATGTCTGAAAGGATACTCCTCGGTCATGGTAGTGGTGGGAAGCTCATGCATGAGCTTTTGAGAAGATATTTTCTTCCACGGTTTTCAATAACAGAGACAGGAGATGCTGCAATCCTTGATAAGGTAGATGGGAAATTAGCCTTTACCACAGATTCATATGTAGTAACACCTCTATTTTTCCCTGGAGGCAATATTGGAGAACTTGCGGTAAATGGCACGGTTAATGACCTCTCCATGATGGGAGCCACACCACTTTATCTTACAGCAGGATTTATCATAGAAGAGGGTTTTCAGATAGAAGATCTTCAGAAGATACTCATCTCCATGGCTGGTGCTGCTGAAAAGGCAGGCATAAGGATAGTGGCTGGGGACACCAAGGTTGTTGAGAAGGGGAAGGCTGATGGTATATTCATTAACACCTCAGGAGTCGGCATTATTCCTGACAATGTGGCAATTCATCCAGGTTGCATAAGGCCTGGTGACAGGGTAATAGTAAGCGGACCTGTCGGGACTCATGGTACAAGTATCCTCTCACAAAGAAATGGCCTCACCTTTGAACCACCTCTTCATAGTGATACAAAGGCCCTTAACCATATTGTTAGAAAGATGCTTGATGCATCCATAAATATACATGCCATGCGTGACCCTACAAGGGGTGGACTTGCCACGACCCTTAAAGAGATAGCCATTGAAACAGGTCTATGCATTGAAATAGAAGAAGATAAAATACCTGTGCTTCCACAGGTCAAGGGTGCCTGTGAGATATTAGGACTGGATCCCCTCTATGTAGCGAATGAAGGCATAATGGTGATATTCGTTCCTGAAGAGCATTCTGAAAAAACACTTTATCTATTGAAAGGCTCAGGTGAAACACTGGCATCCATCATAGGAATTGTAAAGGAGAAGCCAGAGGGTATCGTGCTTCTTAAAACCCTGATTGGAGGCACAAGGATAATAGATATGCTTTCAGGAGAACAGCTTCCACGGATATGCTGAACTTAATCAATCTTATAGCCCTTGTTACAATAATGGTATGTCCTGTGGTACCCCTTTTCTGGATACCTGTTCATGGACTCTCAAGGATATTTAAAAGACTCGGTCTTCTAACCTATATTATGCCTGCCATACTCTGGCCACCGATTGCATGGATTATTTTTAAGAATAGGGAATATCTTCTGGGCCTTACAATAAAAATGCCTTTTCCATTGATTATCCCGGAGTATGATTAATAATAGCAGGAACAGCTCTTCATATCTGGACAGGAAAACTCCTTGGTCTCCGTGGCCTCATGGGTATTCCAGAGGTATCTGAAAAAATAAATTTTAGACTTATAACAGAAGGGCCTTTCTCCATAGTGAGGCATCCCACATATCTTGCCCATACGACTATGTTTACAGGTATATTTCTTTTCACCGGGAATATCCCTGTGGCAATCCTCACTATATTTGACTTCCTCATAGTGAACCTCATAATCATACCCCTTGAGGAAAGGGAATTGCTGGACAGGTTTGGAGAGGTTTTTAGAGAGTACACAGAAAAGGTAAAAAATAAGTTTTTCCCTTCAGTTAAAATATTGACTTTTTAAAGGATTTCAAGCAAAATTATAATAACATGGCAAAAGAAGACATTGAGAAACTCAAAGAGAAGGTTGAAAAGGATCCCCTTTCAAAACTCTTTGTCCCGCTTGCAGAAGAATACAGAAAGGCAGGAATGCTTGAGGAGGCTATCTCTGTCCTTTTGAAGGGACTTGAAAATCAGCCAAATTACATGACAGCAAGGGTTGCACTTGGAAAGATATACCTTGAAAAAAACATGCTTAAAGAGGCACGTGATGAGTTTAAAAAGGTCACAGCAGCCATACCGGATAACCTCTTTGCACTGAAAAAGGTAGCAGAGATATCAGCACAGCTGGGTGAGATTTCAGAGGCAATTGATGCATACAGTAGGATCATGAAACTTAATCCCCTTGATGAAGAGGCAAAATCAGCTCTTGAAACACTGAAGACCCAAAAAATTGAGGAAAAACCTGAGCCTCCTGCCTCAAGACCCATAGAGCTTTCAAAGCCTGAGCCAGTAAAGGAGGAACCAGAACATTTTGATCTTGAGGGTTTTATGCCCGTGACCAGGACCTCCTACAGTGAAGAGGAATTTGAAAAATTCAAGGATGAATTTTATTCAAAGGAAGCACTCCATGAAGAGGTCACCGAGGCCGAGGAGATTCCAGAAGTTAAACCCGAGCCCGAAAACATGAGCTATCCAGAGGAGCAGGAAGCAACTTTATTAGAAGTTAATAATATCAAGACAGAGGAGGAATTTTTTGTTGAACCTCCTGAGATAGAGGTTGAAGAGATAACCCCTGTTGAACCTGTAGAGGCTGAACCAGAGATAACCTCTACAGGGCTTGAGATGCCAGAACCTGATTTTTCCTATCCTGACAGATTAATCCAGCAGGGCAATTATCCAAAGGCAATAGAGGTCTACAAAAAGATGCTTTCAGAACATCCTGAAGACAGAAGGATTATACAGAGGCTTGAGGAACTAAAGGCATTCCTTAAGATACTGGGGAAAGGCAATGAAGTAATTACCCAGCAATTGATTAATTTTCTTGAGGCTATAAAGAAGAGAAAAGATGAGCTTCTCAGAAATCCTTAAAGCTCTTGTCACAAAGGTGGAAGGCTCGGTGGGTGCCTTTATAATAGCATCTGATGGAATACCTGTTGATGCCTACATCCAGAAAGACAATATTGATCAGTCAGCACTCAGTGCAGAGTTCTCAGCCATTTTAAAAACAATGAATTTTGCCCTTGAAAATCTCCAGCTCGGAAACATGGATGAATTCTCTGTAGCTACAGAAAGATATAAAATTATATTAAGAAAGATCACCCCGGAATATTATCTTATACTTGTAACAGAACCTGATGGAAATATTGGAAAGGCAAGGTTCTTCCTCAAGATAACAGCTCCAAAAATACAGAAGGAGATTTAACTTTACTTTTTATCAATTATTGATGTATGCTAAAAAAGAGTGGTGAATGAATTCTTTCATTTGCCTGCCTGTAGTTTTCAGGCTGAGTTACCTGAGGAATCAGGGAAGAAGGAGGTTTAAGCAGTATGCCGTACGAAGGAAAGGTGAAGTGGTTTAATGAGACGAAGGGCTTTGGCTTTATCCAGCAGGATAATGGTCCAGATGTCTTCGTTCATTATACCTCCATCAAGGGAAATGGCTTCAGGACGCTCTCAGAAGGTCAGCGCGTGCAGTTTGACATTGAAGAAGGCGCACGCGGTCCAAAGGCAATCAATGTAGTGAAGCTCTAAGAAAGTTGCGGAGGGGAAACAGGGTTTCCCCTCCGCTTAATTGTATCCTTTATTCAGTCTTAAAAATCTAATGCCTCGTATCATAATACCTTCCGTGACTTTGTCTCCTCAAAAGGAAGTCAGGATTTCGGATAAGGATGCCCATTACCTGATAAATGTCCTTAGATTAAAGAAGGCTGATCTGTTACATATACTTGATGATAGGGGGAATGTCCACTCAGCAGAGATTATCTCAATAAATAAAAAAGAGGTAATAGCAAAAATAAAAGGAACAGAAAAGGTCAATACAGAATCATCCCTCAAATTAATCCTGGTCCAGTCAATCCTTAAAGGTGAAAAGATGGACCTTGTCATACAAAAGGCAACAGAGCTTGGCGTTAAAGAGATATACCCTGTTATAAGCTCGAGGACCATTGCAAGAAGCACAGAAAAATACGAAAGATGGCATAAGATTGCAAAGGAGTCTGTGAGACAATGCGGAAGGACAGAGATACCAGCTATACATAAACCAATCCTCTTTGAGGATTTTTTAAGACTGATGGATGAAAGATTTAAAGGCTTTATCTTTTATGAAGATTCAAAAAAGGGTCTGAAAGAAATTATTCCTGCTCAAAGGGTCTCTCAAATTTACTGCATAATGGGTCCTGAAGGAGGTTTTTCACCTGATGAAATAAATATGGCAGCATCAAAAGGCTTTATTCAGGCAGGTCTTGGACCACGGATACTCAGGGCAGAAACTGCTACAATAACAGCCCTGGGCCTTTTACAATTTATTTATGGTGACCTTTAAGCCATTCCTACAGAATGGCTATAGTCTTCCCTCGAGTCAACCACAGGGATAATAATTAATATCATACCCCTCTTTTCTGAAGGCAAGTCTCAGATCCTTTCTCTGTTCTGGCGAGAGGTCAGAGTAAATCTTCTTTACCTGTTCGCCGTTAAGTTCCAAACAGGTATATTTATAGAGCGATTGCCTTGTTAACTCATCAATTGTCTTTGCCTGTTCAAGAACCCTCTTGAGATCATCCGTCTTACAGAGAAGCTCCTGAATCTCCTTTCTATTGGAGCCAAAATATTGTGCCTTCCCATCCTTATAAACAAGAAAGGTTGAGGCACATCCAGAAACTATAATTGAGATGATTAAAATTGATATTATCCTGAACATGGTTACCTCCCCTACTCATTTAATAGTTTAAGGACCTTTTCAGTAAAACTCCTGTCCTGCCAGTCTTCCTCGCCCATATATCTTTCTCTAATATTTCCTTGTTTATCAATTAGAAAACTTGCAGGAAGACCAAAGACAGCATATCTATCAAAATAGACCTCCTTTTCAGGATCAAGCAGGACAGGAAATTCAAGACCTTTGAGTTTCACAAAATCTGACACAGCCTTTTTTGACTGATCTATGGATACGGCTATCACAACAAATCCCCTGTCCTTCATATCCCTGTAAGCCTTATTAAGGCCATCCATTTCATCCACACAGACATTACACCAGGTAGCCCAGAAATTCAGTAGAACCACCCTGCCTTTAAAATCAGATAACTTTACCGCTTTTCCATTGAGGTCATTAAGACTGAAGTCAGGAGCCTGTCTGTACTCTGCATAAAGCCTTGAAGAGAAGCTCAGAACGAGGGTAAAACTTATTAAAATGTTTAGAAACCTCATAACTTTATTATAATAGACAGTAAAGAAAAGGTCAATTAACCGAATCGCCTGGGTAGTGTCAAGATCTCTGTGTAAATTCATCTAAGGGTTTAATCCTCCATTTATCATTTAAATGACTGATTACTGCATAGACGATCCTCTCTATAGAGGCTGTATTGTTAAAGCAGCTCATTGGTCTTGTCCTTCTTCTT
>CALJEL010000034.1 GCA_938074335.1 uncultured bacterium | reverse complement strand
TCTTGATATTCCTTTGCATGTGGACAAGACAGAGTTGATGGTCTGTGTTTGGAAAGAGTGCCTTTATGGCAGGGAAAAGACCAGGAAAATCATCTGATACTATTATCATCACCCTCTTTAATCCCCTCTTTATCAGGTCATTAAGTATCTCAAGCCAGTCCTCTTTGCTCTCTGAACCCCAGTAGATGTAATAACCAAGAAAACTCTTTCTGCCCTCTAAATCTATACCTATGGCATTATAGACTACCGCCTTCTTTACCCTCATGGTCTCCTCATCACGGATGCTACAATGATAGGCATCTATATAAAGGGCAAAGAGATTCTCAGGAAGTTTTTTTGTCCTTAACTCCTTTGCCTTATTGTAAAGTTCTTCTTTAAGCTCATCTATCTGTTCTGCTGAATAGGGAAGATTCATAGAATGGAGTAAGGCCTTTATCTTGTTTGGAGAATAACTCTGTAGCACAAGGTTTAATATAAACTCCTCAAAACTATCATCATCCCCTCTGCCATTCACCTGGAAGGATGGCTGGTCTGAATTCACCCTTTCTGTCTCTTGGCACTGAAAGTCCTAAGTTGCCTAAAAAACAGGCTAATTGCCTCTCATACTAGCCATTTGCCTTGTTGTCAAGGCCTTCCCTTAAATAAATCTCCCTTTCCTTCTTCATAAGCTCATTCAATAAGATCGCAGATATTAACCTTATCCCTTCCCTTGAATCAATCCTTGAAATCTCCTCCAATATCCCTTCTAATCCCAATTCCTTCATCTTTGCATAAACCTCCTTATCCTTAGTTTTACTTTTACTTTTGATGCCTTTTTGTCTTATAATCTCTTTTGCTTTCTTTCCCATTACTAAATTATCCTACTAATAGACACAATTTTAATTATACCGCCGCATCATACATTACTGTGTCTCCAATATGCCGGGTGCCTATCCCCGGAGTTCCACCATCGCCCTTACGAATGTAACCCTACCATATATAAAGAAACTTGCAAAGGGTATAGAGGAGGCAATAAGAGACCCTTCCATTAAAAGCAGTCTTAATACATATATGGGAGAATTGGTTCATCCTTCGCTGAAATAAATTCTTATTGACAGCATACTCAGAATTTTGATATTTTTAACCTGATGAGAAAAATAATAATATTTCTATTTCTTTCTTCCATTTTTTTGTCAAATTCTGCCCGGGCTCTTGAAATAGCACCCCAGCCCATTGCACCTTATGGCCTTTTTTCATCCTTCAGTGCAGAGACATTAAAACAGGGTAACTCAGCCTATTCATTGAGTCTTGAAAGATCAATTGAACCAGACTACTATATTGGAAGACTGAGTCTCGCCTACGGTATTACTGAAAGAATTGAATTCGGCCTTTCCATCCCATATGTAATAGAGGAAAATGCTGATGGTCCTGGAGATGCATCCTTTGGTCTAAAATATAAACTTATTGATGAGGGAAGGATTGGTCCCTCCCTCACGACCATGCTTTATGTATCTCCACCAACTGGTGATGATGCAGTTACTGCTGATGGAAGATTCGGACTTGGAGGATTCCTGACTAAAAGGATAGGTCCTGTTACAGGCCATATAAATCTTATATATACAAAACCCTCAACTGCCTCACTGAAAGATGAGATCCTTATAACAGGAGGCTTTGACTTTTCAGCATCCCATAGCTTTGACCTCATAGGAGAGATCTATGCCTTAAAACCTCACACCAGCAATTCCTTTGATATCATAGAAGGCAGATTTGGCTATCGTCTTAAAACCACGGATTATATTTATACTACTATAGGAATAGGCACTGATTTTAAAAATAGAACACCTGAATACAGATTCTTTTTTTCAATAAGCCTTCTTCCCTTTAAAGAAGAAACCGAGCAGATAGAGATACTCAGGGAGTCAGAATAATGTTTGATATCGGCATGCAGGAGATAATAGTTATTATTATTGTGGCACTTCTTGTATTCGGACCAAACAGGCTTCCAGAATTAAGCAGGACTATAGGGAAAGGCCTTTCCCAGTTCAGGAGGGCTGTTGAGGATGCAAAGTATCAGATAGACAGGGAATTAAGGGAAGAAGAAAGTCTCAAGTTATTTGGACAAAAGGATGAAGAAAAATCTTTGGATAAAGATAAGGAGGTATCCGGCGGGTCTCCACAAAAGGATCCCTACTCAGAGATAGAAGAGAAAAAGGATTCCGAACAGGCATAAAATAGAGAAAATGACCGAAGATCATAAAATGCCTTTTACAGAACACCTTGCTGAATTGAGGAAGAGGATACTTCTGTCCCTTGGCGTGCTTCTCTTTTTTTTCGTCCTCTCTTTTAATTACTCAGAGGAGATATTCAGTCTTTTGATGATGCCGATGAAGAAGACGGTGGCGGTAATAAAGGAACCTCCTTATATTGTGCTTGCACCATCAAGGATCAAAAATCAGAATCTTGTATTCCTTGGCCCTGCTGAGGCCTTCTGGATGCATCTAAAGATATCCCTTATCTCAGGTCTTATCCTCTCTCTACCAGTAATCTTTTTCCAGCTCTGGAAGTTTGTTTCACCAGGTCTGCTACCAAAGGAAAGGAAATATGTTATGCCCTTTGTAATCAGTGCCTCCGGTCTTTTTTTTGCTGGAGCTTTTTTTTGTTTTATAATAGTCCTTCCCTTTGCCATGAATTTCCTTCTTACCTATAAGACAGAAAATCTTGTTCCCATGATTTCAGTTGGCAAGTATATAGACTTCTGCCTGAAATTCATTCTTGCCTTTGGTGCAATCTTTGAACTTCCCCTCATAATTCTTTTCCTTTCAAGGATTGGTATAGTAAGACCGGAAACCCTCGCGAGACACAGAAAATATGCAATACTCGGTGCCTTTGTAATAGCAGCTATCCTTACTCCCACACCGGACGCCTTTAACCAGACACTTATGGCTGTGCCGATCATACTCCTTTACGAGATAGGTATACTTGTATCAAGGATATTCGTAAGGAGGAAGAATGGCTAACATAAGAGGAAAAAGTCTTGAGGCAATAGCAAAAGATATATCAGATGGATATTTAACCGTGAATCCCATATTCTTAAAAAGTCTTGACGAGGAAGCCATCAAGGGACTCTATCAGGCAATACAGAAGGTACAGTCTATCATAAGGGGAGAAAAATTTCCATTTAATGACATAGAAGCTATCAGGACAAGAAATATGAGGCTCCAGAGGCTTCATCTTTCATTAATAATATTAAAAAACTTTGCAAGGGAGAGGAAGATAATACTTGTCTGAGGTAACCCCGATAAGGGATTTGCTGCAGACGCTTCTGAAAACAAAGAAGCTTGTGAGGATGTATCCTGAAAACAATCCCATGTACATAAAGGCCATAAATGATATGTATGAAAAAACTGTGGAGGTCTTTCAGGATATAGAAAATGATATAACACTGAACATAAGACAGTATGAAATACTTTATGATGATAAGCAGGTCTATTATAATCCTGAGAAAACTGATAACCTTGCACTCTTTTTCTTCAAGGATGGTATAAGGGAGCTTAAGTTCCTGAGAGGTCTCAATAAGGAAGAGCTTGAGGATTTTTTAAAAATAATCAGTCTTGATGAAAAGGAGCTTATTGATGATGACATAGTGACCCTCCTATGGGAAAAAGATTTTCAGCATATAAAGTATGTTGTTGATGAGTCTGTCCTGACAGAGGATGAGGATTACGAGTTAAGGGCTACCCAGCAGGTGCTTGAAGAAACCACATCTCCTGATGATCTCCTAAGGGCATACAGAGATGCCATGGATGCAGAGGGTGTGAAGCCTACCCAGATCGTGCCATTAGGAGAAACAGATCTTAAGGCACTCATGCAGGAATTTGAAAAAGATTCAGAACCTAAACTTAAAAAACTTGTTTATATAATTTCTGAAATGATTTATCAGGAATATAACAATAAAAAGGAACTTGAGGAGATTATCCCTGCTATCAGATCCGTACTTGAGTATTCAATCAAGATGGCAGATTTTGAGAGTGCCACAGAAATATTAAAGGTAGTTAAGACAGCAGCAGAGGATAAAGAAATCTCTGGAGATATCAAGCTCCTCCTTAAAAAGATTGTAGAATTTGGAGGTTCTGAGAGTGTTATAAAAAACATTGGTGAGGTCATAGATAGAATAGAGGTGGAGGAAGGGCCTGTAAAGGAATATATCCAGCAACTTGACAGGAATGCCATTACTCCCCTGATAGAGATCCTGGGTGAACTGAAAAATATGAGGGCAAGAAGGGTGGTTATTGATAGCCTTGCCATCCTGGGCAGAAGGGATATACAGAATCTTGTTAAAGGCCTCTCTGATGAGAGGTGGTATGTGGTGAGAAATATTGTTTATATCCTGAGACTGATAGGAGATAAAAGGTCAGTGGAATATCTATTAAAAACCATCAGACATCCTGATATGAGGGTGAGGAGGGAGGTAATAAAGACCCTTGGTGAGATAAAGGCTCCACAGGCTGTATCAACATTACGGGATCATCTAAATGACCCAGACCCACAGATCAGGATAGCCACTGTCAGGGCCCTTGGCAGCATCCATACAGAGGCAGCAAAGAGGCTACTTCTTCAGAGGATTAACACAAAGGATTTTCTTCACAGGGGGCTGGAGGAAAAAAAGGAATATTTTGAGGTCCTCTCCTCATGGAAGGATGAGGAGGTAATAGAGTTTCTTCTGAAGACACTCAAGAAAAATGCATTATTTAACAGGGCGAAGAATTTTGAAAACAGGGCCTGTGCTGCCTATGCCCTTGGACTTATTGGTTCAAAGGAACATTTAAAGATTTTAAAAAAATATTCTGATTCGGGTAATCCTGTTTTTAGAGATCATGTAAGAAATGCCATAATAAGACTTGAGGCATCTCATGGAAGAACTTAGAAAGATCATTGAGATAATCAGTAATCTTGCCATACTCATAAGGACATCTCAGGTTCACGATATAAAGAATGTGGCTGTGGTGAACCTGATTGAAAAGGTAACAGGTCTTATTAACAATTTTCTCAAGGATGAAAAGATACTCCAGATAGATCTTGTAGGAGAATTCTTTTATGCCAATGATACCCGCCTGAAATATTCTATAGAGCATCTCCTTAATTTTGACTTTCTCTCAAGGGAATTAAAGAAAAGGAATATCGGTACTGTTATTTTTAAAAATATGTTAGGAACTGAGGATACCAAGACCTTTTTAAAGGCCTTTCTCTCAGCAGGTTTTTCAAAAGACCCCCTTAAAACAATGCTTGATTCATTAAAGGGAATGACCTCCATAACAGTGGATAGATTAAAGAGGGTGAAAGAGGACGAAGCCCTTGATATGAGAAAGGTTGTTAAAAAGACCTATTTCAATGCAGTCTCCTTTTCCAAGGGTCTCATGAATAAGATAAAGACAAAAGAGGCGGTGAATATTAAAAAGGCAAAAAGGATAGTGGAGTCAATGGTTGACCTCATACTTGAAGAGGAGCAGCTTTTCCTGGGCATGACAGCAATAAAGGATTATGATGAATACACCTATCATCATTCAGTAAATGTAAGCGTGCTTTCCATAGCACTCGGTCAGAGACTGGGTCTCAGCAAGAAGGCATTAAATGAGCTTGGCCTTGCAGCCCTTTTTCATGACATGGGTAAGGTGGAGGTCCCCATTGAGATATTGAATAAACCAACCGCCTTTACAGAGGATGAATGGCTCATTATGAGAAAACATCCTCAATGGGGTGTAAAGGCCCTTCTCACCTTAAAGACACCTGACCCTGTGCTTGTAAGGTCTTCTATTGTAGCCTTTGAGCATCATCTACATTACAATTATTCAGGTTATCCAAAGGTGCGTGTAAGACACGAGCAGGACCTTTATTCAAGGATAGTGACTATCGCTGACCAGTATGATGCCATGACCTCCTCAAGAGTCTATTCAAGGGTGCCACTGCCTCCTGATAAGGCCTTGAGCATACTTATTGATAGAAGCGGTACGCAGGTTGATCCCCTTCTTCTTAAATTTTTTATTAATATGGTTGGTGTATATCCTATTGGCTCCATGGTTTTATTAAATACAAATGAGCTGGGCATTGTATACCAGAGCAATCCTGCCTTTCCAGATAGACCAAGGATAAGGATAATCATGGATAGCTCAGGTAGAAGGACAGATACCACTGTGGACCTTACAGAAAGGGATGCAGAAGGTAGGTTCATCAGAAGCATTGTAAAGACCCTTGATTATACAAAGTATAAGATTAATCTTGCTGAATACCTTATGTAAGCTAAAGTCTGAGACCCTTAATAATAGAGAGTATTTTATCTCTATTATCTTCATCATCAAGACAATGCCTCTCGGGACATATATCAGGAAAACAGGGTTTACAATCTGATGCCCTGATCTGAATGACCCTCTTACCAACAGGTCTCCACACAACTGGATCAGTGGGGCCATAGATGATTATGGTCTCAATGCCAAGATAGGCACTGAGATGGGCAAGCCCGCTGTCAGCACCAATAAAAAGTCGTACCCTTTTAAGGAGTGAAGCAGTCTTAATGATATCATGATCAAGATAAAAGGGAGTGACATACCCTGAAAGCCAGTGATCAGCCTCTCCTGCCACAAACAGGGCATCAGGGAATATCTCTTTTAAATTGAGAAAAAGCCTTGCTGGAAGATTCTTCTTCCTTGAGCCACTGGATGGATGAATAATTATCCTATCTTTAAAGAGCCCTGCACCATTAAGATTCCTTTCCTCAAGGGGTAATATTTTTGAAAATTTCTTTCCACTCAGACCAGCTCTTTTAAGGTAGTACTCCACTATCCATTCCCTTTTCTCTGGAAAAGGATAGATACCTCCATTGATCCCGATTATTATCTTCAGGTCAAATTCCTCAGTAGATGGTTCAGAAACAATCCTGTCAATCCATCCTGCCTCAATGGCAAGTCTCAAATAATCCCTGTGACCGGAGGCAGACACATGATACCCCTCATTCTTCAATATCTCAAAAAGAGGGAATACAGAAAGTGTATCACCAAGTCCACCTCTTCTGTAAATAAAGGCCTTTTTCATATGCTACAATTATATTATGATAACAGTTATTGGTGGTGGTCTTGCAGGAAGCGAGGCAGCCTGGCAGATTGCAAAAAGGGGTATAGCTGTCAGGCTTTATGAGATGAGGCCAGTAAAATCAACAGAGGCCCATAAGACAGGGCTTCTGGCAGAACTGGTATGTTCCAATTCCCTTAAATCAATGGAAGAAAATTCTCCCTCCTGGATATTAAAACAGGAGCTCATGATGGCGGACTCCATCATAATGGAGGCTGCCTTAAAAAACAGTGTGCCTGCTGGTAAGGCACTTGCTGTGGACAGGGAAGGCTTCAGCAGATACATAACCGAAAAACTTGAGGGCCTGAAAGATATCGAGATAATAAGAAAGGAAATAACCTCTATACCTGAGGGTATCACCATAATAGCAACAGGACCCCTCACATCACAGGCGATGGCGGAGGAGCTCAAAAAAATTATAGGTGAAGGGGAACTTTATTTTTATGATGCCATTGCACCCATAATTGATGCACAGAGTATTGATTATTCAAAGACATTCTTTCAGTCAAGGTATCAGAAATCAGAAATCTCAATTCACTCAAAAGAGAGGTTATCCGATACTGAGATTTCTGTTGATGGAGACTATCTGAACTGTCCTCTGACGGAAGAACAATACAGGAGGTTCTATGAGGCATTGAGGGAGGCAGACAGGGTAACCCCAAGGCCCTTTGAGGATATAAAGGTCTTTGAGTCCTGCATGCCTGTTGAGGTCCTTGCTGAAAGGGGATATGATACATTGAGATTCGGACCGATGAAACCTGTTGGTCTTATTGACCCTGAGACAGGTAAAAGACCCTTTGCAGTGGTTCAGCTAAGACCTGAAAACAGGGAAAGGACTGCCTATAACATGGTTGGATTTCAGACAAGGCTTAGATATCCTGAGCAGGAAAGGGTCTTCAGATTAATCCCTGGTCTCGAAGGGGCAGTTTTCCTCAGATATGGAAGTATCCACAGAAACACATACATAAATGCACCTCTGTGCCTGAATGCTGACCTTAGCCTTAAGAACAAAAAGGATACCTTCATTGCCGGGCAGCTCACAGGTGTTGAGGGATACCTTGAATCAACTGCCATGGGCCTCATAGCAGCCATAAATGCCATAAGAAGACTTAAAGGTTTAGAACCGATCCTTCCACCTCCTGCCTCTGCCCATGGAAGCCTTATAAGACATCTCAGGGAAAGCAACCCTCAAGGCTTTCAACCAGCAAATATAAATCTTTCCCTTTTCCCATCTCTTGATATTCATACAAAAGACAGGGCTATAAGAAAGAAGATGATTGCTCAAAGGGCACTGCTTGAGTGGCAGGAGTACATGAGGAGGATTAATGAATAGGTTTCTAAAGGACTTTCTGTCCTATCTAAAAAATGAAAGGGGTTTCTCTGAACACACACTGAGGGCCTATGAGAAAGATTTAACTGAATTTCTAACATTCATAGAAAGAGAGCCCCTTAAGGTTGATATATATGATATAAGGAGTTATATATCTTATCTTTCATCAAAAAGACTTCAGAAGACCTCTATATCCAGGGCACTTTCATCCTTAAGGTCTTTTTACAGATACCTTCACAGAGAGGGTTATGTTAAAAAAAATCCAGCAAGGCTTATATCACATCCGAAACTTCCAAAGAAACTTCCAGCCTTTCTTACAGTGGATGATGCCTTTGCACTTGTAGAAAGTCCTGATGGAGATGAGTTTATTAAATTAAGGGACAGGGCGATCCTTGAAACACTTTATGGAAGTGGTCTCAGGGTAAGTGAGCTCACGGGGCTTAACATGGAGGACTTAAACCTGAGGGAGGGATGGCTAAGGGCAAAGGGAAAGGGGAAAAAAGAAAGGATAGTCCCGATCGGGCACAAGGCTATTGAGGCACTAAAAAGGTATATCAGTGAGAAAACAGGCATTACCACAAATAGTTCAGCCCTTTTTATAAACAGAAGAGGTGAGAGGTTGACATCAAGGACGGTACATCGTATAGTAATAAAATATGCGCGATTAATGGGGATATCAGGTATAGGGCCCCATACCTTGAGACATACCTTTGCAACACATCTTCTTGAGGCAGGCGCAGACCTGAGGGTGATTCAGGAGCTCCTCGGACACGCAAGTCTTTCCACAACCCAGAGATATACCCATATTGATGCTGCCCATCTCATAGATGTCTATGACAGGGCACATCCATTAAGCAGGATAAAGGAGGAAAAAAGGTGATAAATGGTACAACGATAATATGCATTAGAAGAAACGGAAGGGTTGCAATAGGTGGAGATGGACAGGTAACAATGGGAAATACTGTATTGAAACAGAATGCAAAAAAGATACGGAGGATGTCAGCTGGCAATATTATTGCAGGGTTTGCAGGAGGCACGGCAGATGCCTTTACCCTCTTTGAGCGATTTGAACAGAAACTCAATGAACACAGGGGAAATATCACAAGGGCTGCTGTGGAACTCGCAAAGGACTGGAGGACAGACAAAGTGCTGAGAAGGCTGGAGGCATTACTTATTGTGGCTGATAAAGAACATATGTTTATAATATCAGGTACAGGAGATGTCATAGAACCTGAAGATGGCATAGGAGCAATAGGCTCAGGTGGTCCCTATGCACAGGCTGCTGCAAAGGCCTTGATGGAAAATACAGACCTGTCTGCAAGGGAGATTGTTGAAAAGGCAATGAAGATAGCAGCATCCATATGCATATACACAAATGACAATATAGTTGTGGAGGAACTTTGATATGAAACCTTATATTGGAGAGGATGTAGAAAGGCAGGAAGGTGTGATTAAAGAACAGGAGGTCCTTACTCCAAGAAGGATTGTTGAGGAGCTTGACAAGTACATAATAGGTCAATCAAGGGCAAAGAGGGCTGTCGCCATAGCCCTCAGAAACAGGTGGAGAAGGCAGAGACTTCCAAAAGAGTTGAGAGACGAGATCCTTCCAAAGAATATTCTCATGATAGGGCCAACAGGTGTTGGAAAGACAGAGATTGCAAGGAGGCTTGCGAGACTTGCTGGTGCTCCATTTATAAAGGTCGAGGCATCCAAATTCACAGAGGTTGGATATGTGGGAAGGGATGTGGACTCAATGATCAGGGACCTTGTGGAGGTCTCTGTATCCATGGTCAAATCAGAACACATGGAAAAAGTTCAGGAAAAGGCAAGACAACTTGCAGAGGAAAGGCTTCTTGATATCCTGTTACCTGTTCCAAGGATGCTAAGAAATGCCGAGGAAGCAGAAAGGGAAAGATTCAGGGAGACACGGGAGAGATTAAGGAGTCAGTTAAGGGAAGGTCTTCTTGATGAGAGATATGTGGAACTTGAGGTGAGGGAAAAGATTGTCCCTTTCGGTGTTATATCAAATATTGGTCTCGAAGAACTTGAGATCAATCTGAAGGAGATGCTCGGAGGACTTCTTCCTGAGAGGTCAAAAAGGAGAAAGGTAAAGGTCTCTGAGGCAATACATATTCTAACGCAGGAAGAGGCCAGTAAACTTATTGATATGGAAAGGGTCACAAAGGAGGCGATCCAGAGGGCTGAGCAGAGTGGAATAATATTTATAGACGAGATAGACAAGATAGCCTCCCGTGGTCAGTCCTTCGGGCCAGATGTCTCAAGGGAGGGGGTCCAGAGGGATCTTCTTCCAATAGTTGAGGGGTCTGCTGTAAATACAAAATACGGGATTGTGAGAACAGACCATATACTCTTTATTGCTGCGGGTGCCTTTCACATGTCAAAACCCTCTGACCTCATACCGGAGCTTCAGGGAAGATTTCCCATCAGGGTAGAACTTGATTCCCTTGGAAAGGAAGAATTCAAGAGGATACTTACAGAGCCTCATAATGCCCTTATCAAACAATATATAGCTCTTCTTGAGACAGAGGGTATAAAACTCCATTTTACAGAGGAGGCAATTGATGAAATCGCCTCTATAGCAGCCTCTGTGAATGAAAGGACAGAGAATATCGGTGCAAGAAGACTCCATACCGTACTTGAAAAACTCCTTGAGGATATCTCCTTTGAGGCACCTGAAAAACCCGGTGAGATAATAATCGACAGAGAAGATGTAAGGAAAAAACTCATGGATATAGCAGGTGATGAAGACCTCAGCAGATACATATTATAAATTAATCTTAATCTTTATTATCCTTGCACTCGCTGGCTGTGCACCTCTTGAGTATGAAAGAAAGGCTTCAAAAGGTGCGATTGCCTCATGGTATGGAGCGGAATTTCATGGAAGACCGACATCATCAGGTGAGGTATTTGATATGCACAGGAAGACCTGTGCTCACAGAGAATATCCTTTTGGTACAAGGCTGAGGGTTACAAATCTCAATAATCAAAAATCTGTAGAATGCATTGTCAATGACAGAGGTCCCTTTGTCTCGGGCAGGGATATAGACCTGTCCTATGGAGCAGCCCGTGAGATAGGTCTTATCGCAACAGGCACAGCGCCTGTAATGATAGAATATCTCGGTAGAGAAGATAATTATAGAAAAGAGATTAAAACCCTGAGCACAAAAGGCCCTTTTACAATACAGGTTGGCTCATTCAGGGATAAGGAAAATGCCATAAGGCTTAAAGAGGCATTAAAACTAAGATATAAAGATGTCTATATCCTTGAAAGCCCGGTTGGCAATGAGATATTTTTGAGGGTGAGGATAGGGAGATATAATAACCTTTCTGAGGCAATGAATACAGCAAACAGCCTTGCCTATGAAGGTTATCCTGCCATAATAGTTCAGACAGAATAAAAGCCCTGATTGCCCGAAGATTATCAGGCTGCCTCAAAGTAGTGCTACGGTGTGATAGTGCTACAGCACACCTCACTGTGAAGTGAGTTAGGGATTAGTGAATTAGGGATTAGTGAGTTAGTGACTTAGGGATTAGTGACTTAGTGAATTAGTGAGTTAGTGAGTTAGATAATCCTAATTCACTAATTCACTTGCATACTAACTCACTACTTTAGCTCTGTCGCACTGTAGCTCTAAAAGGTGTCGAAGGTAAAGTATTTTCGGCAGCCTGCCAGTCTTAGGGTTAGTGGAAATTTCTATCAGTTCTGGCAATTTGTTTTCCTTGACAAATTTACTTTCAGTTTTTTTTATTATATAATATTAAAAATTTGAAAGTAATTTTTAGGCTCCTCAATTTGTCGATAGAAATGCATTTTTAATGGCGGGGTATGCCTCAAAGCCTTCTTAGACCAGCAGAGCAGTAGTGCAGTAGAGCAGTAGAGCAGTAGTTTTTATTGATAGAGCAGCAGTGCAGTAGAGCAGTAGACCAGCAGTTTTATTGAGGAAGTTTTTTTATTATTATTATTTTAACTGTTGCTCTACTGCACTGTTATTAACTGCTGCGCTGCTGCTCTGTTGCTCTACTGCTCTATTAAGGTGTCGCGAGCGGGGTCCCCAGAAAATCGCCAGATTTTCTGGGGTGCTGATATTGCCTTTTCGGCATCCCCCGCCATTGCTATCGGCAGTTTAGGGTAGGTTGTTAATAAGAAAGGAGATGGTGGGTATGGCAAGATCAGCTCTCTTCATGTGTATAGTTATACTACTTGCCTGCTTTATTACAACCGGGTATGCTGGAGAAAAAATAGAGATATCTTTTGAAGGAAGCAAGGATAGTAACAGTCTTCCTCAGGGATGGAAACTTAAAGAGAAAACAGGAGAGGCAGAGTTTAAAATTCTGACAGAAGATGGCGAAAAAATTGCATATTTCAGGAGTGTTTCAGCATCCTTTTCTCTTGAGAAAAATCTCAACATCGATCCCAATCGGTATCCATATATATTATGGAGATGGAAAGTCCTCAGACTTCCAGCAGGTGGAGATGTCAGGTTGAAAGGGAAAAATGACCAGGCTGCACAGCTATTGATTGCTTTCAAGGGAAGAAAGATAATAAGTTACATCTGGGATAGTGTAGCTCCTGAAGGTTCTATTTCTGATGAATCCATCGGGTGGCCAGTAAATCTAAAAATAAAGGTCATCACAGTAAAATCTGGAGCCTCTGACCTCAATAAATGGATTTCTTTTAAAAGGAACATCGTTGAAGATTATAAAAATTTATTTAATGAAGATCCACCGGTTATTGAGGGAGTAAGGGTCCAGATAAACTCTCAGCATACAGGAACAGTAGCAGAGACCCTCTTTGGAAAAATCATATTATCCTCTGAATAAAAATTCTTACTGGTCTTATTGAATTGGTTATTGTAAATTTTTATCAGTTACCACCCTATTTTGCCGATACCTTACTGGCAGGCTGCCACAAAGTCTTCTTAGACCAGCAGAGCAGTAGAGCAGTAGTTTTTATTAAGGAATTTTTTTAATTATTTAACTGCTGCGCTGCTGCTCTGGTGCGCTACTGCTCTATTATTGCCTGCTGCTCTGTTGCTCTGCTGCTCTACTGTTCTATTAAGGTGTCGCAGGCGGGGTCCCCAGAAAATCTAACGATTTTCTGGGGTGTTAGTATTGCCTTTAGAGCACGGGGTGAAGACAAGCTTCACCCCCGTGAACCCCGAAATATTGGCATCTGCCAGTTTTATTGAAGGGGTTATCGGAAATTTCTATTGGCATTTTTCGGTTACCACCTCAATTTGCTGATAGAAATGCATTTTTAATGGCGGGGTATGCCTCAAAGCCTTTATAATGCGACAAATTTTTATTTATCATGTATTAAACAGTTTTTTACCAAAAGGTGAAGTAAGAAATGTTCGGTGATGTTATTAAAAATCTTACATTAAGGTGTCGCGATAAAGCCTTTTCGGCATCCCCCGCCATTCCTATCGGCAGTTTCGGTTACCACCACCTTGTTGCAATTAAATATCTTATGTGATAACCTATATCCATAGGTTGATTGAAAACCTTATTATTGTAAGGCTTTTCAAATTTGACATACTATTTTATATCCATTATGTTCTATTGCAAAATTAAAGATAGGATTCTTTATCATGATGTACAGGCAAAGTGGCTCTCTGAGGTAAAATTCGCTACAGGATAAGTCATGTGCCCGGAAGGCTGATATAGTAACCCCGCTGACCTGGAAAGAAGAAAGATATAGATGAGAAGAAGAGAATTTATTAAATTGACAGGCAGTATAATGCTCACAACCTTTTTACCTTCCTGCTTAGAGGGAACGAGTAGAAAGCGATTGCTCAGAAATGAAGATAAACCAGGTTTTTATATTAGATTCTACAAACCTTTTGAACCGGTAGACATAGATAGCTGGAGGCTTGAAGTCAGCGGGCTCTGTGAAAGACCTTCAACACTTTCAATAAAAGATATCAGGGCCTTTCCTTCAATTACACAGATTTCAAGACTTAAATGTGTAGAATGCTGGTCTGCAAAGGCAACCTGGACAGGTTTCAGACCACAGATCCTTTTTGATCTTGTAAAACCTCTAAAGGAAGCAAGATATTTATACTTTTATTGTGCGGATGATTATTTTGAATATATCTCCCTTGAAGATCTTCTTAAGCCAAGGGTGCTTTTTGCCCATTCAATGAATGGAAATCCCTTATCCCCTGAACACGGGTCACCTTTGAGATTGATAATTCCCTTTAAATATGGATATAAAAATGTCAAGACCATAACAAGGTTAATCTTTACAGAAAAGGGCATGGATGGTTACTGGTCTCAGTTTGGTTATTCTTCTGATGGCACCATTCAGCCAGGTATAGATCATCTCCTCGATACAGGTGAAACAATTGAGATAAAAAAAGCAGGTGAAATTGAATTTTGAATAAAATAATGATATGTCGTGGAAGTTTTCCTTAAAAAATTTAGAAGCTATAAAGAAGATTTGTTTTTATCATGGCGACCTGAGTTAATGTATCTTCAGTTCAAGTATCCTTTCTATATTAAAGACCCGTTCCTCCTTCCTCTTTGTGCAGAATGCCCTCAGACCCTTGAAGGTCTTTCCATGGAACTCCATATCAGAGCATTCATAGGGGATTATGAGTCTTCTTGATTTTTCATCCTTTGCCTTTAGATAAACAATCTCAAGGGTCCTGCCTTCCTTTATTGCCCTTTCTATGAGAAGGAGCTTTTCACTGAGCGGTTGTCTCTTTTCTGATAACCTGTACTGATACCCTGTAATAAAATTCACAACCCTCCTGTCCATTAATATATGTTTTTTCATTACAGGCCTTTTTAACACAAGTCCCTCAAGGGATGTGCATCTTGAAAGTGCCACATAAAGCTGACCATGAGAGAATGTACCCCTGCCAATATCTATAATGACCCTGTCAAAGGTAAGGCCCTGACTCTTATGGATCGTTATTGCCCAGGCAAGCCTGAGCGGATACTGGGTAAATGCGCCCACGATATTGGAAACTATGGTCTTAGAGCCTCTGTCGAAGGTGAACTCAAACATCTCCCATGTATAGGGTGTGACATCCACCACCTCTTTATTTTCAAGTTCAACCCATATAATGTCAGGCTCATCCTTTTGTCTTTCAATGTCAACAACCCTGCCGATACTTCCATTAATCCATCTACCAGAGGAATCATTATTAAGAAGCATCACCTGTGAGCCCATCTTTATATTGAGAACAAGAGGTGCGGGAAGATCTCCTTCTTTAAAATCTCCATCAAGAAAACCCTCATAGGAAAATATCTTTCCCTTAATCTCATGGAGCCTTTCCCTGTTTATTGAATCAGCAAGGCTATTTGTGGTAGTAAGATGGATATAGAATTCCTTATCAGTGACAAAATCAGGTATATATCTTCTGTTAAGTTCAGCAAGTTCTTTATCAGTGACCGTATTGTTTCTTATGGCATTCAATATGGAAAGAAAGACTTCATCCTTCTGGCGATATACCTTTTCGAGCTCAATAAATTCCATTTCAATATCTTCAAAGACCCTTGAATCAAAAAAATAAGGACTTCTGTACAGCTCTCCAAAAAGACTTCTTTCCCTTGAGGTAACCACAGGTGGAAGCTGATAGAGGTCACCTATAAATATGAACTGAATGCCACCAAAAGGCGTGTTCTTTTTCCTGCCATGGAGCTTTAAAAACTCATTAATTGAATCAAGGAGGTCTGCCCTTACCATTGATATCTCATCAATAACAATGGCATCAAGCTTTTTATAAACCTCCTTATCCCTGGGTTTTACTTTCTTTACTGTGTATGGCGTGATATCTGGTCTGAAATTAAAAAAGGAATGAATGGTCTGGCCTTTAATATTTACTGCAGCCACTCCCGTTGGTGCAAGGACAGCAATATTTTTCTTTGTGTTGTTTCTGAAATAATTAAGAAGGGTAGATTTTCCAGTACCGGCCCTGCCTGTAATGAAGACATGGTTGTTATTATCCTCCATGAGATGAAAGGCCTTAAGAAAAGATTCATTAAGTTCTAATAGCATATTCTTATAACCCATCACTATATTTTAAAGACATCCCTAAACTGCCGATAGGAATGGCGGGGGATGCCGAAAAGGCTTTATCGCGACACCTTAGTGTAAGATTTTTAATAACATTACCAAACATTTCTTACTTCACCTTTTGGTGAAAAACTGTTTAATACATGATAAATAAAAATTTGTCGCATTATAAAGGCTTTGAGGCATTCCCCGCCATTAAAAATGCATTTCTATCAGCAAATTGAGTATACATTAAAGTTTACTATTCTTAAGAAATCGGCCTGTAAATACTTTCATGAGAGCATATTTTTAAGTCTTCCCAAAGCCTGTTATCAAAAACAATATTTGCTGTCCTGTCTATTTGTTACATTATAACACAGGCATTCCTTTATAACCTCATCTAAACAGATTTCTTCTTATCCATTCTTCAATCTCGAAAACCACCCTTTCCCTGTTTTGCTCGGTGATCTCAACAATACTGATACCCTCTGCCTTTTTAACAGCCTCTATAAAACCAGTTCCCTTCTGGGCTATTGTGAAAACAAGGAACCTGTCAGAAGAAAGCAAACCTTCTACAAGTGACCTGAATCTCTGAGAATAACATTCCATCTTTCCAATCTCATCAATCAAGATAATCTGTGAGGTAAGGATTTCCTTTTCAATCTCTGCAAGGAACCTTTCAAATCTCTCTATATCCACTCCATACCTGCCCACCCTGTACGGGCCCTTTATATCAACATGAGCAAGGATACCCGCATCTGAACCATCAAGCCTCTTAATAGCAAAACCCTTTCTTGTACCCTCCTGCCTGATCTCCTCTGTATAAAAACCTGAGGTTTTAACAAAGGCAAAATGATGAGCAAGTTTTTTTATGACAGTGGTCTTTCCTATACCCGGTCTCCCTGTAAGAAGGATTTTTCTGGTGTAAAGGTTCATCATTTATTATAAACTAACAGGTATAATCATTGATTTTCTGATGACCCTCGCATCCAGTAAAAAACTGGCTTACATTGCTGATAAAAAATATCATTGCAACAAAGCAAGAGGAGTCAATCTCCAGCTTTTGGAGAAATTGCTGCGGATTGCCATGCCCTATTCCTTCAGGAAATGCTCACAATGACCTATAATGAAAGGCGTTTTGTATTACTCCTGGCAAAAGGGAACTGAAGAAAATAGGAACTAAAAATACACAGGGGCTTTAAAAGATTTTACATTACTCTATGGTAATTTTACCTTGTCAGGTGGCATATATAATGATATACTTGGCTTAAGCAATAAAATAAAGCGGAGGTGTAATATGAAGAGGTTATTTTTGATTCTATGTATGAGCCTTATGCTTGGTTCTTCAGTTCCAGCAATGGATTTCTCTGGAGCTGGCAACATGAGTGTAGCCCCGGTTGCTTGTGGAGAAAATACCATCAATCCCATAATTGTTGCTGGTAATGAATCACCCTGTCCAGGGGGGCGTATACTGTGAACACTATAGATGCGGTGAGCCCTTCTGCTGTCCATGGGGATATTTTTATTCCAATCCATGCACATGCAGATGCTACAGGACAAGCTATGATGCTGGCAGTGATTGTAATACCTATTTCAGATGCAACTGAAAGGAGGCCAAAGATATGCTTAGAGGTCTAATTTCATTAAATCTGCTTATCCAGTTAAGTCTTATTTCACAAAATCTCTACGCAGGCTCGGGTTATTATTATGATACCTGTCCTGGCTGCGGTGGAAGCGAACAATATAATTACAATATCCCTACACCCACACCACATTTTGAAGGTTCTCAGAGAAACTGCCGCGTGGAGGAGTATATCTGCGTGCAAACTTGCTGGGAAGGTAGCTATGATGGAGACAGAAGCCGTCAGGGCATGGGTTATTGTATTGACAAGATATGCACAAGGACTGTGTGCGAGTAAAAGATCGCTATATAATTGATTGTTTTATGGATTTTTCAGCCGCTATCTCTAAACTCCGAATTTGTAATATATTTTCAGTAGCTGAATATAAGTAAAAGTGTTTTTCCGGGAAAGCATACTATTTACTTACGGGGGAGATAAGAACAAAAGAAAATCAACTCATAAAAGGTGGATATGAAAAAACTACTGGTAGTATTTTTAATATTTTTAAGCTCAGCTATAGGCTTAGCCCAGTCAGAGAGAAATGCCAAAAAATTATGGGAGCTTGCAGACAAGGCATATAAAGAAAAAAGATATAAAGAAGCGATTCACTACTACGAAAAATCCCTTGCTTTATGTGGCAATGACTATGAATGTCTGGCATCAAACTACAATGGGCTTGGTTCTTCCTATGAGGAGATGGGAGATGAAAGCAAGGCTCTTTTTTATTACGAAAAGGCAATTGATATAAATCGGAAAGGGGGTAACGAAGAGTGGTTGGCAGATAACCTCTTTCTTGCTGGCTCGATCTACTACCGGACGTCAATGGATTATGAGAAGGC
>CALJEL010000033.1 GCA_938074335.1 uncultured bacterium | reverse complement strand
TAGTGTAATACTATTAATAAGCTTACTATACATAACTAACTTCACCTTTTGGGTGAAGACTTTTTGCTACATAATAAATAAAATTTGTCGCATTGTAAAGACCTTGAGGCAGACTGCCAGTTCTCTAATGGCAAAATAGAGTTATAGCAGAATAAATTGACTATCAGGCCATTATATGATATGTATATGATATGAAAGACGCCCTTTCCATTATAGTGGATACTGAAAGAGAGATAAATGAAGCCATCAGGGCAGAAAAACATAGACTTGAAGAATGGGTCAAGGAAGAGAAGAAAAAAATAGATTCCCTGATAGGTGATAAAAAGGCAGGGCTTGAAGAGGAGGCAAGAACCCTTAGAGAGTCCATTAAGAAGAAGGCAGAAGAAGAGGCCCATTCACTTATCAATAAAGCAAGGGAATTTGCCTGCAGTATAGAGGCACTTGATGAGGACATATTAAAAGAAATAGTAAGAAGACATATTGAGAGGATTATAAGATAGAAAGGAATCTTTCATGATTGTAAAGATGTCAAAGGTTGAGATAGCCGGTCTGAAGGAGCTCCTTGAGGATACTCTGGACCTTCTCAGGGACATGGGGCTCTTTCATATAGAGACAGAGACCATGGGTTTTATAGAAAAGGCAGAAGAAGAATATATAGAGACCTTTTCACTGGACCAGAAGGCGCTTTCCAAGAAACTCCTTCTTGAAGACCTCAGACTCAGGATTGACGAACTCTTTTCTTATTTACCTGCAGTGCCTACCAGAAAGAGCTATATAGAGCCTGAGGATGTGGTGGAGATATTAAGGGGGCTTGTATCAAGGCACATTAAATACTGTGAAGGCCTTAAGAACAAAAAAGAGCTATTACAGAAAGAGGCATCAGAGTTAAGCAGATATAAGGTCTTTATGGAGGCAATAGAGCCTTTGATAGGTACACTGGAAAAGACAGAGGAGATAGACTTTACAGGTCTTACCATAAAAGACCCTGAGTCAATACCTCATATAAGAAGGCTTCTTTTCAGACTTACAGATGGAAGATATGAGCTCTTTACAAACAGGGCCTCTGATGGAACCCTTGCAGGTGTGATTGTAACAGAAAGGGCCTTTTCAGAGACCCTCAGGAAGGCACTCAGTGAGGAGAGGATACCAGAGATAAGCCTTCCAGCCTCTCTTGAGGGGCTTGCCTTTTCTGAAAGATTAAAGTGGATCAAGGACAGGATCGAAGAGATCTCAAAAGAGATGAGCTCAGCTGATGATGAACTCTTGAAATTTACAATGAGGTGGAGACCTCTTTATGAAAGGGTAAGGGAGTGGATAGATGATAGGCTCTCCCTCATGAGGGCAACTGCCCGTGTCTTTGAGACAAGGCTCTGTTTTATCATCTATGGATGGATACCTGCAGAGGCTGTCCCTGTGCTTGAAATGAAATTAAAGGAAAGATTCTCAGGTGCTGTTACACTTGTTGAAAAGGAGATGTATGAAGAAGACCTCGAGCGTGTGCCTGTAATGCTTAAAAATCCACCCTATTTTGAGCCCTTTGAGCTTATGGTCAGGATACTGCCACTGCCAAGATATACATCCTTTGACCCCACTCCCTTTATAGGCATATTTTTTCCCATATTCTTTGGTATGATACTTGGAGACTCAGGCTATGGCATGTTACTGCTGGGGCTTTCTGTATTCCTTATTAAGAGATTCAGGTCAAAAAAGACCATTAAAGACATAGGTAAGATACTCCTTGTGTGTTCAATCTATTCAGTATTCTTCGGCATCCTTTATGGAGAGTTTTTTGGTGAACTTGGCCATGAGCTCTTTGGCATGGAGACCCTATGCGTTGAAAGAAGGACAGCCGTAATACCTATGCTTTATTTTGCCCTTACTGTAGGAGCTTCCCATGTGATGATAGGCCTTTTTCTTGGTTTTATAGGAGGACTGAAGAGAAGGGCGAAAAAGGAGGCCCTTGCAAGGCTCATAGATATATTTTTGATATTATCCATTATCCTTGCGGTCTCTGCCTTTTGCGGGATTGTGCCGGAGAGATTCACGACCCCGATCCTGAGCCTTGTCCTGATTCTCACGCCCCTGCTACTTCTGACAGGTGGTCTTCTTGCACCCCTTGAGCTTATGAAGAGCATAGGAAATATAATCTCCTATGCAAGGATAATGGCAATAGGTCTCACCTCTGTGCTCCTTGCCTTTGTGGCAAACAGGCTTGCTGGAATGACAGGCAATATAATTGCAGGTGCGGTCGTGGCAGGACTTTTACATTTATTGAATATAATACTTGGTGTCTTCTCACCTGCGATTCATTCCATGAGGCTTCATTATGTGGAGTTTTTCAGTAAATTTATAGAGCCAGGAGGAAGGAGATTTGAGCCCTTTAAGAAATAATATCCTTTAGTGGAGGAGGTTTATTATGGAAAAGGTTCTTATAGCCTTTGCAGCAGCCCTTGCAATTGGTATAAGTGCCCTTGCAACTGCCTGGGCACAGTCAAGGATAGGTTCTGCTGGTGCAGGTGCGCTTGCAGAGAAACCAGAGCTGAGTGGAACAGTCATAATACTTGTTGCAATCCCTGAGACCATGGTTATACTCGGTTTTGTTATCGCCACCATAATACTTACAACAAAATAATATGGGTTATCAGGAACTCATAGAATCCCTCAGGCAGAAGGCACAGTCAAGGATTGAGGAACTTCAGAGGCAGGCAGAAAAGGAGGTGAGGGATTATGAAGAAAGGGCCCTTTCAGAATTTGAGGCATTCAGGGAAGGATATTTAAATTCTGTAAAAAGAGAGGTGGAATCAGAGGTCTCATCAATGCTTCTTGAGGCAAGGAAGGAGGCAGGTATCATAAAGACCCTTGCCATGCAGAGGCTTTCTGAAAGGCTCTACAGGATCGCAGTGGAAGCCCTTTCAACACTCAGGGGCAAAGGATATGAAGAGGTATTCAGGAGGCTTGTTGATGAACTACCTTCCTTAAGATGGTCACTCATAAAGGTGGCCCTGCCTGACAGAGGCCTGGCAGAAGAATATTTTCCAGGGGCAGAAATAGAGATAGATCAGGAGATATCAGGTGGATTTATAGCAGAGACAGAGGGGATAATAATTAACAATACTTTTGAAAAAAGGCTTGAGAGGCTCTGGCCAGAACTCCTGCCTGAGATATTAAGGGAGATCAGGGTTGATTAATAGCCTAAATTTGCCGATAGAAATGCATTTTCATCGGGGTTCACGGGGTGAAGCTTGTCTTCACCGTGCTCTAATGGCGGGGTATGCCTCAAAGCCTTTATAATGCGACAAATTTTTATTTATCATGTATTAAACAGTTTTTCACCAAAAGGTGAAGTAAGAAATGTTCGGTAATGTTATTAAAAATCTTACATTAAGGAGTCGCTATAAAGCCTTTTCGGCATCCCCCGCCATTGCTATCGGCAGTTTAGGGAATAGATTCCTGCTTGAGCTCCCGCAGAAAGATTATCCAGAGGAGTACTTTATATCAAGGATAAGAGGAGGAAGGTCAAGACTCATAAAGGACTGGAATATACCTCTTTATTCTACAGACCTTAGAGGATTTTTAAGGGAATTTCATTATGACCTTGAGGACTCTTCTATGTTAAAACCTTTACTGAAGAGATACAGATGGCTTTATTCAGAGATGAATGATAGATTAAGGGAGCTCTTCTGGCCCTATTTCTTATTTCATGAGCTCAAGACATTGATTGTATGCCTGAGATATATAAAGGCAGGATACCATGAAGATGCAGAGGCACTGTTAAGGCTCAGCCTTCTATCTTCTGAGATAAAAGATATTTTTGCCTTAAATGATCTTGATACAGCAGTAAGAAGACTTATAGAACTGTTTTCAAAGGCAGATACCGGATTTCTTGATGGCTATGAGATATTCCATAAAAGGGGTTTACAGGAGCTTGAGAGATTCATCTATGGAAGATTCCTTCAATATCTTCTATCACTCAGGCTTCACAGACACATAAAGACATTTATAACATACCAGATTGACAGCAGAAATATCCTTAACCTTTATAAATCAATTAAATGGGAGGTCGTGACTCCTCCTGAATTCCTACCTGGTGGAGAGTTGAGCCTGCGGGAGCTTGAAAGGATATTGATACAGAGAGACCTCAAACTTTTTTCATCTCTCCTTAAGAGACTTACAGGTCTTTCAGAGGGAAGCGTTGAAGACCTCCTTTTAAAGGGCCTGAGCCTCAGGTTAAAAAAAAGGAGCTATGAGGATAACAGGGGACTTATACTTCATTATCTCTGGTCCCTTTATATAGAATTCAGGAATCTTGGAACCATCCTTACTGCTACAGGTATTGAAAGGGCTGAGCTTAAAGAAGAGATATTATGAAAAAGATAGTCTTTATAACACCTGAAGACTCTGAACCAGGATTCAGCCTGGCTGGTGTTATTCATCATGCCATAAAACCTGAGGAAGGTGAGCAGCTTCTCAGGAAGCTTATTGATGATCCAGAGATAGGTCTTATTGCAATTGATGAAAGGCTTATCAGTGCGATAGGTCAGGATAGATTAAAGAAGATTGAGGAGAGATTCACCGGTGTGATTGTGATTATCCCATCACCGGAAAGACCGGAGGAGAGGGAAGATTATCTCATGAGGCTCATAAGAAGGGCAATAGGTTATCATGTGAGGCTCAGGATATGAGGGAAATCCCCGGGACAATAACAGGCATATCAGGTCCTACAGTTATTGCTGAGGTCAAGGGCGTCAGGCTTTATGACAGGGTATATGTGGGAAGGCAGATGCTCACTGGTGAGATAGTGCGTATTGAGGGAGACAGGGCAGTCATACAGGTCTATGAGGACACAAGGGGTCTTGCCTTAGGAGAACCTGTGAGATCAACAGGTATGGCCCTTACAGTGAGGGTAGGACCAGGCCTTCTTTCAAATATATTTGATGGGCTCCAGAGACCTCTTAAAAGGCTTGAGGAGGATATGGGCTTTTTCATTACAGGTGGAAAGGAACTCTATGGCCTTGATTATCTCAGGCGCTGGAGATTTTATCCGTTAAAAAAGAAGGGTGAAGAAATAAGATACGGTGAGATTTATGGATATGTGGAGGAGGGACCTTTCAAACACTATCTCCTTTCAACCAGAGACGGGATTATAAGATGGATAGCTGATGGTGAGATAAGCCTGAATGAGACCCTTGCTGAGCTTGAAGATGGCTCAGAACTCTTTGGATGCGAGGAATGGCCTGTGAGGAAACCGAGACCTTTTAAAAGAAAGCTCTCTCCCGGGGAACCTTTAATAACAGGACAGAGGGCAATTGACCTCCTCTTTCCACTTGCAAGGGGTGGTACAGCTATACTGCCTGGAGGATTTGGAACAGGAAAGACCATACTTGAGCAGTCCATTGCAAAGTTTGCAGATGTGGATATTGTTGTCTATGTTGGATGTGGTGAAAGGGGAAACGAGATGGCTGAGATGCTTGAAGAATTCATGAAGCTTACTGACCCGTGGAGGGGAAGACCATTGATGGAAAGAACCATCCTTGTTGTTAATACATCAAACATGCCTGTTGCAGCAAGGGAGGCATCCATATATACAGCGGTAACAATGGCAGAGTATTACAGGGATATGGGTTATCATGTCCTTTTTCTTGCAGACAGTCTTTCAAGATGGGCAGAGGCATTGAGGGAGATCTCATCATCCCTTGAGGAGATGCCAGGGGAGGAAGGTTATCCAACCTATCTTGCCTCAAGGCTTGCAGGTTTCTTTGAAAGGGCAGGTATTGTTGAGACATTAGCAGGCAGGATCGGCTCCCTCAGCATGATACTTTCTGTATCTCCACCTGGAGGAGATTTTACAGAACCTGTCACACAGGCCTGTCTGAGGACAGCAGGTGCATTTCTCATGCTTGATACATCCCTTGCCCACAGGAGACATTTTCCTGCTATAAACTGGTTCCAGAGTTATTCCCTCTATACAGGAGAACTTATGGAGTTCTTCAATAAAAAGATCTCTCCTGAATGGTCTATCTTAAGGCAGAGGTGTAATGAGATCCTTCAGAAGGAGGAGTCCCTCAGAGAGGTTGTTGAGATAGTCGGGATGGAAGGACTTCAGGACAGTGACAGGCTCCTCATGCACATAGCTGAGAGGATAAGGCTTGAATTCCTCTGCCAGAATGCCTATACAGAGGATGCCTTTTCTCCTCCAGAAAGGACAGTGGAAAGGCTTAAGGCACTGATTGATCTTTATGACAGGACACTTGAGCTCATAAGAAAGGGCACGCCCTTTGAGGAGGCACTGAGATGAGGCTTGCTGAACATTCCTACAGGACCATATCATCCATAAGAGGACCCCTCATATTCCTTGAAAAGGTCTTTTCATGCAGGATAGGTGAGATTGTAAGGATAATCTCTCCATCTGGTGAAGAAAGAGAGGGTGAGGTCCTCAAGATAGAAGGTAACACTGTCCTTATAGAGGTCTTTGGTGAGACAAAGGGACTTGATATTAAAAATACCAGGGTTATATTCACTGATTCTATTAAAAGCATACCCCTCTCAGAGGATATGCTTGGCAGGATATTCAGCAGCTCCTTCACCCCCCTTGATGGAATACCTGCTCCACTCCCTGAAACGTGGGCACCTGTGACAGGTTATCCGATGAATCCTGTATCAAGGGCAAGACCCGAGGAATTCATAGAAACAGGTCTCTCATGCATTGATGGACTTAATACCCTTGTAAAGGGGCAGAAGCTGCCTGTGTTTTCCTGTGCAGGGCTTCCGTCAAAAGAGGTTGTGGCAAGCCTGTTGAGATACGCAAGACTCAGGGAGGAGACAGGTGAAGGAAGAAGGTTCGTGATCGTCTTTGGGGCAATGGGGCTTACCTTCCATGAATATTACTTTTATATGAAGACCCTTGAGGAACTCAGGATTGATTTTGTTGCCTTCATAAACATGGCAGATGACCCTGTTATGGAGAGGCTCCTTACACCGAGGTTTGCCCTTACCGTAGCAGAATACCTTGCCTTTGAAAAAAAGAGCGATGTACTCGTTATCCTTACAGACATGACAAATTACTGTGATGCCTTAAGGGAGATATCAACTGCAAGGGAAGAACTTCCTGGAAGGCGTGGTTATCCAGGATACATGTATTCAGACCTTGCCTCAATATATGAGAGGGCAGGAAGGATAAAAGGAGCAAAAGGCTCCATCACACTCCTTCCAGTGGTTACCATGCCAGAGGATGACATAACACATCCCATACCTGACCTTACAGGATACATAACAGAGGGTCAGATAGTGCTGAGCAGGGAACTTCACCAGAAGGGGATATTCCCACCTGTGGATGTGCTTCCAAGTCTATCAAGGCTCATGCAGAATGGCATTGGCGAGGGAAGGACAAGGCATGACCACAGAAAGATCGCAAACCTTCTTTATAAATACTATGCAAGGGCAAGGGACATGAGAAGGCTTGAGGCAATAGTAGGAAGGGAGGGCTTAACAGAGCAGGACAGGATCATCCTTGACTTTGGAGATGCCTTTGAGAGGGAATTCATTGCCCAGAAAGAAAGACGCACAGTCATAGAGACACTTGATCTTGGAGTGAGCCTGATGAAGAGGTTTGGATTAGCTATATAGGTTTGGGTAATTTTACCTTGACTTATTCTTTATTGGGTAGTATGCTTTAAATGTAAGCTGGCATTAAGCCCTACCCTCATAGAAAGGAGGTGGGGCTTTGGGTTGACAAAGAGGCGGTATATGTTTTTATCCAAAGACTTCCATTGGAATTAAAGGGGGTGAGAAAAAATTGTTGCAGCGGGTATTACCCTGCTTATTTTACTAATCTAAGAAGGAGGAGCAAATATGAAAAAGGTGAAGTTATTAGCGTTAATCCTTGTTGTCCTTAGCTCCCTTGCCCTCATCCTGACAGGATGTGGCGGCGGTGGAGGTGGTGGCGGTGGAACAGGACCAACTCCTGGACCAGGACCAACACCACCAGGTCCAACACCTCAGGCTACAAGTGTTAATATCTCTGGTTCAGCTACCGGACTTTCAAGCCTTGTGGGAAGTTCATTAAAGGCTCAGCAGCCACAAGGCTCACCTCTTGCTAATGCCACTGTTGAGATAATTGTAAAGGATGAGAAGTATAACAAGGAGATAAAAACAACTGTCCTTACAAACCAGCAGGGTCTATTTACTGCATCCATCAGTGGTCTTAAAGAGGATAGCTATGGATATGTGGTGATTACAGTAATAAAGCAGGGCTTTGCAGACTTCAGTAAGAGGATAGACTTTGAAAAGCCCGCAGATATTAATATCTCAGCAATACTTGATGCTGTTAGCACTTCAATTGCAACAAGAGACGATGCTATATTTGAGGCATCAACAGGCAAGAGGGTTATAAAGTTTGGTCTCTTTAAGACAGCTAAGGGTCAGGTTGTAAAGGTGGGGAGGGAGGTTGAGCTTAGAAAACAGCATGGTGAGAAGCCTACCCTTGAGGTCATGATTCCTGCTGATACCATTCCTTCAGATGTAAAAACCCTCATTGCAAGACTTAATACATATGACCCGAGCATTCCTAAAGATGCAGACAGATTCCCAGGCCAGTTTGTTGACAGCGATGGTAATAAGTTAGTCTCAGTAGGCTTTGACTTTATAAATATTACAGATGACACAGGTTCTAATCTTGGGGCACTGGTAGCACAAGCCATCAAGGCAGGTAAGCTAAAAAAGTCTCAAGGAGCCTCAACTACAATTACCCGCCAGATACCACCCGGTGTATGTAAAAACCTTCTGAGGGATGTTGCCTGCGAAGAGACAGACACAAAAGGCAGATGCAAGGATGGGAAGGTCAAGGAAAAGAATGACCCAAATGATGGTTTTCAGGTTCCGGTTTATACCTACAATCCGAGGAATGGTGAATGGGTCTTACTAGGCATAGGCACACTCGATGTAAATGGAGACGGAGTTTTTAACGAAAATGACACAAATCTAATTGGGGACCTTAATAATGATGGTAAGGTAGACCATAAGGACTATCAGAAATACTGTAAGGATCAAGGAGACTTAGGAAAGTACCTATACCTTATAATTGAAATAACCAATGAGGATTTTCTCGCTAACTGGTGGAATCTCGACTATCCACTGATATTCGAAGAGCCTAAGGAGCTGTGCCTTGAGGCTACCTTTAAAGATGATAGTGGCAATCCAATAGAAGGTGTATATGCGAGTCTGTACGACGATGATTATGACCCTCAATCCTTCAGCAATGTATGGGGTTCAACTGGTTCAGATGGAAAGGTAACCTTAAAGACTGTAAAGACTGTCTCTGATGCTGAGGATAACACTGACAGGTCAGCCACACTCTATTACTGGGACCCAATAAACTACCAGTCTGTAACAGAAACTGTCACCCTTGGTGAATCACCCAATTGTACAAAGAAAACCAACACCATCCAAAAGCCTCAGCTCTGTCAGGTGGAGGGTTATTTGAAGGATGACCAAGGCAATCCTCTTGGTAACCAGTATGTCTATATCTATAGC
>CALJEL010000032.1 GCA_938074335.1 uncultured bacterium | reverse complement strand
CATGCTATCGTCTGTAAGCCAGATATAAATATCTCCTTTTCTGTAAAATATACCCTCTGACTGCATAAGTGGCTTTATTACTATGGTATCCATCTCCTTATCTCCTATCTCTACCTTTTCCTTTCTAAGGACCTGCACCTCAGCATTCCAGACCTGTTTGTTATCAAAGACTGTTATATAGATAGATTTACCTAGCTCAAGAGGCATAAATCTTACATAAAAGAAGGCAGAAAGTGGATCGAAGATCTAAATTATCAGCTGCTTCCAGTTGCTTCAACACACAATAAAGTTTCAATACTTGCTACAAATCCATTATCGGGGCTTTCTTATTTTTAAGATATATTTTTAACCCAAATTATGCAATAAAAAACGAGTTGTAATATGAAACTATTTGTATTTATGTGTTAACATCAATTTAGAAAATCACCGATCCGGAGTTCAACAGATTACTTCGCTCACTTCGTTCGCTCGCAATGACAGATATCGCTCTTGACGCTTTGAAATAAAAATAAAAAGACGAATAAAATTGCTTAACTTTACTTAAAATGTTTCCGTGAACCATTAGATTTTAATAATTTGAAATACTATCTAATATATCTACCTTTCCTGAATCAAGATGATACATGGCAGTTACAATCTTTATTTTACCTTCATTCAGATGTTTTTTAATTATTTCACTTTTTTCAAGGAGTAATTGTGCAGAATATTTCACATTATACTCAGAGAGTTTATCAATAGTATTTGTACTTGTATCAATGATTGACTTATATTTCAGATACACCGGTTCAATTTTATTTACTAAGTATTGAAGATATCCATTTTTGATGTTTTTCAAACAAGCCGACATTGCTCCACACTGAGTATGTCCTAATATCATTACGAGTTTAACACCTACAATATCTACTGCAAACTCTGCACTTGCTATGATATCTTCATTCACTATATTTCCAGCTACTCTTGCAGAGAACAAATCTCCTATCCCCTGATCAAAAATAATTTCAACCGGAGCTCTTGAATCAATGCATGACAGAATAAAAGCAAATGGCTTTTGTTCATGCGAAAATTCAGAAAGCACAGAAAGATGGTCTTTAATAGATACCAATCTGTTAATGAATCGTTGATTGCCCTTTATTAGTATTTCAATTGCTTTATCTGGATTTAATTTTTTTCTTTCTTCAATGGTGAGTGTTTTCATAGTTTTCTGTATTTTTGGCTCCTCACGAAATATGGTGCAAGCAAAATAGCTATTGAAATCGTTGCATCTGAAAGGGTAATATGCCCTCTAAATCCTCACCAAGAAAGGGGGTAACCCAGACAGATGCAACAGTTAAATTATCTCACAAAGCTTTTAGGATTTCAAGGGCTTTATGTAACCGTAAACTGCCGATAGGAATGGCGGGGGATGCCGAAAAGGCTTTATCGCGACACCTTAGTGTAAGATTTTTAATAACATTACCTAACATTTCTTACTTCACCTTTTGGTGAAAAACTGTTTAATACATGATAAATAAAAATTTGTCGCATTATAAAGGCTTTGAGGCATACCCCGCCATTAAAAATGCATTTCTATCAGCAAATTTAGGTGTAAACCTCAATTTGCCCCCGCTCACGACACCTTAATAGTGCGACAGAGCGACAGTGCGACAGCGCGGCACCTCGCAGGTGATGGGAAATTCCTATCGTAGGATGGTCTGTAGCTTCAAAGATGTAGATGCTTTACGTCTTGTATCCATGACGGCGCCTGCTTGAAACTTCTTTGCCACAAAAACTACACCTGTATCTACCCTTAACCCTCCCCAACTTGACATTTTAAAATAGTAATTATGTGTGACATTTCAATATAGTAACCACAAACAAATTACGTCCTCTTGACATCTTTTGTAAAACAGGACTATAATTATCCAGTATTTTATTTCTAAAAATATGATAGAATGAAATTAAGCCTCATGAGGGGCATTATAAACTCTGATAATCAAGGGAGAAGCTATGGACGAGTATCGCTATGATCACCAGACAGTTAAGGGTTTTATTGTCTCCTCTATCTTCTGGGGTGTTGTTGGGATATTGATAGGTCTCTGGATATCTATTCAGATGTGGCATCCCGCAGCCAATATCCAGCCCTACTTCACCTTTGGAAGATTGAGAGTTGTTCACACCAATGGCCTTGCCTTTGGCCTTGGAGTTGGTGCAATCTTTGGCATATTCTATTACATAACCATGAGGCTCTGTAGAAGACCACTTCTGTTTCCAAGACTTGCAAGATTCCATCTCTATCTCTTCAATGCAGCCATTGCCCTTGCAGCATTGAGTCTTCTGGCAGGCTATACCCAGTCCCTTGAGTATGCAGAGCTTGAATGGCCACTTGATATTGGAGTTGTCATATTATGGATGATCTTTGCAATCAATATCTTTGGAACAATCTTCAGTCGAAGAGAGGAACAGATGTATATCTCCCTGTGGTATATCATCGCCACTGTGATCGCTGTTGCCATTCTATATATCATCAATAACCTCTCAATTCCAGCAGGGCTGCTTAAATCCTATCATCTCTTTGCTGGTGTAAACAGTGCAAATGTGCAGTGGTGGTACGGCCATAATGCAGTGGGGTTTGTCTTTACTACACCAATACTTGCCATGTTTTATTACTTCCTTCCAAAATCCACAGGGCTTCCAATATACAGCCACAGGCTCTCAATCATAGCCTTCTGGTCACTTGTATTTGCCTATCTCTGGACCGGTGCCCATCACCTTGTCTATACCCCTCTTCCAGACTGGATACAGACAGTTGGCATAGTCTTTACTATGTTTCTCATCGCTCCGTCATGGGGTTCTGTTGTGAATGGCTATTACACGGTTGGTCAGGACTGGGAAAGGGCAAAGAATAACTATCTTACGAAGTTCTTTATCCTTGGCATAACCTTTTATGGACTCCAGACTGTTCAGGGACCAACTCAGGGTTTAAGGATCGTAAGCCAGCTCATACATTACACTGACTGGGTCCCTGGCCATGTCCACATGGGCACGATGGGATGGGTCACGATGACAGTTGCTGCATCTGTTTATTATATAATCCCGAAGATCTACAACACAGAGATTCACAGCGTAAAGGTCGCAAATATCCATTTCTGGCTTGTCCTTATCGGTCAGCTCATATTCTCTATTACAATGTGGATAACAGGTATACAGCAGGGTGCATTACAGAAGGCTGTTAACCCAGACGGAAGCCTGAAATATACAATGGTTGAGATAATCGCAAAGAATTATCCGTACTGGGAGATGAGGACTGTTGGCGGAATTATATTTACGATAGGGATGCTCTTCTTTATCTATAACATCTACATGACCATCAGGAAGGGCAAGGCCCTTCAGCAGGCATAGGAGGTGAAACATGGCTGGACTTCATGAGACATTACATAAAAGACCTATAATATTTGCACTCCTTGCAACAGCAACGGTTCTCGCTGGAACCATTGTTACAATGCTCTATCCAATGCTCAGGCCAGAGATGCACCCAAGGCTTGAAAACCTCAAGCCCTATACAGCCCTTCAACTTGCTGGAAGGGATATATACCAGAGGGAGGGATGTTTTTATTGCCATACACAAACGGTAAGGCCTTTAAAGACAGAGGTTCTGAGATACGGTGAGTATTCAAAGGCAGGAGAGTTTGCCTATGATCACCCATTCCTCTGGGGTTCAAAGAGGACAGGACCTGACCTTGCAAGGATCGGTGGCAAATATCCTGATGCCTGGCATTACAGACATATGGAAAACCCCCGTGCATTCTTCAAGGAATCTAATATGCCCTCTTATGCCTTCCTTAAGGAGAGAAAACTCAATCCAGAAGAGGTGGAAAGGCATATGAATGCCCTTGGTTTCCCCTATACAAGGGAAGAGATCGAGGCCCTAAAGGATAAGACAGAGATGGATGCCATAGTGGCATATCTTCAGGTAATAGGGACTGCTGTGAAGAAAAAAGAGGTTCAGGTCGAGGCAAAGGTTGTAGAGGAAATAAACCCGCTTTCAGGCAAACCCGAGGCGATCAAGAAGGGTAAGGAGATTTATGAGAAAAACTGTGAGATATGTCATGGTGATGATGGAAAAGGCGGCATAGGACCTACATTAAGAGATAATGTATGGCTTGGCAAAGAAGGCGAAATAAGTGATGGTAAGCTCTTCTCTATCATCGCTGATGGAACCCAGGCTGGTATGCCACCCTTTGGCACCCAGATTGATAAAGAGGGTATATGGTCACTGGTTTCATATATTAGAACACTTCAGGAAAAGAAATAGGAGGTGTCAATTATGGCTGAAGAACTTGACAGCTTAAAGGAATTTGAGACTGAGGAGACCTTAAGAAGAAAGATCCCCATTGGCTGGCTCATACTATTCTGGGCATTGATACTCTGGGGAATATACTATTTCATATCATACACACCAGGAATCAGTGGCTGGTCTCAGGAGAAGGCTTTTTTAGAGCAGATGGAAGAGAAGAAATAGGAGGGAAAATGGACATCACCATTATAGCAACCATTGGTTTTACGAGTCTTGCAGCACTCGGCATACTATATCTCTTTCTCTCAATGAGGAAAAAATGACAGAAACCCTTTATCTGCTCTTTGGATTATGCCTTGTGATAGCCCTTGCTTTAACCATCATATTTTATTACTCAAAGAAGAGACAAAAAAAGGTGGAGGAGCCAAAGTACAGGATGCTCGATGAGGATTAGGTCTATCCAGTCATGGAGAAGGCTTGCAAGGCTCCTCCATGCTGTTATTCTACTCGGTCTTCCCTTTCTGAAGATAAAAGGACAGAGTGCCCTGAGGTTTGACATATCAGAACTCAGGCTCTATTTCTTTGGCACTATACTCTGGATGGATGAATTCTTTATTGTCCTTGTGGCAACACTATTTCTTACTTTTCTTATAGTCTTTATCACCGTTGTCTTTGGAAGGATATGGTGTGGATGGTTATGCCCACAGACTATTATAAGCGATCTAACAGGATTTGTTGATAAGGCTTACAGGAAGGGTTTTTCCTATAAGATAACATCCTATGGAGCCACATTTATTATAAGTGTGATAATAGGTGCAAGCCTTATATGGTATTTTGTATCACCCTATGAATTTTTTGGGAGATTAATGGCATGGCAGCTTGGAAAGGTCATATGGGGATTCTGGATAGTATTGACTGTAATATTATTTTTGAATTTTGCCCTTATAAGAAGGAGGTTCTGCGCAACGGTCTGTCCTTATGCGAGGGCTCAGAGTGTGCTCTTTGATAATAAGACCCTCATAATTGCCTTTGATAAAAGGAGGCAGGATGAATGCATGGACTGCAGGGCCTGTGTTCAGGTATGTCCTGTGGGTATAGATATTAGAAAGGGAGCAAGCATAGCCTGTATAACCTGTGCTGAATGTGTTGATAAATGCGGAGAGATATTCAGTAGAAAAGGTAGAAAGGGCCTTATAAACTATTTCTTTGGTGAGCCAGGAACTGAAGGAAGGATAATCAGACAGAATGCAGTCATAACCGGAATGCTCACTATCCTGTCGTTTCTATTTCTCATCTATCTTACTGGCATCCGCAAGGGTCTTGATATAACGATAATGCCTGATTATGATTTCAAGCCGAGACTGACTGAAAAAAATGAGTTAATAAACTCCTTCATTGTATCGATTGAAAATAGAAAAAAGGAGGATGAAAGGATAGTTATTAAGACCATTGACTTAAAGGTAGTTCCAGATACCATCCAGGTCAAGGCAGGAGAATTAAAGAAGACAAGGGTATTGGTGATAGGTAAGGGTGACAGGGATCATGTCACGCTATCATTTATCCCTGAAACCGGTAATGCCCAGATCTCTAAAGAGATTACATTTATAAAACCATGAAGGCACTCGTTGTCATCGTGACAATAATAGGTCTTTCTGCTGTAATAGGTTCTATTATAGTTGGAAAAATGGTCTTTGAGGGAAAGGTGGTTGATAAGCCCTATGAGACAGGCCTTAGATATGATGAGATGGAAAAAACAAAGGCTCGATTTATATTTAAATTATTAAATAAAGAATTTCATGCAGGCGATAATGATATAATATTTTCAATTATGGATACCTCAGGTATAGCGGTTACAGATCCTCATATTATATTGACATTAAGCAGACCTTCCACTACCACCTATGATAGAGAATACAGGGTTAATTTTATTGAATCAGGCAAATACACAGCCAGAATAAGGATTCCAGTAGCTGGGTACTGGGATATGAAGATAAGATTTATCCATGACAGTCAAACCGTGATATTAGAAAAACGCATATATGCAGCGCCATGATAAAATCTTTCAAAGGGAGGATAGAAAGATGAAGACCTTGATCCTTTCTATTCTGTTAATTATGATTTTTATGGATGTAGCCCTTTCGCAACAGGCTAAAAATCCCTATGGTGGTGACCAGCAGGCTATCAAGGAAGGGGCGGAAATCTTTAAAAAGAACTGCGAGTCCTGTCATGGCCCTGGTGGAAAGGGGGATATATGCCCTGACCTCACCAAGAAGAACAAAAAATATGGTAACACTGATGCTGACCTCTTTCTGACCATCTCAAAGGGCAGGCCTGGTGGTATGCCGAACTGGGATAATACCCTTGGACCAGATAGGATATGGAAGGTGATAACCTACATAAGGAGCATAGAGAAATGAGGCTAATAATTATTATATTTTTAATCCTTTTTCTCTTAAATGCCTGTTCAAAAGATAATCCCTATAAGGCAGAGCCAGAGGCAATCAAAGAAGGTGCGGTTCTTTATAAGAATAACTGTGAGAGGTGTCATGGTCCTGAGGGAAAAGGAGGGATCTGCCCTAATCTGACAGATGGTAAATGGATTTATGGAGGCAGTGACAGGGATATCTTTAAGTCCATATCCTCAGGCAGGCCTGAAGGCATGCCAGCATGGAAGGGAATTCTTAAAAAAGAAGAAATCTGGAAGATTATTACCTATATAAGAACACTTGAAAAATAGGCTTATATTTAGGATATCTTTACTTATCCTGATCTTCCTCTTTGCCTGTAGCAAGGAACAGACAGATGAAGATGTCTGTGATTTTGAGAAAAGGCCCTGTATAAATAGGACAGGTAATATTGAGGTCATGCTTGATATTGAACCAAAGCCACTTCAGGCCTTCAGAGAGACAGCCTTCATCGTTACTATCAGAGGAGAGAGATTGCCTGATGAGTTGCTCCTTGACCTCAGCATGCCCGGGATGTATATGGGAAAGAATGAAGTTGTCTTAAAACGGACTGAAAACAACAAATATAAAGGTACTGGTGTAATACCGCGATGCCCCAGTGGAAAGACCATCTGGCAGGCAGATATATTCATACAGGAATATACTGTCAGTTTCAGGTTTAATGTTAAGTAACGACTCAATTTATCTCCTCATGCTCGGTACCGGTTTTTTCGGAGGATTCGGTCATTGTATAGGTATGTGTGGTCCTTTAATTACAACCTGCACACTCACCATTCAAACATCACCTCTTGAAAGGCTTAAACCCTACCTGATCTACCATTCAGGAAGACTCATGAGTTATAGCCTAATAGGTGGGTTTATGGGGCTTACAGGCTCCTTTGTTGCCACTGTAAAGGTCTTCTCTCACATCCAGACAATAGCTATGGCAGTTGCCGGTATACTCATGATACTAACAGGCCTCTCAATTGTGAAACTTACCTCCTCACCTGTTTATTCCTTCGCATTTTTTAAAGGCCTTGTAAAGGTCATGAAAGGTATATCAGAATCAGGCGGTTTAGGTGGTCTCTTTCCCCTTGGCCTTATAAATGGTATCATCCCCTGTGGCCTCTCCTATACAGCCTTTATAGCTGGAGCTGGAATTGGTGCATCAGAGGCTAATCCTGTTACAGGTTTCTTAAAAGGCATGACCCTGCTTTTGACCTTTGGTCTCGGAACAGTACCATCGCTCTTTCTGTTAAGCCAGCTCGTCTCAAAGGGAGCAGCCATTATAAGGAAGAGATTTTATAGCATTGCCGGTATATTCATGATCATAGCAGGAGCAGTTTTTATCTACAGGGCTTTGCGTACATGGTAGAAAGCAAACTAACTCTTTGCCATCACTGTCTTAGTGAGGTCAATCCAGAAGATGCCATTTATGATGAGATAGATGGCAAGAGGCTCGTCTTCTGCTGCACAGGCTGTAATGCCATATACAGGCTCATTCATGAACAGGGGCTTGAAGAATTCTATGAAAAGAGGCTTGGCTGGGGTCCTGGAAGGCCTGAGATAAGAGAGGTAAGGGAAGAGGAATTCAGTGAATTCATAAAAAAGGTCTCAGAGAACCAGCTTGAATTGGAATTCATTGTCTCAGGTATAAGGTGTGCTTCCTGCATATGGCTGATTGAGCATCTCGTTAAAAGATCAGAGGGTGTTACAGATATAAGGGTCAATTATGCAACCCACAGGGCAAGGCTTAAGTGGAATCCTGAAAAAATAGCTCTCAGGGATATACTGAAAAAAATAACCTCTCTTGGCTATACACCAAAACCAGCCTACACCGCAGAAGGAGAGGATGAATTAAGGAGAGAAAAAAGAGACCTCCTTATAAGATTTGGCACAGCCTCATTCTTTTCCATGCAGTTGATGATATACACCTCTGCACTCTATGCAGGATATTTTCAGGGTATTGAAGAGTCTTACAGAAGGCTTTTTCAGCTTATAGCCTGGGCTCTGGCAACGCCTGTGATGTTTTACTGCGGCTATCCCTTTATAAGGAATGCCATCAGGGGATTAAGAAACAGGACACTCAATATGGATGTCCTCATATTCCTTGGCTCCTTCAGCGCCTATGCCTATAGTGTTGCCATTATTATCTTGAATTACCTTAAACCTTCATCATTAAGCCTTCAGCTTTCTAAGGCAGAGGTCTATTTTGACACATCCTCCATGATCATAACCCTTATATTACTTGGAAGGTTTATTGAGCAGGGTGCAAAGATTAAGGCATTCTCTGTTATTCAGGCACTCATCGGGCTCCAGCCAAAGGAGGCAAGGCTGCTAAGGGATTCTGAGGAGGTAATGGTAAAGATTAATGAGCTAAAGGAAGGAGACAGGATAGTTATTAAGCCTGGAGAAAGGATGCCTGTAGATGGTGTGGTTATTGAAGGCTCTTCCGAGGTAGATGAGTCGATGCTTACAGGTGAGTCCATACCTGTATTGAAAAATACCAGATCAAAGGTCTTTGCCGGGACAATAAATCTTAATGGAAGGCTGATTGTTGAGGTCATTAAAGTAAAAGATACAGTGCTTTCAAGGATAACAGAGGCTGTGCTCGAGGCACAGGCAAAAAAGGCAAGGATTCAGGGCATTGCTGACAGGGTTACAGGATGGTTTGTGCCAGCTATAGTCATGATGGCAATCTTTACATTTATCTACTGGTCCCTAACAGCAGATTCAAAGGATGCCCTTATGAATTCAGTATCTGTCCTTGTAATAGCCTGTCCCTGTGCCCTCGGGCTTGCAACACCCCTTGCAATACTTAAAGGTTCAACAGCCCTCTATTCCTCAGGGATAATTATAAAAGAAGGAAATGTGATAGAACAGATTGCAGGATCTGATACCCTGTGCATTGACAAGACAGGCACCCTTACAGAGGGTAGACCAGAGCTTATTGAGATAATAAATTATGGAGTAACAAAAGATGAGATCCATATCCTTGGAGCATCCCTTGAGCATGCATCAGAGCATGTGATTGCAAAGGCAATTCTGAAGGATGTAAAAAAGGAAAGGCTTATTCCTGTAAGGGATTTTCAATCCTTTCCAGGGCTCGGTGTAAAAGGGATTATTAACGGAGAAAGGGTCATTGTAGGTAATATCAGGTTTCTTGAAGAGGCAGGCGTAATTATTGATAAAGAGCAGAAAAGGGACTTCTTAGAATATGCAGAAAGGGGATATACCATTGTGGGTATTGCAATAAATGATATACTTAAAGGCTGGTTTGTGATCTCTGATAAGGTGGCATCAGGAGCAGAAGAGGTGATAAGGGAATTAAAGAATCTTAAAAAGAGGGTCATCATGCTTACTGGAGACCACAGAGGAGTTGCTCTTGAGGTTGCAAGAAGGCTTGGCATAGAGGAGGTGTACGCAGAAGTCCTTCCCGTTGATAAGGCAGGGATCATAAAGAAGCTTAAAGATTCAGGTAGAAGGGTCATGATGATTGGAGATGGCATTAATGATGCTCCTGCCCTTACCGAGGCAGATGCTGGAGTTGCCACAGGTGGTGCTACAGATATAGCCATGGAGAGTGCAGGTGCAGTGCTGATGAGAAATGATATAGGACTATTGATCCCATTGATCAGGCTCTCAAAAAAGACACTCTCAATAATCAGGGAGAATCTCTTCTGGGCCTTCTCCTATAACATAATAGCAGTCCCACTTGCTGTATCAGGAAAGATCCATCCCATAATATCAGCCATCCTCATGGCGATAAGCTCCCTCCTGGTAGTGGGTAATTCACTGAGACTGAAAAGACAGGGCCTGTGATAAAATAGGCTATGGAACAACTGAAAAGATTAAAGTCCATAGAAGACCCTGTTAAAAGAAGGGCATATTTTATCGGAATCCTCTCTCAAGAAATAAAGAAAAATGGAGGTCTTCCACCTGTAATTGTTGGTGGTATGGCTGTTGAGATATACACACAGGGCAGTTACACAACTGGAGACATTGACTTAAAGGCTGAGAAGGATCTCCTTGAAAAGATCTTAACTGAATGGAATTTTGTAAAAAGCGGAAGGGTCTGGTTTAATGAAGAACTTGATATATATATAGACTGGCTTGGAAGCACCCTTGATGAGGGTGAAGAGGCACAGAAAAGGATAAACACAATCATCATAGAAGAAGGCCTTGAGATAAATATCATATCTATTGAAGATCTGATCATAGACAGGTTAGGTGCCTACAAATGGTGGAAGGATGAGGACAGTCTTGTATGGGCAAAGGTTCTTTTAAAGATAAAGGAGGCAACTGGTGATCCAATTGATATGGATTATCTAACAAAGAGGGCATTAGAAGAAAAGCTTGATGATATCATTAAAGATGTTTTTTAAAGGTCAAAATGCCAAGATACACATATGATGAACTTAAAGAGGTCTCAAAGAGGATAAGGGCTGAGCTTGCCCTTAAAGGTATCATTTTACATAAAAAAGTGCGAAAAAGACCAAGGGATGAAGAAAAAAAGGAACTCCTTCTTAAGATGGCACTTAACAGACTAAAAAAATATCCTCCCAAAAAGACAGAGCAGGGACTCCTGTTACCCTATTTCAAAAGATAACCATGTGGACTATTATATTTCTCATTATCCTTGCCCTTTGCCTTGGCCTTGGAGCCTGGTTTTTATTCCTCTGGGCTGTGAAGAGCGGACAGTATGAAGACCCTGAAAGACCAAAGTACAGGATGCTTGAGGATAAAGATGAAGAAAATAGATTCAAAGGGTAAAATTTTAGAGGTGCAGGTCTTTCCTGCACCTCTATTGATCCTTCCTGCGAAAGACCGCAGTAAATCCCTTGTAGGAAATTATTATCTTGCTTGGCACTAGCCTGATGGCTATGAACCAGCAGAATTGTTTTTCATTTATTTTACGGTCTGGGTCGTAAGAAAGATAGGAAGGGTCATGTGGCTTATCTGATCCTGAAGTTCCTCTATCTCATCAATATGCTGATCTTCATCCTTCAAAATCTCTTCAAGTATCTCCCTTGTGGCAAAATCACCAACCTCACCTGCCAGTATGATTGCCTCATTATAGGCCTTTATGGCACCCTCCTCAGCATCATGATCATTTGAAAGCATCTTTGGAATCTCCTTACCTATATGCATCTCTTTTAGTTTAGAGACAATAGGAATCCCTTCAAGAAAGATAATCCTTGCAATCAGTTTCTCTGCATGTTTCATCTCTGTAATGGCCCGCTGCTGGAAATGTTTATGAAGCCTCTCATACCCCCAGTTTGCACACATCTCAGAATGAACCATGTACTGATTGATTGCAGTCAGCTCATCAGCAAGCAAGGAATTCAAGGTCTCAATCAGTTTCTCATTGCCCTTCATAATATAAACCTCCTTATTGATAATGCAGGTTCAAAGAACCCTATAAACTCCCTTTTATCTGCACATACCTTGCAATGCCATTTCTCGTTATCATCCCTTTTATTGTATTACCTTCTATTATAACAAGCCTTCCTGTGTCTTCCCTTATCATCCTTTCAAGTGCCTTGAGGGCATCTTCCTCAGGGGAGATTTCCCATTCCCTTCTATGTTTTGAATATATCTTAGAGATGGGCGTATCCACAAAGGCCTCCCTCGGTATATTCTTAATATCCTTTAATGTTAAAAGCCCCAGATATCTGCCTTCATGCACTACAGGGAACCCGCCAAATCCATATCTGAGAAAATATCCATTTACAACCTCATCAACACTGATTGATGGTTCCACAGTGATTAGGTCCTTTATCATTATGTCCTGCACCTTAACTCCATGGAGCGCCTCCTGAAGAGCAGACTGCTGGAAACTCGCCTGCGCAGCAGTATATAAAAACCATCCAATGAGCATAAGCCAGAGCCCGCCTGGCATTCCTGTAAGAAGACTGAATAAACCAAAGAAGATAAAGAATAATGCAATCTTTTGACCTATTCCTGAGGCCTTCTGAGTTGCATAGAAAAAATTCCTTTTCTTCTTCCATAAGATTGACCTCAGGACCCTTCCTCCATCCATAGGAAATCCCGGTATAAGATTAAATAGGGCTAAAATAAGATTAATCTGTGAAAGATAGGTGAAAAGTGCCTTTGTCCCTCCTGAACTGTTCAGTGATAAAAAAAGAAAGGCTGTAGAAAGGATGAGACTTGAAAGAGGTCCAGCTAAGGCAATCCAGAATTCTGCTTTTGGGTGTGGTGGCTCTCCTTTCATCTGGGCAACACCACCAAATATAAAAAGAGTAATACTCTCAATATGAATCTTATATCTCCTTGCAACGATAGAATGAGAAAGCTCATGCAAACCCACAGATACAAAGAGCAACAGGGCTGCAATAGCTCCTTTAATCCAGTAAGATGAGACAGGCAGATCAGGCGCTGCCTTTGGAAAGTAATAAGTTGAAAGAGACCATGTGATAAGACCAAAGACAAGAAACCATGTAAAATGAACCCTTATGGGAATACCCATTATCCTGACTATTTTCCATGCACCGTGGAAAAGATTATTCATGCTGACACCTCTTTTTTATTTACCTCTGTTTTCTAAGATAATTTTTTAACCTGCCTGAATAAAGGAGAATCAGGGTAATAATGGAACCACTCAAAACCGCAAGAAATATCACGATGGCAAGAGAAGCCTCAAAACTCCAGCTAAAAAAAGAAACTTTAACGGGTGCAGCATTTTGAACCGAAAAAATGATAACCACAGCCAGGACAAGCAGTAATAGAATTATTGAAACCATTTTACCCCCTTAAGCATAAAAAGTATATCATGCATATCTCTCCTCCTTCCAGGGGTCTGCTGAATTACTGTATCCCCTCACTTCCCAGAAGCCTGGTCTGTCTTCATAAACGAATTCCACTTCATTAACCCATTTTGCACTCTTATAGGCATATCTCCTGGGGACCACAAGTCTTAAAGGATAACCATGCTCAGGTGTGAGAGGCTTTCCATCATATTCATAGGCAAAGATTACATCATGCTCCATTGCAACATCTATACTGAGATTTGTGGAATAATTATTTTCAGCATGGATGATTACATACCTTGCATCAGCAAAGGGCCCTGCAAGAGAACAAATCATTTTAAAAGGAATACCTTTCCATAAAAGATCAAATCTTGACCATCCCGTTACACAATGAAAATCTGCTTTTATCTCAACAGATGGAAGTCTTAAAAGATCATCAAACTTAAGCCTCAACTTATTCCTGACACATCCATCAATAACAAACTCCCATCTATCAATATCGATATCAGGCACGGTCCCGTGGTGAAGAACAGGGAAGTCCTTTCTCAGATATTGACCCGGTGGAAGCCTATCTCTATGTCTCATATCCTGAAAGAAGTTCGCCCAATCTCCCCAGATGGGCCTTCTCCTCCTGTATTATGTCCCTGAATAAATTATCTACATCCTTGATTTCCCTTAGTATCTTCATATAAATATCCAGGCTATTTGTCTCAAGCTGCATGGAGTATTCTATTATGTTCCTGATATCAGTATGTTTTGTAACCTCGTCAATAGCATCTGAAATCCTCATACAGCTTTCCAGATGATCAGCAAATCTTTGATCAATCGTGATACCCTGTCTTTTATCAGAAATACTCTTTTTATGGTTTCTTTCTACTTCTGATAATTTTTTAAATAATTCTACAGCCTTTGCATCAGTCAGAATTTCAGAGAGCATGAGATAAAATCTCTCGGCTCCATCTTCAAGAGTATAGGCAAGGGATATAAATTCATCTGAATTTTTTAAATCCTTTGTTATGATCATACATCTTTCCACATCGCCAGTGGCCACCAGACCATTCCATGCCATTATGCCACCATCAATAGTATAGATCTCTGAATCCGTTTCATCGGCAATCAGCTGGGCAGCAGCAAGGCTTCTTCTGCCGATTCTGCAATAGGTAATAATACCTTTACTGGCCTCAAGCCCGGCAAGTCTATCAGGTAGATCGGGAAGTGGTAAAAGCACAGCACCCGGTATGTGAGCTTTTTTATATTCCTCTGGCTGTCTGACATCAAGAAGTAAGATATCAGGATTTTTATCAAGGAGGTCTCTTGCCTCATCAGCCGGGATTATTTTAACCTGTGATGGCATGTACTATCCCTTTAATTTCTTGATCATCTCCCTTAGGAAGGCTGGTAAGTCTGAGGGCTGCCTTGAGGTAATGAGATTACCATCCACAACAACCTCCTTATCCTCGTATATGGCACCGGATGCCTTCATTTCATCAGCCACTGTCTTATAACATGTTGCATGCCTACCTTTTAAAAGACCTGCTGATATCAGGGTCTGAGGTCCATGGCAGATAGCAGCTACAGGCTTCTTTGTCATAAAAAAATTTCTTGCTATCTCCTGAGCTGCCTTTTCTTTTCTTATAACCTCTGGTGCCTTCCCGCCTGGTAAAATCAGTATATCATAATCAGAAGGATTAATCTCACTCAGTGACTTATTTGCTTCCACCTCATAGCCATGTTTTCCTTTTATTTTCCCTTTTCTGATAGATGCAATATCTACCTCCATGCCCTCCTCTTTAAGCCTGTAATAGGGGACAAGCAGTTCTGTATCCTCAAAATTATCAGCACTTATTATCAATGCCTTCATAAGATCTCCTTCTCTTTGTATTTTTCACACAAGTCTTCAAGATAATACTCCACCTCGGAAGACTCTGGTAGACCTTCCGGAAGTTTTTCATCAAGCATAAGGGCAGTGAATATCTTTTTTAAGAGATTTAATACAGCATAACTGATCACATCAGCTAATTCATGGGAGCAGTTTTCAATATTAAAGGATTCCGTATACCACAGGTCAGCTCCCTTATTAATGAAGTCAGGGCATGAATTCCCTTTTGTGGATTTAATAATAGCACCTTTAGAGATTAAAACTGCTCTTACTCCATAATTAACTGATTGAAGCCCCTTTTCCACAGGATTCTGACCGAGTCTGTGTCTGCCCCTGGTTAATGGAAGAAATCTGCTTATATTAATCCCTGAGCAGTATAAACAATTTTTATCATCAACTGGTCTTATAATAAAATAGAGAAACTTATTTTTGTATGCAATATCTTGTCTCACTTCTTTTTTCTCATCGCCTTTCCACAACATATGATCTCATGGGCCTCCATACATCCACAGGGTTCATCCACAGAAACCACAAGACCGCATACTGAGCATTCATACCTGTCACGCTGCTTTAAAACTTTTGAAGTCTTTTTTGTCATCCTCTTTCCTGTTGCTTTTACCGGCATTGATCTACCTCCTCTCCTCAAAATTCTTTATAAACTGTCCTATCTGTACTCCAAGATACACACATTTAATACCATTCATGCATTCATCAGCATCCTTTTTCTCAAGATGAGTTATAAGTTCATGGCCATCCTTTTTGAACTGGATAATGTAGGCATTTTTCTGTTCATCAAAGGTTAAATTGACAGTTACACCATATCTTTGAATCTCAGGAAACATCTCAATAATCTTATCCTTTAATGCTACTATTGTGTAACCCATAAAGACCTCCTAATAGGAATTAATTTTTACAAATTCTTTATAATCCCTCCTCCAAGCCCTTGGAAGGAGGTTTACACCCTCTCGCAGATAGCCCACTGCTACGAGCATGGGTATTATTTTATCTTCAGGAATATTAAACTCCTTCTTTATGCATTCTTCATCAAATCCATCCATGGGATGGGTATCAAGACCGAGTTCTTTAGCCGCTATCATCAAGGTCATTGCAAAGAGTGCCGTGTTTTTAACAGCAAAGAGTTTCCTTTTTAAATCCTGAGGCCCTCCGTAAAGCTTAGCAGCCATATCCTTATAAACACCCCTCATCTCCTGTTTTATATAGCCAAGCTCCTGCCAGCTATTTAGAACACTGTCAATATTTTCTTCTACAGACATTGGATCTGCAATTATAATCAGGACAGCAGAGGCCTCCTCTACCTTTGGCTGATCAAGGGCACATTTTCTTAAGACTCTCTTTTTTTCTGAATCAGTTACAACAATGACCTTCCATGGCTGGAGATTAAAAGAGGAAGGTGAAAGATTGGCAATCTCAATAAGTTCTCTAATCTTTTCCTCTGTTATCTTTTTAGATGCATCAAAAAAATTTATTGACCTTCTTAACCTTATAGCATCTAATACATTCATTAGCCACCCCCTTTGAGTATCTATAATTAGATATATCAGATAATATAAGACCTGTCAAGTCCATTAATTTCCCGTTTTCAATGGTCACCTCATAGGTGAAGGAATTTTACATCAAAAGTCTGTAGCACTATCGCACTACCGCTCTACTTTGAAACAGCCTGCCAGCAGGGTATCGGCAAAATGGGATATCCCGGAAAAATTAAAATGACCTGTCTTATTGTGTTATAATTAAAAAGGAGGTTTTAAGAGATCGCAATATCAGGACATATAACAGGTCTTAAAAAGAAGGAGCTGCATCTCCTTGAAAGATTGTTAAGGAGGAAAATAACTCCTGAAAAGATTGTCTCCTATGAGATTGCAAGATCCCTATCTGAAATCTCCTTCTCCACAGGCAGACAGATTGGTATCCTTATAGACAGAAAGGGGCAGATTACCCATGTAATTGTTGGGGATGCAAAGGCAATAGTAATACCATCACTGGAATATGACTATCCACTTGGAAGAAAACCTCTAAGAGAACTAAGGCTTATACATACACATTTAAAGGATGAACCCCTGAGTCAGGATGACCTTACAGATCTCCTTCTTTTAAGGCTTGACCTTATAGCTGCAATAACAGTTAAAGAGGGTCTACCTGATAAAGTTTATTTTGCCCACCTTCTACCCCATGGCTCAGAGAAAAGATATGGAATATCAGATCCTTTGAGTATCCATCAGCTTGACATGGACTTTTTATCCTTCATAGAAAATCTTGAAGATGAAATGGACAGGGCAAGGCTCTTTGTTCAGGACAAAAGGGATAAGGCAATACTTATCAGTGCATCTACAAGACCAAGGTACGAACTTGAGGAATCTATGGAAGAACTGAAGGAGCTTGCAAGAAGTGCTGATGTAATAGTGCTTGACACTGTTATTCAGAGGCTTAAAGAGGGCAATCCTAAATACTTAATGGGAGAAGGAAAACTGAGAGAAGTTATCATCAATGCCCTTGACAAAGGAGCCACCCTCCTTATATTTGACCAGGACCTTACACCATCTCAGATAAAGGACATCAGTGAACTTACCGAATTAAAGGTGATTGATCGCTCTCAGTTAATCCTTGATATATTTGCAAGAAGGGCTCATTCAAGGGATGGCAAGATACAGGTAGAACTTGCCCAGCTTAAATATAGACTTCCCAGACTTGTAGGTAAAGGCACCGCCATGTCAAGACTGACAGGTGGTATAGGCGGGAGGGGGCCAGGGGAGATGAAACTCGAGATTGACAGAAGAAGGGTAAAGGAAAGGATTGGATTGCTTGAAAGGGAGTTAAAGATCCTCTCTGAAGCAAGAAGGCAGAGGAAACATAGAAGGGTTGAAAGAGGCATACCAATTGTATCAATCATAGGATACACCAATGCCGGTAAATCCACCCTTCTTAATAATCTTACAGGGAGCAGTGTGTTTGTGGAAGAAAGGATGTTTGCAACACTTGATACCTCATCAAGGAGACTCAGGTTCCCTGAGGAAAGGGAATTGATAATAACTGATACAGTTGGTTTTATCAGGGACCTCCCAAAGGACCTTGTTGCTGCCTTTAAATCCACACTTGAAGAGCTTGAGGATGCAACCCTCCTGATTCATCTTGTAGATATTTCAAATTCGAGATTTGAACAGCATATAGAATCCGTAGAGGAGATCCTCAGGGAGCTCGGTCTGTTCAATAAACCAAGAATACTTGTTTTTAATAAAATAGATAGGATTGAGCCCGAAGAAAGGGAAAATATATTGAAACGATATGATGCTATTGGCATTTCTGCAATAAATAGAGAAACCTTTGGTCCACTTTTAAAGGCTATACATAGATACATCTGGAGAGAAAAAGAGACAGAATCTCTTATACCGGAGCCAGTGGTAGTAAAGTAAAGTTTAAATTTCTAATGTTTCTTGTAAAATTGCCCTGTTTCAGGGCATAATTTATTCACTGGAGACAAAACATGGAATTCGCACCTAAATGGATAGCCTGGGAGATCACGAGGAGATGCAACCTGAGATGCATTCACTGCCGATCATCCTCAGAGGCAGAGGTTCTGGGGCATCCTGATTTTTCCACAGAAGAAGCCTTTAGGATAATAGATGACATCTCAAGCTATGCAAAGCCTGTTGTGGTCTTAAGTGGTGGAGAACCACTCTTAAGAGAGGATGTCTTTGACATAGCAAGGTATGGTACTGAAAAAGGCCTGAGAGTCTGTCTTGCAACAAATGGAACCCTCGTGACTGAAGAGATATGTAAAAAGATAAAGGATTCAGGCATAAAGATAGTATCCTTGAGTCTTGATGGCTCCACAGAGGATGTGCATGATGATTTCCGTTCACAGAAAGGTGCCTTCCGGGGAACAATCAATGCAGCAAGACTGTTTAAAAAACATGAAATAGAATTCATCATCAATTCCTCTTTCACCAAAAGAAACCAAGAAGAAATACCAAAGGTCTACAAACTTGCAAAAGAGCTCGGCGCAACTGCCTGGTACATGTTTATGATAGTACCCACCGGTCGCGGAGAGGAGATAATGAACGAGCTTATATCAAAGGAAGATTATGAAGAAATACTTAACTGGCATTATGAGATGGAAAAGGATGAAAAGGATATACTTGTAAGGCCCACCTGTGCACCTCATTATTACAGGATAGTTCTTCAAAAATCACAGCAGGAAGGCAGAAAATTTGAAAGGCGCTCCCTTAAGTTCTCTACAGGTGGTTCAAAGGGATGCATTGCCGGTCAGCTCATATGTCTCATTGATGTAGATGGAAATGTACTTCCCTGCAGTTACTTTCCGATGCCCGCAGGAAATATCAGAAAACAATCCTTTAAAGAGATATGGGAAAACTCAGAGTTATTTAAAAAATTAAGGGATTTTAAATCCTACAAAGGAAGATGTGGTTCCTGTGAATTTATTACTGTATGTGGTGGATGCCGTGCAAGGGCCTATTCTGTTTATGGAGATTATCTTGAGGAAGAACCATTCTGCACATACATGCCAAAAAGACTTGAAGCCCTGAAGAAGGCAGGAGCAAGATAATCACAATTTACAGGAGGACTTTATATGAATGATAACTTTCTGAGGGCCTGTAGAGGTGAAAAAACTGACTATACACCTGTGTGGCTCATGAGACAGGCTGGTAGATATCTTCCAGAGTATCAGGAGATAAGGGCAAAATATGACTTTATGACCCTCTGCAAGACTCCAGAGCTTGCTGCGGAGGTAACACTTCAGCCTGTCAGGAGACTCAATGTTGATGCCGCCATATTATTTTCAGATATCCTTATACCCCTGGAGCCCATGGGGATAAAGATAGAATTTCCTGAAAAAGGTGGCCCTGTCCTCACATCACCAGAAGATATGAATCAATTTAAAGAGATAAATCCTGAAAAAGATCTACCCTTTGTAATGGAGACTATAAAAATACTACTAAAAGAGCTTGATATCCCCCTGATAGGTTTTTCAGGAGCTCCTTTCACACTTTTAACCTATATTGTTGAACAGGGAAGCTCCAAGAATTTTCTTAAGACCAAAAAATTCATGTATGGAGAGTCAAAACAATTCCATAAACTTATGGAACTCCTCTCAGATACTGTTATAGGATTCCTTTCTGCTCAGATTAAGGCTGGAGCTCAGGCTGTTCAGCTCTTTGATACATGGGCAGGAATTCTTACACCACGGGATTTTAAAGAATATGTACTACCTCATGTAAAAAAAATAATTGGCCCACTTAAAGGAAATGTTCCGGTAATATATTTTGTCCTCAATGGAGGAACATTTCTTGAATATATAAAGGAATCAGGGGCTGATGTTATAGGAATTGACTGGAGGATAGATATTGGCATGGCAATAGACAGACTAAAAGATGGAGTAGCGGTTCAGGGAAATCTTGATCCCTGCGAGCTCTTCCTGCCTGAAGAAAAACTTTTTGAGAGGATTACAGATATAATCAAAAAGGGTATGAGGTCATCCATCAGAGGGCATATCTTTAATCTCGGTCATGGAATACTCCCTGAAACACCTGTTGAAAAGGCAAGATTCCTTGTAGACAGTGTGCATGAAATATCAGCAAGATTAAGAAAATGATTATCAATGGAGCGGGCGACGGGATTTGAACCCGCGACCAAGAGCTTGGGAAGCTCCCACTCTACCGCTGAGCTACGCCCGCAAAATCAAGGACTTATGAATGGTCAAAGAGTCAACTGTCCTAAAATTGGGATAATTTAACACATAGAGGAGTGATTTTTCAAGTTTTTCTGACCTTCTTGTGGTTACTATATTGAAATGTCACACATAATTACTATTTTAAAATGTCACATATATGGTAGTCTCCTTCTTAAGGATGAGAACATTTTAAGGAGGAGGCTATGCAGAAAAGATACCTTATCACGGAGGAAGAGATGAAA
>CALJEL010000031.1 GCA_938074335.1 uncultured bacterium | reverse complement strand
CATCTCTTCCTCCGTGATAAGGTATCTTTTCTGCATAGCCTCCTCCTTAAAATGTTCTCATCCTTAAGAAGGAGACTACCATATATGTGACATTTTAAAATAGTAATTATGTGTGACATTTCAATATAGTAACCACAGGGTGAGCCAAACTAATAGATTTTTACAGGGCTCTTAAGCTATTATATGTTATGTCCTTTTTAGTATTCTTTATTGCAGGTATTATTTTTATTCCTGACAGTGCCTTTGCCTGGGGGCCTCTTACCCATATATACCTTGGCAATGAGGTCTTTTATCTCTCCGCTATCCTTCCAGCCAATCTCTTTTATCTTCTTTCAAGATACAGGGAGGACTTTCTCTACGGGAATATAGTGGCAGATATAATCTTTGCCAAGGGACTCCTTCCACCTGAAAAGAATTCCCACAACTGGGAAGTTGGTTTCAACATGCTTGAAAAGGCAGAGGATAATTCTCAAAAGGCCTTTGTATATGGTTATCTCTGTCATCTTGCCTCTGATACAGTTGCCCATGAAGACCTTGCCTCAAAAATTGGTCTTAACCATACAGTCCTTGAACTCAGGGCAGACAGGCTCATAGATACAAGATACTGGCTTGAGGCAGTGACAATAAATAAAAAGATCCAGAAGAGAAATGACCTTTTTCTGAAAGACTGCCTTGAGAGCGCCCTTTTCTCTTTCAAGACAAATAAGAGGCTTTTTAAGGGTCTTATGTATCTATCCATCCTTAATAGAAATTTATCCACCACACCTTCAGAACTCTGGTCAAGGGAGATAAGGAAACTCCATGAAGAATCCCTTGACAGGATGCTTGATATCCTGATTAAAGAAGACCGCTCCAGTGTTACCAGGAAAAAACCCTTCATAGAATTCTAAACATGAAGGAGATGCTCGGAAGGCAAAGGGCTGTCTCTGTAAAGGAGGGGCTTCAGAAGATACTCGAAAACCTTCCTGACTTTACTCCGGATGCTGAAAGGGTCTCCATAGAAGATGCTCTCTCAAGAATCCTTGCAGAAGATATCTATTCAAAAGAGGACCTCCCAGGCTTTGATCGCTCCAGTGTGGATGGTTATGCAGTAATAAGCGCTGATACCTTTGGTGCCTCTGAGACAATACCCCTTTATCTTGAATTTTCAGGAGAGATAAAGATGGGTGAAATACCATCCACCAGGCTTTCCAGAGGAAAGGCAATGAAGATTGCAACAGGCGGGATGCTTCCTGAGGGAAGCGATGCTGTCATAATGCTTGAGCATACAGCACCTGTGGATGAAAGGCTTATAGAGATATTGAGATCTGTGGCACCAGGTGAAAATGTCATAAGGAGAGATGAGGATATCAAAAGAGGTGAGCTTGTCCTTAAAAAGGGTCATAAACTCAGGCCTCAGGACATAGGTGCCCTTGCAGGTCTTGGGATAACAGAGATAGAGGTCTATAAAAAACCCCTTGTATCCATAATCTCAACAGGTGATGAGATAATCCCTCCTGGAGAAAAACCTGCCCCGGGTCAGGTCCGAGATATTAATTCTTACAATCTTGCAGGCCTTGTTATTGAAGCTGGTGGGATACCTCAAAGGATGGGTATCATCAGGGATGATTATACCCTGATCAGGGATACCATTAAAAGGGCCTGTGAAAGCTCACAGATGGTCCTTATAAGTGGCGGAAGCTCTGTTGGCACAAGGGACTTTACAGCAAGGGCAATAGATGAGCTTGGAAGCCCCGGGTTACTCTTTCATGGTGTAACAATGAAGCCAGGAAAACCAACCATAGCAGGGATTGTAAATAATGTGCCTGTCTTTGGAATACCAGGGCATCCTGCAGCAGCTACTGTATGTTTTTTAAATTTCATAAAACCTGTTATCAAGACCCTTGCAGGAGATACCTCACCAAGTATCCCCAAGACTTTAAGGGCAATCCTTACAAAAAACATCCCTTCCTCTCCAGGAAGGACAGACTTTGTAAGGGTGAAGATAATTGAAGACAGAGGAAATTACCTGGCAGAACCGGTATTTGGAAAATCAGGCCTTATAACAACGCTCGTGCATGCCTCGGGCATTGTTATCATCCCTGATGAAAGGCTTGGGGCTGCTGAAGGTGAAACAGTGGAGGTGATCCTCTTTGAATAACATGGTATCTTATATGCCCCTCAAGGAGCTGAATCAATTCATCCAGTATAGCAGGAGATACCTTTATCCTCAGGATACTCTTAATATTCCATTTAAGAAGGGCATAATAAAGCCTCTTGGTCCCTTCAGAGATCCTTATAGAAACTGAACCTTCATTCTTATATTGAGATGCACACTCAGCACAATAAAGAGAGCCCTGTGAAATCTGATATGTGGCTGTATCACGGCTACAGCCTGTGCAGTGATCAAGTTTCGGAGAGAATCCATGAAGATCAAGAAATCTTACCATATAATAAAGACAAAGAATTACTGAAGCCTCAGGTCCTGAATCCCTGATATGCCTCAATGTTAAAAGCAGGAGAGAAAAACTCTTTTTTTCGGGTTCCCTTTCGGGGAGAAGCCTTTCTGTGAGATTTATGACAGGTGCAAGTGAGAAGACCTTCTTCAGGTCTTCCCTTATCTCCTGAAAGGGCTCAATAATATCTGAGCCTGTTATCCTCAAAAGACCAGTGCCTTCCTTACCAAAAAGAGATATCCTTACAAAGGAAAAGGGTTCAAGACTGCTTCCGAATCTACTTCCTGTCTTGCGGGGGCTCTTTGCAAAGGCCCTTATAAGACCCAGTTCTTCTGTAAGATAGGTAACTATAAGGTCTGCCTCTCCAGTGGCGAGATTCTTAAGAACAATAGCCCTCGTCCTTGTAAGCATCTACATTACATTGCCGAAATCTTCTGGCTTGAGATTCCTGAGCCACTCTTCAAGCTCGTCCTTGCTCCTCTTTTCAAGAACACCCTCATCAACAAGTATTGGAGAGTTTGTCCTTAAGGCAATTGCAATAGCATCACTGGGTCTTGAATCAATAGGAATCTCCCTGTGGCCATCATGCAGATAAATAAGGGCAAAATAGGTATTGTCAATAATCTCTGTCACAACCACCCTCAGAAGTCTCACCCTCAAGCCATCAAGGATGTTTTTTACAAGATCATGGGTTAATGGCCTCGGGGTCACCACCCTCCCAAGGGCAAGGGCAATGGAATCCGCCTCTGGTTTTCCAATCCATATGGGAAGTGTTGCTGTACCATCAATCTCCTTGAGGAGAAGGATATACATATTGCTTCTTGGATCAAAGAGCAGCCCCTCTACCTTCATCGGAACAAGCATATTATTTAAACCCCAGCTCTCTTAATACATTGATATTATCACGCCATCTCTCTTTTACCTTCACCCATAATTCCAGAAATACCTTTGTGTCGAGAAGACCTTCAATGTGCTTCCTTGCTTCAGTACCGATGGACTTCAATCTCTGTCCTCCCTTACCTATTATTATACCCTTTTGGCTATCTCTTTCAACATATATATTTGCAGATATATTTATTAAACCATTTTTACGCTCCTTCCAGTCAACTATCTCCACGGCAACAGAATGGGGAACCTCTTCCTCTGTATGTTTCATCACCTGTTCTCTTATGAGTTCACTTACTATAAACCTCTCCACCTGATCTGTAACCTGATCAGGAGGATAATAGGTAGGACCTTCTGGAAGATTCTCCACTATCAATTTAAGTAGCCTCTCCACACCATCGCCATAAAGGGCTGATATAGGAACTATCTCTTTAAAGTTAAAAACTTTATTATATTCCTCTATGAGGGGTAGGAGCTCTGGCTTTTTTATCTTATCTATCTTGTTTATTGCAAGTATCACTGTCTTTCCAGAGAAATCAGGGGACTTTAAGATCTTTAATATATCCTTCACCTCAGGATGTATTCCTATCACATTCTGAGGACCCCATGGCTCAACCATAAGAAGAACAATATCCACATCCTTTATGGCATCCCTTGCCTCCTTTACCATTATCTCACCAAGTTTATGTCTCGGCCTGTGAATGCCTGGTGTGTCGATAAATATTATCTGAGCATCCTCCATATTCTTGATTCCTATGATCCTGTTTCTGGTGGTCTGGGGTTTTTCTGTAACAATGGAGATCTTCTGACCAAGGAGCGTATTAAGAAGTGTGGACTTTCCCACATTGGGTCTTCCAGATATGGAGACATAACCTGATTTCATCTGAGCCTCTCAATTGCCTCTCTTATCCTCTGAAGACCCCTCTTGATATTGTCCATTGATGTGGCATAGGAAAGCCTTATATATCTATCATCTCCAAAGGCGCTCCCTGGGACCGTTGCAACAAAGACCTCTTTTAATAAATACATGGAAAGTGCAGAGGAGTTCTCAATCATATAGCCTGCGTATCTCTTACCAAAAAGACCATCTATCCTGGGGAATACATAAAAGGCACCTGCAGGGATGATGCAGGAAATACCGGGTATTGATCTTAATTCATTGACGATGAATCTTCTCCTTCTGTCAAACTCTTCAACCATCCTTTGAACAGAATCCTGAGGTCCCTTCAATGCCTCCACAGCAGCCTTCTGGGCTATTGATGTAGGATTTGATGTAGATTGACTCTGTATTGCTGCCATCGCCCTGACAAGCTCTCTTGGACCTGCTGCATAGCCGATCCTCCATCCTGTCATTGCATAGGCCTTTGAAATACCATTAACGACTATAACCCTTTTTTTTATCTCCTCATTAAGTGAGGCAATGCTTATATGTTTATTTCCATCATAGGTGAGCTTTTCATAAATTTCATCTGATATGATAAATACATTATGTCTCAAACATATCTCTGCTATAGCCTCAAGGGCCTTTTTCGTATAAACTGTACCTGTTGGGTTGGAGGGTGAATTAAGGATGAGTGCCTTTGTCTTTTTTGTAATACACTCCCTGAGTGCCTCTGGTTTAAGAATAAAGGAATTCTCTTCATGGGTCTTTACAAATACAGGTTTAGCATCATTCAGCGCCACCTGCTCAGGATAGGAAACCCAGTAGGGAACAGGGATTATGACCTCATCATCTTTATCAAAAAGTGCCTGGGCAATATTGTAAAGGCTATGCTTTGCCCCGCAGGAGACGATAATCTCATCCTTGCTGTATAAAAGATTATTGTCCTTCTCAAGTTTCTCTATTATTGCCTCCTTCAGTTCAGGGATTCCTGATGATGGTGTATATCTGGTGAATCCTTCTTTTATAGCCCTGAAGGCAGCCTCTTTAATATTGTCAGGTGTATCAAAATCTGGCTCGCCAACGCCAAAATTTATAACATCCTTTCCCTCAGCCCTCATGGCCTTTGCCATTGAATCAATTGCAAGTGTTGGAGATGGCTGAATCCTCCTCGCTCTCTCTGACAACCAGCTTACTTCTCCTGCCAACTTCTCCTCCTTTCCTTTATCTTATTGAGTGTATCTATAAAATCCGCATTATCGGGGCTCTGTCTTACAGCTTCCATGGCAAGCTCTTCTGCCCTGTCAAGGTCTTTATTGAGTGTATAATAAAGCCATGCAAGATTGTTCATTGCCCTTGGATCAGAGGTCTTCCTTATTGCCTTTTTGTAGGCCTTCTCAGCACTGTCAAAGTCACCTTTTTTAAAGTAAAGGTTTCCAATATAAAAATAGGCAATCGCCAGGTCTTTTGCTGCAGTTTCATATTCCCTGATGGCAGCATCGTACTCTGCCTTCTCCTCATAGCTCAATCCAAGATTTATATGCTCCTCTGGGCTGAGTGGGTCTTTGAGAATTATAATCCTTGGAAGGCTGCATGAACTAAAGATCAGAAAAGTTATGATGAAGAGCAGTAATGCATTAGTAATCCGTAATAAGTAATGAGTAATAAGTATCTTTCTTACATCAGACATTGCTAATCTCTTATCATGAATTATGGTCTTATCACAAGCATCCAGTAACCTGTCCTCTTCCATATCCTTTCAAGTTCCCTGTACGAGATAAATTCATCAGGCTTTTTGCTGTTAACTATTATACCCTTTTCATTATATCCTTTTACCACAAGAAAATGATCAAGCTGATAGACATAAAATCCATAACTAACAAGTATAATAGGTGGAATACCATTGTCAATCAGGGCTTTCAGCTCCTCCAGGCTACCTCTTTTTTGTACTGTTAAAAACCCCCTGTTCCTTGCATAGATCTCAAGATCAATTCCCAGTACCCCTCGAGCACCAGGACTAAAGATTGAATTAATGATTTCCTCCACTGAAATCTCTTCAGCCCCTCTCTTTCTGTTCCAGTAATTAATTACAGAGGTAAGTGATGCAGGGCCACATTCATAATCAGATTGTCTGTAGAAAGGAATGTCAATTATAACAGAATCCCCCCTCAACGCAACCTCTGGCGCACAGGAAAAAATAAAGGCTGAGGTTAACAGTAAAATAATCTTCCTCATCCTTAACCCCAGCCTCCAATTTAATTTACTTTGTAATTACCACCTTGTGCCCCATGAGCTGAAGTAGCACCACTATAAGTATAGCTATTATTAAAAGGGCTATGATCACTCCAAGGGCATCGGCCTTACCAACCCTGAGGTCATCAATCTGCTGTGCCAGATTGTGTATCTGCTGATCACTGAGCTGGGAAAGTCTTGCCTTTATCTCTTCATCCGTGAAACCGAGATCATGAAGCCTCTGCTTTACAATCTTCTGTTCCAGCACGGACTGAATCCTCTCAAGATCAGCATTCCTGTCAGTAGTGGCAAGACTGATAGCCTGAGATGGTATAAAGGCTGCCTCAAGCCTTGGAGCAACACCAATAATAAACATGGCCACTACAAGATACCATGCGATACTCTTCTTAAACATATCTTCACCCCCTTTCTGATAAATTTTAATTATTATACAAAAGACGAAAAATTTTTAAAAGATAAAATTGATTTCCTAAATTTGCTGATAGAAATGCTTTTTTTAATGGCGGGGGATGCCTCAAAGTCTTCTTAGAGCAGCAGTGCAGCAGAGCAGTAGAGCAGTAGTTTTTATTGAGGAATTTTTTAAATTATTATTTAACTGCTGCGCTGCTGCTCTGTTACTCTACTGCTCTATTAAGGTGTCGCAAGCGGGGACCCCAAAAAATCGTTAGATTTTCTGGAGTGTTAGTATTGCCTTAAGAGCACGGACTGAAGACAAGCTTCAGTCCGTGCTGTAGACTGCCAGTTTTGTTGAAGGGTTTATCGGAAATTTCTATCGACAATTTTCGGTGATTTCTATTTTTGCCAGTAGAAAAATGGCTGCTCTGCCCTGCTGCTTTAATCAAATTCACCTCGTATCAAATTTCCATCAAATTTGGATAGCTTAATTCTGCTTGCCCGCAGGGGATATTATATTGTAAACTATACTCAATTCAGAAGATACTATATGTACAGGAGGTCTTAATTGTGATTATCGCAGGTGACTTAAGAAGAGGCATGAAGATTGAGTTTAAGGGTGAACCCTATGAGGTTATTGAATCCCAGCATGTAAAGATGCAGCAGAGGGCGCCTATAATGCGTGTAAAGATAAAGTCTCTGAAGACAGGAAGGGTTATTGATGAAACATTTAATGCTGGTGATAAGATCCAGGAACCACAGCTTGAAGAAAAAGAAATGCAATATCTTTACAGCCAGGGTAACGAATATATCTTTATGGATATGGAGACCTATGAGCAGGTAAATATAAATGAGGCTACCCTTGGTGAGGCAAAAAAATACATAAAGGAAAATATGAATGTCCATGTCCTCTACTATAAAGGTGAGCCTTTAACTGTTGAACCTCCCATGTTTGTTGAGCTCAGGGTTGTTGAAACAGAACCTCCCTTTAAAGGAGACACAGCCTCTGGAGGTACAAAGCCGGCTACGCTGGAAACAGGTGCTGTCATAAAGGTACCATTTCATATCGTTGAGGGTGATATTATAAAGGTGGATACACGAACTGGAGAATATGTAGAGAGGGTAAAATAATGAATCTGGATGAACTTAAGGATATCCTGAATCTCCTCAAGGATACAGACATTACCGAGCTTGTAATAGAAAAAGAAGGGATAAAGGTAAAGGTCAGACGAGAAAGATTTATAGGAACCTTTGAGATCCAGCAGACACAGAAGGCTCAGGAGATACCAAAGCCTGCACAGCTACCGCAGGAAGAAGAGACCCACAGACTGATTACGGTGACAGCCCCAATAGTGGGGACATTCTATCGCTCTCCTTCACCTGATGCACCTCCCTTTGTGGAGGTTGGTACAAGGGTAAAGAAAGGGCAAACCCTCTGTATAATAGAGGCCATGAAATTGATGAATGAGATTGAAAGTGAAGTGGATGGTGTGGTTGTAAGGATACTTGTTGAAAACGGTCAACCTGTGGAATACGGGGAACCCCTTTTCCTGATAGAGCCTGTATGAAGTTATTCAAAAAAATACTCATAGCAAATAGAGGCGAGATTGCCCTGAGGATCATCAGGGCATGCAAAGAACTCGGGATAAGGACAGTTGCTGTCTTTTCTGAAGCTGACAGGGAATCATTACATGTAAAACTTGCTGATGAGGCAATATGTATAGGACCTGCCAATCCCCAGCAGAGCTATCTTAATATCCCTGCTATCTTAAGCGCTGCAGAGATCACTGATGCAGAGGCAATACATCCTGGTTATGGTTTCTTATCCGAAAATCCCCACTTTGCAGAGGCGTGCATTACATCAGGCATCACCTTTATAGGTCCCACCCCTGACAATATCAGGATAGGTGGAGATAAGGCAAAGGCAAGGAGCATCCTGAAAAGAAAGGGTATTCCTGTGGTACCGGGAAGCGATGGACCTATTAATTCAGAGGAAATAGCTGATAAGGTTGTCAAAAGGATCGGTTTCCCTGTAATCATAAAGGCATCTGCAGGTGGTGGGGGGAAGGGCATGAGGATAGTAAGAGAGGAATCAGAATTTGAGCAGGCCTTCCACATGGCTCAGAGAGAGGCCTTTGCAGCCTTTGGTAATGGTGAACTTTATATAGAAAAATATATCTCAAGTATCAGACATATAGAGGTGCAGATACTTGCTGATTCAAAGGGCAATGTTATTCATTTAGGAGAAAGGGAATGCTCCATTCAGAGAAGGCATCAGAAGCTCCTTGAAGAAGCACCTTCACCAGCCCTGACAGAGAAACAGAGGAAAAAGATTGGTGAGTTTGCGGTAAGGGCAGCACGGGCAATAAAATACAGAAATGCCGGGACCTTTGAATTCATTGTTGATGGAGAAGGTAATATCTATTTTATAGAGATAAATACAAGGATACAGGTGGAGCATCCTGTGACAGAACTTATCACCGGCATAGATATTGTAAAGGAACAGATAAAGATTGCTGCTGGTTATGAGCTTGGCCTCAAACAGTCAGATGTAAAAATAAATGGATGGGCAATTGAATGCAGGATCAATGCGGAGGATCCTGAAAGGTTCATCCCGTCACCAGGGAAGATAACATTCCTTGCTCTTCCCGGCGGACCTGGTGTAAGGGTCGATACAGCCATTTATCCGGGCTACACGGTACCGCCATATTATGATTCCATGATAGCAAAGCTGATCGTCTATGGAAAGAATAGACAGGAAGCCATAAGAAGGATGGCAAGGGCAATTGACGAATTCATGATAGATGGTGTAAAGACCACAATCCCCTTTCACAAAAAACTCCTCAATAACCCGCAGTTTATTGAAGGTAACTACAATACATCCTTTGTGGAGGAGATGAACAGCTCAAATCTTCCGAAGGAGGTCCTTCAGTCTGTCTGATTTCATAATCCCTGAACCACCAATTCAGGTGATATGTCCTTCATCCTTAAGTCTTAAGGATTTTATAAAGACCTTAGAGCTCCTCCTTGAAGAAGGCATCAGATGGATACAGTACAGGGGCAAAGATACTCCGAGAAAAGTCCAGTACAGAGATTGCCTTACAATAAGAGAACTCACTTTAAAATACGGTGCCACCTTCATTGTCAATGACTATATAGACCTTGCCATCGCCACAGGCGCTGATGGAGTTCATCTCGGACAGGAAGATATACCATGTGAGATGGCAGGATCAATTTTTCATGGAATAATAGGAATCTCAACTCATGATCTTGAGGAGGCCATTGCTGCAGAGTCCGGGGGAGCAGACTATATAGGCTTCGGTCCCATATTTCATACAACCACAAAGGATGCTGGCATCCCCAAAGGACCACAGGCTATAAAAGAGATCAAGAGGTATGTTAAAATTCCTTTAATAGCAATAGGTGGTATTAAGGCAGAAAATGTTATTTCTGTGTTAAAGCATGGTGCAGATGGAGTGGCTGTCTCTTCAGGTATAATAGAGGGAGAGATTAAAGACAATATCAGAATCTTTTTAAAAAACATAGAGGAGTTCAGACATGCCAGTGACAATTACTGAAAAAAAGATATATACATATAAGGATTATGAAAAACTCCCTGAAGGAACACCCTATCAGCTTATAAAAGGAAAGCTTCTATCAGTTCAAGGCTAATTGAGGGATTCCGGGTTTTACTGGATGAAATCTTTTAGGAGGTGAGAACATGAAGAATTCACTGAAAATAATAGTGCTAATCTCTGTGATCCTGTCTTTATTTCAGTCTGTTGCCTGTAAAAAACAGGATACAATAACAATAGCCATTGCAGGTCCCATGTCAGGGCCTGAGGCGAAGATGGGTTCAGATTTTCAGAACGCTGTAAATCTTGCTGTAGAAGAATGGAATAACAAGGGTGGTGTACTTGGCAAGAAGATAAAGGTCCTTGTTGGTGATGACCAGTCAGATCCAAAACAGGCAGTTTCAATAGCTAACAGGTTTGTAACACAGGGAGTTGTAGCAGTTATAGGTCATTTTAATTCAAGCTGCTCAATACCAGCCTCAGATATATATAACAGGGCAGATATCCCCATGATAACACCAGCATCAACAAATCCACAGCTTACTGAAAGGGGTTATAAAAATGTATTCAGGATATGTGGAAGGGATGATCAGCAGGGAATGATAGGTGCAGAGTTCATCAAGAGAAAGTTAGGAGTAAAGAGGATTGCTATAATACATGACAGGACCACCTATGGTCAGGGGCTTGCTGATGAGGTAAAGAAAGCCCTTGAGGGATATGGCCAGATCGTCTATTATGGTGGTATAACAAAAGGTGATCAGGACTTCAAACCAGTACTTACAGCTATAAAAGAAAAAAGTCCTGATATGATATATTTTGGAGGTATCTATCCAGAGGCCGGACTTATTGTGAAACAGGCAAGGGAGATAGGGATAAAGGCCTCCTTCATGAGCGGTGATGGAACAATTGATCCAAAATTCATAGAGATTGCAGGACCCGCCTCAGAAGGCACCTATCTCACCTTCGGACAGGACCCTGAAAAGCTACCAACAGCAAAAGAGTTTTTCAAGAAATATCGTGAAAGATTCGGTGACCCAGGACCTTATTCCATCTATGCCTATGATGCAACAAATGTGCTTCTTACAGCCATCAGGGAGGCAGGTTCAACTGATGGTAAGACAATTTACCAGAAACTTCATGAACTTGAATTTAAAGGCGCCCTTGGGGATATTAAATTTGACCAGAAAGGAGATGTTGTTAAATCTCCCTATGTTGTATGGATAACAAGAAAGGGTAAATTTGAGGAGTACTGGAAACCATGAGATATGCCAGAGGCAGGGCTGGAAGGATATTTGTTGCAAGGCTCGAAGACAGAGATGACATATTAAAAAACCTCGAGGAGCTTGCAAAGAAAGAAGATATAAAGGCAGGGGTCCTTTATCTCCTCGGAGGTGTAAGGAAAGGAAGGATAGTGGTTGGTCCTGAGAAGGATGAATTACCTCCCACACCCCTCTGGAAGGAGATAAAGGGGAATCACGAACTTGTGGCAATAGGTACTATCTTCTGGCAATCCAGTGAGCCAAAGATACATCTTCACGGTGCCTTTGGAAGAGGAGACAGTGTATCTGTGGGATGCCTGAGAGAGGCGGGAGAGGTATTTCTTATCCTTGAAGCAATAATCATAGAAATAGAGGGCATAAAGGCAGAAAGAGAATTTGATCCAGCCACAGGCCTGACACTTCTTAAGATCGGCCAGGGTCTTTCTTAAAGATAATCTCTAACTTTCTCTGCAATCTTTATAAACTCCTCTATGCCGAGGCTTTCGGGTCTCCTTGCAGGATCAATCTCACAGGCCTTAAGGACAGAATTAATATCCATACCCTTAAAAAGTCCCTTTAATGAATTTAAAAGCGTCTTTCTCCTTCTGGAAAAGGCTCTCTTCACAATCCTCTTGAACAACTCCTCATCAGAAGCCCTAACAGGGGTCTTACGAATCTCCATGTGAATCACAGCAGAGTCAACCTCTGGAACAGGCCTGAAGGCACCCCTGGGAATAAAAAATTTTATCTCCGGTATTGCCCTGTATTGAACCATTATTGATAGCACGCCATAGTCTTTTGAGCCAGGGGTTGCCACTATCCTTCTTGCCACCTCTTTCTGGAGTGTGAGCGTCATGGAGATTAAATCCTTTGACTCAAGCAGTTTGAAGATAATCGGTGTTGTTATGTAATAGGGGATGTTGGAAATAACACGAAAGGGTCCTAATTCATTATAGGGGTATCTTAAGGCATCCATCTCAACAATCTCAATGTTTTTAAAGGAGGCCAGTTCATCCCTCAGCCTTTTTACAAAGAATGGATCAAGCTCAATTGCAATGACCCTCCCTGCCTTCTCTGCGATAAGCCTTGTAAGTCTGCCATGGCCAGGACCGATCTCAACAACAGTATCTCCTGCCTTTAAACCTGAAGCATCTATTATCCTTCTGAGGATTGAGGGATCAAAGAGAAAATGCTGACCTAATCTTCTCAATCAGGCTATTTGTTCTGGGAAGGTTCAGGGGCTGGTGGAATCTTCACTGGCTCCTGGGGAATGCTCTGGACAGGTGGTTGAGGAGTCTTTTTCACCACACTTGTTCCTTTTGATGCAGCAATGGAAAGCACAAGGGAGGTAACCATAAAGAGTGTGGCAAGGATTGCTGTTACCTTACTCAAAAAAGTTGCAGCGCCTCTTGAACCAAAGAGTGTCTGGCTTGAACCCCCAAAGGCTGCTCCAAGCTCTGCACCCTTTGAGCTCTGAATCAGGACAACAAATATGAGAAACAGACAGGCAAGTATGTGAATTAGGGTTATAAGTGTTATCATTTCATTGCTCCTTTTGCCTTTATTATCTTAATAAAGCTATCTGGCTTCAGGCTTGCGCCTCCAACCAGTGCTCCATCAACATCTTCAATATTCAATATAGTATGGGCGTTCTCGGCATTTACACTTCCACCATAAAGAATCCTTATCTCATCTGCCCTTTCCTTAAAGGTCTCTCTCAACATATTCCGTATAAATCCATGGGCCTCTTGAATCTGCTCAGGTGTGGCTGTCCTTCCGGTTCCAATAGCCCATACAGGCTCATAGGCTATAACAAGCATCGCCGGTTGAGCGCCCTCTATTCCCCTTGAAACCTGGGTCTTCAGGACATCAAAGGTCTTACCTTCTTCTCTTTGCTCTAAACTCTCACCAACACATAGTATAACAGAAAGACCCACCTCCTGTGCAGCGCTGAGCTTCTTATTAATAATCGCATCGGTTTCATGAAAGTACTGTCTTCTTTCAGAATGGCCCACTATCACATAATCACAGCCACAGTCCTTGAGCATAGACGGAGATATCTCGCCTGTATAGGCGCCAGATCTTTCATAAAAGACATTCTGGGCTCCAAGCTTTATACCTGTGCCCTTGAGATATTTAGCTGCCACTGCGAGGGATGTAAAGGGAGGTGCTATGAGTATCTCCACATTGTTTATATCCTTAACCATGGGAGAGAACTGGATTATAAAATCCCTTGTTTCCTCTGTGGTCTTATTCATCTTCCAGTTTGCTGCAATAAGTGGTGTCCTCATTTTTGACTCCTATAAAAGTGAGGTGGAGAATACTACCTCATCCCTGAATGCCCTGATGAGATAAAGGGCCTTCATCACCTCTTCATCCATTACATCAACAATAGCTGCATCAAGACCAGCACCAGCCATATACAGGAGAAAAGAGGCATTGAGCCTTGACCTTATATTCTTTGGTGATGCTGTGGAGATGTTACCTATCCAGGCAATAGTATTTATAGGAGGTTCAACCATTTCATTAAGAACTATAAGACAGTCCCTTACATTTCCTATATGGGCCTGACCTGTACCTCCACCAATATGAACAACGGATGGATCAGCGTAAAGCCTCTCATTTGGTATGTCTGAAAGATTTGCCTTTTCAATGAGGTCTTCAAGGATCATGAGTTTAGCCTCAAGTGATACAGGGACAGAGCCCTTAAGTGCCCGCAGTATAAGGCCAGCACCGGATCTTTTGACGAGATTGAAAAAGTCCTCGGGATTTCTCTCATCAGCAGAAAGATAATTAATAATCGGAGGGTCCTTTAAGAATGTTATTGACTTTTTCAGCGCCTCAAGGTTTCTTGAATCAAGGCATACCTTTAGACCGGTTATCTTTGCCACAATCTCGGTAACAAAGGGTAGATTCTCCTCATCACCGGCACCATCAAGTGAACACTGGAGATTTACATAATCAGGTTTTCTCTCTGCTATCTTACTGACAATATCCTCGATCATCTTCCTGTCTCTTGATTTAAGGGCTGTCATGTAAGCCTTATTTCTGGTATTAAGGTTTTCTGCAATAATGAGCATGGAGCCTCCTTATTGTTTATTTATTTCTTTAATATCAGTATGGACAATGAACCTGCCAAGTAAGGTTTCAAAGTCCCTTTTTTAAATTTCTGGCATTTATATAAATACCTCCGTATGAAAAATATTATATCAAATTCAGATTATTTTTTTTGTGAAAATTAAAAACCCCGTAATCTGCCATTAGAAATTTATAAGAAGCCTTTAATAAAACTGGCAGTCTGCCGAAAAAGGCTTTACCTGCGACACCTTAGTGTAATACTATTAATAAGCTTACTATACATAACTAACTTCACCTTTTGGGTGAAGACTTTTTGCTACATAATAAATAAAATTTGTCGCATTGTAAAGACCTTGAGGCAGACTGTCAGTTTTCTAATGGCAAAATAGAGTCTGATATAATAAATAGATGAAACGAATTCTCCAGATATTAGTGATTACAATATCCTTCCTGGGAATTAACGCTGTTTCAGCATCAGGTGACTGTTCAGAAAAACTGGAGCTATCAAGACAATATCTTCAATCTCTTGAATTTCAAAAAGCCATAGATACCTTGAAAGATCCTGAAGACTGTGCTATTGTCTCAGACCTTGTGCTTTTTATGAAGGCAGAGGCCCTGATGGCCCTTTCACCAGAGGATGCCCGTAAGAACTATGAAAAACTAATTCAAACCTGTGAATTACAGCCCTGCTCTCCTTTGCTTGTTAGAAGGGCAAGAATTGCCCTGATAGAGCTGTTACTCCTTGATGACAGAAACCGTGCAATAAAGGAACTGGAGAGATATGTTGAAAAATATCCCTTTGATGACTATTCAAGTTATCTGCTTGCCTATTTAAAAGAACAAGATGGTCTTGATGCAAGCTCTATTTACAAAAGACTATTTATAAAAAATAGCAACCTTTCACCTTTATTTAAAGATAAAATTGATTACAGTATGCTCGGGTCTGAAGAATTTGAAGAAAAGTTAAAGGGCCTGTTAAAACTCGTTAGATATGATGAGGCTGAGCTTGCTATTAAGAAGAGACTCGAGGAAGAAAAAAATCCTTTAAGGATAGAGAGCCTGAGAAGATTTCTTGGAACCATTTACTTCAAAAAGAAAAGATACAGAGAGGCTGCAGAGGAATTCCTTTTATCAAAGGAATACTATATGCTCGGGCTATCCTATCTCAGGTCTGGTAATGATGAAGGGGCAAAAAAGGTTATAGATAGATTGATAAAGGCAAAAGACAGAAGGGTCGTGCCCCTTGCAATTGCCTTTGCAAGGACGATTAGAGATAGAGGGAATTTTGGAGATGCTATAAATTATCTTGAAGGGCTTTTAAGATATTTCCCTTTTGACTCAGAACAGATTCAATGGGCAATTGCATGGACTTATTACAGGATAGGCAATTATGAAGAGGCAAAAAAACAGCTCATGGAACTTCAGAAAAAATATAAAAAGCCCCGTTATGATTACTGGCTTCTGCGGATAGCAGAGGTCATAAATCAGAAACCAGAAACAGGAGAAGATATTTCTCTTAGCTACAGAAGGCTCATGGACCAGGACAGCGGATTTTATAGCCTCCTTGCAAGGCAGAGGCTTGAAAAACTTGAGGGCAGAGAAGTCAAAGAAGATGTAAGTGCAGGGGCTTCAGGGCCTTTAATTTTGCAAAACATTACAACCTCTTTTGAAGACCAGAGGCATTCAGAAAATCGTCAGATTTTCAGTCAAGAGGATTTTAAATCCTATAAACCCCTTTTCAGGAGGTTTTCAATCTTTCTAAAACTCGGGCTCAGAGAGGAACTCACAGAAGAGATAGCTGCACTTATGAAAGACTGTATCAAAGAGGCTCCACCCTGGGAACTTCCTGTTACCTTGCCTGAAATATCATCAAATTCAGAAAAACCAGGTCCTCTCAGGACATCCTATTCATTATATTTTTCAAATTACGAAACAAATGATTGCAAGGAAATCATCAGGGATATAGGTTTTTTCTTTTATAGTGCGGGTCAGTATTACAGGGCAGTGTCTCTTTATTCAAAATTGAAGACACTTCCTGAGATGCAGGGCAGGATTGATGATAGATTGCTGTATCCTTTTATCTATCCTGAGCTTCTCTTAAATGTCTCAAGGCTTTATAGCATTGACCCTTATCTCATTCTGTCAATCATCCGTGAGGAAAGCAGATATAATCCAGAGGCTATATCTCCTGCAGGTGCCATTGGACTCATGCAGATAATGCCTTACACAGCAGAAAGGCTTATAAGGGCTACCAGCTTTAACCATCAGGAGCGCTCCCAAAAAGTTTTCAATGCTTCCTGGCCTCAATATCTGCAGAATCACTCAAATAATTTTCAGAGATTATATGATCCAGAACTGAATATCCATCTTGGAGCATTGTATTTCAAAAGACTGCTTGAACAATATAAAGAGACTCCACTGGCAATAGCTGCCTATAATGCTGGAGAGCGTGCAGTTGACTCCTGGCTAAGGAATAATTATTCATCCATGGATGAGTTTATAGAGGATATTCCCTATGGAGAGACCATGAATTATGTAAAAAGGGTTCTGACAACATATGAGAAGTATCTGAGGATATATAGAGTTAGCGAAAGTAACATAAACAGGTAGAAAGATTTTATAACTTTTTATGATTTTTTAAATCCTTTCACCTTTGAGATTAGTAGGGGCAATTCATGAATTGCACCTACATGCTCTATCCTGAAGAAGTAGCCGCGGGCTTCAGCCTGCGATAAATGGTGGAAATACAAAAAACGCAAGCTAACGCTTGCGGCTACTTTGAGCAAGAAAAGTGATTTGAAAACAAAGGTAAAACATTATATGTTTCAGAAGGAGACTACCATATATGTGACATTTTAAAATAGTAATTATGTGTGACATTTCAATATAGTAACCACATACTGAATCATGAGGATTGATAATATCTCCTTTATAGAAATAGGCTCACCAGGTGCGCACATATTCAGCAGATTCCCGATCCCGAGACTCGGCTCTATCTTGCTTTCTACGATCCTCAGGGATGAAGGGTATAACATCAAGGTCTTTATAGAGGATATAGCAGAACCTGACTGGTCATTTATAGAGAACTCAGATATTGTTTGCATATCCACCATAACACCAACCGCCATCAGGGCATATGAGATCGCAGATAGATTGAGGAAGTCTGGCATCACAGTGATAATTGGAGGCCTCACCCATCCTTCCTACCAGAGGAGGCACTTGAACATGCGGATTATGTGGTTAGAGGGGAGGGCGATTATACCCTTTCTGAATTAGTAAGTTATCTAAGGATACAATCCTGCCAACTGTTCAAACGTTTTAAACTGTACTTTTGGAGTCGGATATAATTTTTAAAATAACCTTACTCCATCCATATGGACCGATGCCATCTGCTTTTATTATGTTTGGTATTTCTATTCTACTATCATAACTTCCATCAGGCTTTTGAACTATTATAGGATAATCGACTTTTTCGAGCATCGGTATATCATTGGGGCTGTCACCTACAGCAATGGTTGTGATTTCACCGAAATTATTTCTATAAAGGTCGATCAGAAGTGATACGGCTTTTCCTTTATCGTTATTTCCGAGGACATGAAAAAATCTGCCTTGAGTATAGTTGAAACCTTTTGAAATGATCCTTTCTAAAAGTCTCTGCGTATCTGTTTCACTTCCTCTAAAGACAAAGGGTTCATCAAATTCCCTGTCCTTTGCCATCCTTGCCTCGTCAATGGACATATTTGCTATGTCTGCAAGCTCTTCTACAGTCATATCACCAAAACCTTTAATATTAAATCCCTCATCCTGTAACTCCTTTATTGCCTTTCGCAGATCGGAATACCTTGCTCCAAGCCTGATTATCTGATACTTGCCGTTTTCTTCAGATTTGAGATTTGAGATTTGAGATTTAAAATAGTCTTTTGGTATGAATATCCCTCCACCGTTTTCTGATATGAAGGGATGATGGTTATCAAGCCTTTCTCTATAATACTCTATCTCTTTCCGTGTCTTGCTTGAGCAGATGATAAGGGGAATGTCTTTTTCTCTGAGCAATTTAAGGCCAGGAATCGCTGGTTCAAAGGAATAGGTCCTTGCATCTAAGAGTGTACCATCGAGGTCTGTGAAGATGATAAGTCTTTTCATTCTATCACCATTATCTGCACGTCCATGACATTTGTCCCTGTAGGCCCTGTGATGAATAGCATGTTAATTTTCTTAAAAAAATTATAAGAATCATTGTTGTTCAGATATTCTTCTGGATTTAACCCAATTGCCCTTGCCCTCTTAAGCGTTTCTCCATCCACAATCGCACCTGCTGCATCAGTTGGCCCGTCTGTTCCATCCGTTCCTGCTGAAAGAAGGGTTATTCCATCAATACCTTCTATCTCTATCGCAAATGAAAGGGCAAGCTCCATATTCCTGCCACCTTTGCCATTACCTTTAACAGTTACTGTTGTTTCACCTCCTGAAATTAAACAGTTTAAACGGTTTGAACTGTTTGAATGCTTTGAGCGGGCAATATCTGCAAGCCACCTTCCCACATCCCTTGCTTCACCAGTGACCTCAGAGGATATTATCTCAGCATGAAAACCGAGTTCTTCTGCCTTCTCCTTTGCAGCTTTAAGGGCAATCCTGTTACTTCCAATGATAATGTTTTCTACATTTTCAAAGATTTTATTTCCCTCTTTTGGGGTCTCTGGTATAAAACCATCTGCTCCTTTCTGGAAGACATTAATTATGCTTCTCGGAGCGTTATCAATCAGCCCGTATTTTTCTAAAACCTTTAATGAGTCATTATATGTTGTCTTATCAGGGGCTGTCGGTCCTGATGCAATAACATCGAGCCTATCACCGATAACATCGGAAAGTATTAAAGATATGACCTTTGCGGGATAGGCAATCTCTGCAAGCCTTCCGCCTTTTACTTTTGATATATGCTTTCTCACAGTATTGAGTTCATTTATATCCGCACCCGACTTTAGAAGCAATTCTGTAATTGCCTGTTTTTCATTAAGTGATATGCCCTCGTATGGAGATACAAGGAGTGCGGAACCTCCACCTGAGATAAGGCATACTATAAGGGTATTTTCATCAGCATCTCTCAGTATCTTTATTATCTCTTCTGTGCCCTTTAATCCGTTTTCATCAGGCACAGGATGACCGGCCTCAAATATAGAGCAGAAGCGCAGAAGAGCAGTAGAGCAGTAGTTTTTATTAAGGAATAAATTATTTGCCATATTTAGCTGTTGCTCTGCTGTCCTGTTCTGTTGCTCTATGGCATGTCTGAATTTTGTAATCAATATCCCTGTATCAATCAAATCTCCAAGATTATCCTCTATTGCCTTTGCCATAGTGCATGCTGCCTTACCGAATCCTACGACAATGAGCCTTTTGAAGTTGCCATCTTGATAAACAGAACGGATTTTATCTGTAAAAAGCTTTACTGCACTATAAGGGTCAACAGCCTTTAATGCAGCATAAAATATTTCAGCAACCGATTCTTTTCTGTCCTTCATAGTTCTATTATACTGTTTGCTGATTATTCTTGACCATTCTTTTTGCTGATTCTATACTTTTAAAAATTACTGGCATTAAAAGGCTTATAAAGCGGTTTCATATAGTTGTATTTCTTTCCGTCCTCTCAGGTATAGTGATTGTAGCGAACATTGTGTTTTCAGGATGGATAAGGCGCCATAAAAGAATGCGGAATTAAGCCATCCCTTAACTCTATTTTGCCATTAGAAAACTGGCAGCCTGCCTCAAAGTCTTTATTAGAACGGTTCAAACGGTTTAAACAGTTCAAACAGTTTTAATTATAGGTGTCGCGATAAAGCCTTTTCAGCATCCCCCGCCATTCCTATCGGCAGTTTAGGGCCATAATTATGAATTTGAATTAAGTTTCAATAATTGCTAAAATATTTTTTAATGAAACGCCATATTTTGCTCTGTGTTGTTGGAACCACACCACAGATTATTACCGAGACTATTTATGCTCTCTGTCAGAAAAACATCTATATTAATGAATTAATTGTAATAACCACATCTGCAGGAGCAAAAGAAATAAAAAATTCCTTAATTGACAGGGGCATTCTTGAAGAGCTAATAAAAGATTACAAGCTTCCTCCGATAGGCTTTTCCCCTCAAAAAATACACATAATTAAATCTCATGATAATTCAGAACTATCTGATATTCGCACCACTCTTGATAATGAGTCTGCCGGAGATTTTATATGCAGAATTGTAAGTGAACTGACCTGTGACGATAATTCAATCCTCCACTGCTCCATCGCAGGTGGAAGAAAGACTATGGGATTTTATCTCGGTATCGCCCTCCAGCTCTACGGTAGAAAAGACGATAAACTTTATCATGTGCTCGTAAATGAAGAATTTGAAAACAATCCAAAATTTTTCTATCCTCCTCCAAAACCCAAAACCTTTGTTAAAAGCTTGCCAGATGGAAAGAAAATGAAGGTAACCACTGATAAAGCAAAAGTTGAACTTGCTGAGTTACCCTTTATTAGATTAAGAACATTTATTGATTTCCAGAACAAATCTTTAAAAGATCTGATACCCGTGACCCAGAATGAAATTGATGCTGTAAAAAGACTGCAACCCCTTACCTTTTTAACAAGAAGCAAAGAGGTCAAAGTTGGTAGCAGGGAGATAAAACTAAGTCCTTCTCTATGGAAGTTTTATTTCCAATTTGCTAAAATCAAAAAAGAAATGTGCCCAGATCGTTCCAGAGCTATATGTGGAGATTGCCATGATTGTTTTTTACCCATGAAAACAGATCAACAGAATAAAAAGGGAATATGCACCTTACTAAATCTGGACGAGTCAAATATACGAACATTGATGAGCAAATTAAACAGGGCTTTAAAACAGCAAATCCCATTTTCTTATACCGCACCTTATCTCATAACTTCTTATGGTCAACATCATGGAAAGAGCTATGGATTACTAATAGATAAACTCAAAATAATCTTTTTGGAGGAGTAACAATGAAATGTCTCTTTATGACAGTAGGAACAGGTGAGAAGATAGAACATGGGATGCTTGCAAGTATTAGAAATCACAATCCAGATAAGATTGTCTTTTTAGCCTCAAAAGAGGCTATTCAAAAGAAAAAGCCCTTGCTTGAAGAGGAGCTCAAAAAGCTATCCTCACAGTACGAATGGAAGGAAATCTCAAGCCCTGAAGAACTGGAAAAATGCATTGAGGAGTTTGAAAATAGCCTTAAAGATTATAATTTTAAGGATTGCCATTTTGCCTTTGATATAACCTTTGGTTCAAAACCCATGACTGCTGCCTTAACCATCGTAGCATCAATGATCGGAGATTCTATATCCTATGTTACAGGAGCTCAAAGAGATGAGCACGGTAAAGTCATCTCCGGGACAGAAAGGGTTATAACTACCGAAACAAAAATATTGCGAGTAAGGTCTGCAATTAAAAAAGCTATTACACTTTTTAATGAAAAACTCTTCAATGCAGCAAAGAAACTACTTGTGGAGCACAGGGAGTTGCTTGATGAGAGATTGTCCTTAAGAAGGTATCTTGAAGCCCTTCTGCTATTAATTGATCTGCAGCTGGCAAGGGAAGATTTTCATTTTGAAATTGCATCAGAAAAACTTAAAGGGCTTTCAAAATTTTTACAGGAACTATCAAAATTCTGCAATATACCACATGATAAATTAGAAAAATTTATTAATGACTTTATCTCAAAATTTGATGATATCTCGAAGAACCCCTTTTCTCTCCACAGGCTTGGTGAGCTTATCGCCTCAGCTGAACGAGCAGCCCACATAGGTAGATACAATGATGCAACAGCACGGCTCTACAGGGCTTTAGAATTTATAGGTCAGTTGAAATTAAAAGAACACGATCTGATAGATGAAGATTTATTAGCCATATGCAGGGTCATTGATGGAAGATGTGAAAAAGTAGAAGACTACAAAACCAGACCATTAGGCTTGATTGAGATATATAAATGCCTTTATTCATTGGGCTATGACAGCGCCTCAAGGATAGTTGATATTAAAACCAATCAACCCAATCAATTACTTTCTTTGAGGAATAAAACTATCCTTGCACATGGCTTTAAATCAGTCAGGAAAGAGGATTATGAAGAGATGAAAAAATTCGTTATAGAAATCTCTAAGGAGTTTAATTTTTCAGAGAAACCAGCTATTCAGGACTTAAAGATTCACAGTCCATTTTAAAAAAGCCGCCAGGTTTAGCTTTTAAAATGGCTCCTGGCGGCTTAGTTTCATAATTAGAGCTCAAGTTCATCTTCAATCTCCTTTAGAAGCTGGAGTATTTCTTGCTTCTTCTTTTCTGTTTTGCTATCTGTCATCTGTGCAACCGCTCCAATAACCACTGGTAGCATACTCGCAAGAATTTCAGCGTCTTCTTTGGTGACAGTGACTGGCATCATTATTTTTCACCTCCTTTCTTTCTTCTAATCTTTTCTTTAATTCTTTCTACTTCGTTTTTTACTTCATCCATCTTTTGTGCATCCATCTTATCTTTTATTCCAGCGCCCACAATAACACCCGCAAGCACCGCAATAAGTATCCTCCCAACCGTAGCTGTTGTAATTCCAAGCATTATCGGTATCATGTTAACACCTCCTTTTTTATCAAATTTACTCCTTCTAATGAAGGATTAATTAAAGTTAACATAAACGAGACGCCTGTGCATATTATGGAAATATTTCGGTAATATTTCTTTTTAGGATGTAACAAAAATAAACTCACGGATAAGAGAAAATGTAGACTACTCCTGTAGGCTTCTTTGGAAATCGTTGAACCAGAGGATGTGGCAATCTGTAGCGAATTGATTCATTTAGAATGTATTGCAATGATAAGGGTGTATCAGGAGAAAATCACTCCCTCCAGCCCCTCTCACCCACCAGTGGAACAAAGACACAGGGGACGCTTTCCTGTGTGGTAAGGATGCCCTTTTTCTTTATACCTTTTAAAAGGACCTGAGAGTATCTTGAGCCAACTGGTGCAACCACTATGCCTCCTTCTTTTAATTGATCAATAAGGGTGTCGGGTATCTCGGGTGCAGCAGCGGTAACAATAATCCTGTCAAAAGGTGCCTCCTCAGGCCAGCCAAGGGTTCCATCACCAATCCTGAAAAAGATATTATCATATCCAAGCTCCCTCACAATCTGCCTTGCCCTTTCAGAAAGGGATGCAATCCTCTCTACTGTATAGACCTCCTTTACTATCTCAGCAAGGACAGCTGCCTGATAACCTGAGCCTGTCCCGATCTCAAGGACCCTGTGATTAATATCTAACTCAAGAAGCTCTGTCATCACTGCTACCATATAGGGCTGTGAGATGGTCTGGCCCTCTCCTATGGGAAGTGCCATGTCATCATAGGCACGGTCTGTTAATTCTTCAGGAACAAATCTGTGCCTCGGTACCTTAAGCATTGCGTTTATTACCTTCTGGTCCTTCACACCCCTGAGGATTATCTGGGTATCCACCATCCATCTTCTTAAATTTTCAAAATCCACTCTCTACCCTTTACTGTGTTTTTTAATAATCTCTCTTGCTGCCATTACTCCAGAGACAGATGCCTGTATGAGGCCCCTGCTTACTCCAGCACCATCGCCAATTGCAAAGAGATTTTCTATCTCTGTCTCAAGCCCAGTGGAAAGCCTTAATTGCATTGAATAGAATTTTACCTCCACTCCATAAAGGAGTGTATGTCTTGAGTTTATGCCCGGGGCGATCCTGTCAAGTGCCTCAAGCATCTCGAGGATGTCTGAAAGGTATCTGTAGGGAATGACAAAGCTAAGGTCTCCTGCCACTGCATCCCTGAGGGTTGGTTCTACAACTCCCTTCTTTATCCTTTCAGGTGTTGAACGCCTTCCCTGAAGAAGGTCACCAAGCCTCTGGACAAGGACTCCCTGACCGAGAAAATTTGCAAGTCTTGCGATATATTTTCCATAAAGTATGGGTTCATTAAAGGGTTCTGTAAAATGGGTGCTGACAAGTATGGCAAAGTTTGTGTTATTGGTCTTTTTATTCCTATAGCTGTGACCATTTACTGTCCATATGCCATCAAGATATTCCTTAACAACCTCTCCACGGGGATTCACACAGAAGGTCCTCACCCTGTCATCAAATTTCTTTGAGTAAAAAATAAACTTTGGCTCATAGGTTATATCTGTGAGATGCTCCATCACCGAGGCAGGGACCTCTACCCTCACACCTATGTCTACCTGATTCTTGAGCATGGTAAGACCCAGCCTCCTTGCCTCTCCTTCAAGCCATGAGGAACCTTCTCTTCCTGGAGCCAGTATCACATACCTGGCCTTAAGCTCTGTGCCATCCTCAAGTCTTACTCCTGTAACTTTTTTATCCTTTGTGATTATTGAGTTGACCTGTTTGCCAAAGATAACATCTATCTTTGACTTTAGGTCCATCCTTATGTTTCTTAAAACATCCTTACAGCGATCTGTTCCAATATGTCTTATCCTGGATGGCACAAAGATAAGGTCATTCCTTGAGGCAAGTCTTGATATCTCCTCTATCTGCTCAGCACTTCCGCCATAGACCTCCTCAGGGGCTCCATATTTAAGATAGATTGCGTCCACATACTCAATGAGTTTATCAAGCTCATCCCTGGGGATATACCTTGAAAGGAATCCGCCAATCTCAGAGGAAAGGTTCAATTTTCCATCACTGAATGCCCCTGCCCCACCCCATCCACTAAGAAGTGCGCATCTTTTACATTGAGCACAGGATATCTCTCTTATGTTCATGGGACAGATTCTCTGATCAATATCAGGACCTTTGTCTATTACGAGTATCCTGAGCCCTGGCGCCTCCTTAAGCAATTCAAGCACTGAAAAAATACCAGCAGGCCCTGCTCCTGTGATTATTACATCATAGAACCTTCTTGAAACCTTGGAGCTGCTCCTCAATCTCCTGCCACCTCATTGAAAGATATTTCAATGCCTCATAATTCGTCAGGTCAAGATGTATAGGCGTAATAGATACATAGCCATCCATTACAGCACTTATATCTGTGTCTTCACCATGTTCCCAGTATGGTTCTCCACCACCTATCCAGTAATGTTTTTCTCCAGAGGGTGAAAGGACCTCTTTTATGGGATTATCATAAATTCTCTTACCCTGTCTTGTAAGTTTTATCCCTTTAAGGGCATGAGGTGGCAGGTTAGGAACATTAACATTAAGAAGGGTGTCATAGGGAAGTGAATGTTCAAGGACGAACCTCGCTACTATCAAAGCAATCCCTGTAGCACTATCAAACCAGCATACATTGTTTTCGCAGAAACCCTCTCTATGGTTTTTTTTCATTATCCATGTATCAAGGGATATGGAAAATGAAGGGATGCCAAGTATGGTTCCCTCTATCGCTGCAGAGACCGTGCCTGAATAGGTGATATCATCTCCGAGATTAGGGCCATCATTAATGCCTGAGATTATAAGGTCTGGCTTCTGGGGAAGGAGCTTTTCCACTGCAAGGGCAACACAATCAGTGGGTGTACCATTTACACTGTAACTCCTTTCTCCGATCTCTGAGACCCTGAGTGGTCTGTGAAGTGTAAGGGAATGGCTTGAGGCGGAACGCTCCCTGTCCGGAGCAACAATATAGACCTCATGGATATCCTTAAAGGTATTGTAAAGGGCCTTTATGCCAGGAGCATGAATTCCATCATCATTTGTAAGAAGGATTCTTGCCACAATTTATTGTAGCATAAGCCCAGCATAAATAGAGCAGCAGTCCCCGAAAAATGCCAAGAGAATCCGTTCAAACTGTTTAATCTATTGCTCGGTTAAGATAATCCTTACTGCTTCACTGAGGTTAGCTGCCAGATGATCTGCCTCTGGATGGTCCTTCAATTCACCTGTCATTACAAGTATTGACCTTGCACCAGAGGCCTTTGCAAGCATAATATCAGAGTCCTTATCTCCCACAACCCAGGACTTTTTAAGATCAATATTATGCTCTGCCCTTGCCCTGAGGAGCATGCCTGGCTCGGGTTTTCTGCATTCACAATGCTCATCTGGAGCATGAGGACAATAGTAAAAATCATCAAAACCATATCTCTCCATAAAGACTGCATTTATCCTCTTTGCATTTTCCTCATCCACTAAACCCCTTGCAATACCCGATTGATTGGAGACGCCTATCAATTTAAAACCACCTTTCCTGAGTTTCTCTAATTCATTTATATCTCCGAATACCTCAAGCCCTGACAGGTCATTAAGATAACCTTTGTCTCTGCAAAGGGTGCCATCCCTGTCAAAAAATACTGCCCTCTCCACTGGAATTAATTTTTTTATGGCATCAAAGACCTCTTCCACCTCTATGGCATCCATGCATGTCATCTTCTCACAGGTCCTCTTAAAACAGGGGCTGCAGTCTATATGCTTTTTTATCACTATATCCATGAATCCCCTCGGACCTGTAAGCTCTGGAGAGGTTGAGCCAAAAAGGGCCACCAGGGGTGTACCCACTGCATAGCCTATATGCATTGGACCGGAGTCATTACTGAGGAGCACATCACACTCTGATATTATTGCAATCAATTCCCTGAGGTTGGTCTTACCTGTGAGGATCATTATATCCTCACCGCTGATATTCTTTCTGATCTCCTTTGTTATTTCTATCTCTCTGTCTCCACCCAGAAGCACCACACTGCCACCTGTAAATCTCATAAAGGTATCTGCTACGCTGGCAAATCTCTCGGGAAACCACCTCTTTGCAGAGCCATAGGCTGCACCGGGATTTATGGCAAGTATCGGTCTTTGAAGGGAAGAAAGCCTTCTTCTTGCCTCAAGTCTCTCAGAGAGAGAAAGCCTTATCCATGGCCTTGAATATTGAGCAGGGATTCCAGCTCGCCTGAGGAGCTCGAGGTAATAATCAATGTGATGAATCCTTCTGTCTTCGTTCTGATAAGGAATCCTATCTGTAAGAAGGCAGCCTCTTAAATCTCTGGTATAGCCCATTCTCTCAGGTATTCCAGCAAGAAAGGCTATAAGGGCAGCATCGAAGGCATTCTGTAAAAGTATTGCCTTTGAAAATCCTTCTCTTTTAAGGGACCTTGCAAATCTCCACTTCCAGGTTAAAGAATCTGCCTCCCGTGGATAGAGGATAAGATTGTCAATATAAGGGCTGTCATAAAATAATGGAGCAACCCAGGGCTTTACAAGAAGACTTATCTCGCTTTCTTTAAAATGCCTTCTTAATGCCCTGAGTGAAGGGATGGTCATCACCGCATCGCCAATCCAGTTCACACCCCTGACAAGTAGCCTTGGTTTTAAATCCTCTTTTTTAAGCATTATTAATTATACTACGGGGATTGAGACTTGTGAGAAATTTACCATATCAGACCTAAAAGCACAAGAAAAAGAATTCCCTTTGCTACCTCTATCCATCCTGTGACCTGAAGTCTTACCCTGTAGAGGGTAAGGGCAAAAATAAGATTATCAATAAGGGGCAGAAGGATAAGAGGATTACAGTCAAGAAGTAAATAAGAAATGATAGAGGCTATCAGATAGGCTACCATTAAGACCCTTTCCTTTATACCCTTTTTGAGCTGTACTCTTACCTTAAAGACACCTGCTATGAAAAATAAAGACACGGCAATATAAAGGTCAGGATTTATTTCTCCGGTTAAAGAAAAATATGCAATCTCACAGCTAAGGCATAATGTAAGAAAACCTGTTATCTCTGTAAATAAGCTGTGCTCTCCTGAACTGATAAGAAAGAGGAGGTAAAGTAGCGGTATCAGGCCAAATGGATAGAGCCTGAGTATGGAACCACCTTCTCCTTTAAGAAGCATTAAAACACCGATAATTATCTGAAAGATAAAGATAAAAAGTGCCTCTCTTTTTTTCAATCTCAGCCATATCACAAAGGCCTGCTTGGAATTGGCAAAGAGGGATATACTGATAAGTGGCAGGAGCAGGGATAAATCAGCCCTTTCTGCTGCCACAATCCCGGCAATATAACCGAGCAGCAGCACTGACCATGAGCCATATTCTCTGAGGATATAATTCTTCATCTTATTGGTATGTTAAAATATTCAGATGAAAAAATATGTGATATTAATCATAGGACTTTTACTCATAAGCTCTATATCAGTTTATTTTTACAGGGCAGGCCATGGAGGTCCTTCACCCTCTTATCCCTTTATTATCACGGGTCTTCTTACAGGTATGGTCATCATCCTCGGTGGATGTGAACTCTTTGCAAATGGTGTGGAGTGTCTTGGTGAAAGGTTCAATCTCTCCCACGCAACAGCAGGAAGCCTTCTTGCAGCAGTTGGAACCGCCCTACCAGAGACCATGGTTCCGATAATCGCCCTCATTGCTGGAAAGGCAGAGCACAGAGAGGCAATAGCAGTGGGTGCCATACTTGGTGCACCCTTTATGCTCAGCACCCTTGCCATGTGCCTGCTTGGTATGACAGTTATCGGTCTTAAGGTCTTCAATAAAAGAAAGAGACCACACATGAATATAAACCTTAATGCCCTTTTATTCGAACTCAGATTCTTTATTGTGGTGATGATAGCAGTATTTATTGCATCCCTTATAAAGGAGAAGACCTTCAATCAGATTCTCGGACTTATACTCTTTATATCCTATGGTTTTTTTATTTTATACACCATGAAACATGAATCCCTGGAAGGAGAGGAATACACAGAGCATTTTCATTTCGGTATATTCCTTGGCTGTCCCAGAAGGCTGAGATGGATAATAGGACAGGTACTTATTGGTTTATTTTTCATAATCATTGGTGCCCATCTATTTGTTGAATATATCTCTCTCTTTGCCATTAAAAGCGGTATCCCTGCCCTTGTGCTTTCCCTCCTGATAGCCCCTGTAGCAACAGAGCTACCGGAAAAATTCAATTCAATAACATGGACACTCAAGGGAAAGGACACCTTTGCAATGGCAAATGTTACAGGAGCAATGGTCTTTCAGTCAACCATCCCTGTAAGCATCGGGCTCCTTTTTACTGAATGGAGTATCCATACTACAGAGCTAATGAACATAACCTTTGCCCTCAGTATGGCCTTGATTATTATGCTCTTTGTAACAGCAAAGAAAAGACTGCCCGGCCTCCTTCTACTTACAGGTGGAATATTTTATTTGATATATATAATCAGGGCAATATAAACCGTAAAAATTGCCAACAGAATCCAATAAACCCTTCAATAAAACTGGCAGGCTACAGCACTTTCGGGGTTCACGGGGTGAAGCTTGTCTTCAGTTCGTGCTCTTAAGGCAATACTGACACCCCAGAAAATCTAACGATTTTCTGGGGACCCCGCTTGCGACACCTCTGAAAAATAAAAAGGGTAGGCTGCTGAATGGGCTTTACCAGCGACACCTTAGTATAATGGTGTTATAAATAAGCTTCCTATACCTTATTAAGCCCATACCTTGAGTGAAAACCTTGTGTTACTAGATAAATAAAAATCGTAGCTTTGTAAAGCCCTTGAGGCAGCCTGCCCTTTTTAGCATTATAAAGACTTTGAGGCAGCCTGCCAGTTTTCTATTGGCAATTTAGGGATATAACTCTATCTCTCATGTATCTCTATATCTGAAAAGAAATAACCTATCTCAAACCCTGCTGACTGAGGAGAGTCTGAACCATGCACAATGTTGTGCTCCACATCAGAGGCAAAATCATGCCTTATGGTTCCAGGTGCAGCATTCCTGGGATTTGTTGCACCCATTATCTCCCTTACCTTTGAGATCGCCCCTTCACCTTCCACGACCATGACCACCACAGGACCTGAGGACATAAAATCAGTAAGGCTATCATAAAAGGGTTTATCCTTATGGACAATATAAAAGCCCCTTGCCATATCCTTCGTAAGCCTGAGCATCTTGAGTGCCACGATCCTCAGGCCGGCATTCTCAAATCTCCTGATCACCTCACCTATGAGATTCTTCTGAACTCCATCTGGTTTGACAATTGAAAGTGTACGCTCCATGGATATTCCTCCTCTGTCTTAAAGTTTTTCTATAAGCCTGTTTATTCGCTCTCTGGATTCGTTAATCCTTTTTATTACCACATCTCTCAGGTCTTTTTCTTTTATAGCCCTCCTTGCAATCCCCTGCTCTATAGCCTTCATACCTGCTGCCACAGCAACCTCTGTAAATACATCAAACTCATTCATGGCAGGAATTATATAATCTTCCCTTATACCCTTTTTCTCAGCAAACTGAGCAATCGCCTCTGCAGAGGCAAGGCACATCTCATCAGTTATTGACCTTGCCTGTACATCAAAGACCCCCCTGAACATGCCAGGGAAACAGAGGGAGTTATTCACCTGATTGGGAAAGTCACTCCTTCCTGTTGCCACAATCCTTGCACCCTCCTCCTTTGCCTCCCATGGCCATATCTCAGGTACTGGATTGGCACAGGCAAAGACAACAGGATCCCTGCTCATTGCCTTTATCCATTCTTTTTTTATAACCCCGGGGCCGGGCCTGCTCAAGGCTATGCAGACATCTGCCCCTTCAAGGGCCTCTTTTATTCCACCACGCCTGTTTTCTCTGTTGGAAAGTGTGCAGATCTTCCATTTTTCCTCATCATTCATGAGGTCGGTTCTTTCTCTGTTTAATATCCCTGTTGAGTCTACCACTATTATATTTCCAGAAGGGATACCATAAAGTGTAAGTAATCTGAATGTGGCGGTATTTGCAGCACCAGCACCTATCATGGCAATCTTTACTTCATCCTTGTTTTTCCCAACAACCTTTAATGCATTTATCAATGCAGCCAGTGTTACTGTTGCTGTACCCTGCTGGTCATCATGCCATACAGGGATGTCAAGCTCTTTTTTTAATCTCTCAAGGATGGAAAAACATTTTGGCTTTTCAATATCCTCAAGATTAATACCACCAAAAGATGGGGCTATATATTTACAGACCTTAACTATCTCATCTTCATCTCTGGTATCAAGGACAACTGGAAAGGCATCCACCCCTCCAAGATACTTGAAAATAATTGCCTTTCCTTCCATGACAGGAAGGGCTGCCTCAGGCCCTATATTGCCAAGCCCAAGCACCCTTGTGCCATCGCTTATGATGGCCACGGTGTTTGCCCTGTTAGTGTATTCAAAGACCTTTTCTCTATACCTTGTTATCTCTCTACAGACCTCTGCAACGCCCGGGGTGTACCATATAGAAAAATCATCAAGTCCTCTGATAGGACATTTTGGCAGTATCTCCACCTTTCCCCTGTAAAGACCATGGAGTCTCAGGGCATCTTTTTCGAATCTCTGAGCATCTTCTACAGGTTCTTTTTTTTCTTTCTTCATGGGTTTCCTCTCAAAGAGATATTATTTTAGCATACTTGTACTCTTCATATCCTTAACAGCCTAAATTTGCTGATAGAAATGCATTTTCATCGGGGTTCACGGGGTGAAGCTTGTCTTCATCCAGTGCTCTAATGGCGGGGGATGCCTCAAAGCCTTCTTAGAGCAGCAGAGCAACAGCGCAGAAGAGCAGCAGCTTAAACAGTTTGAACAGTTTGAACTGTTTGAAGAAATGTCTGCTCTACTGCACTGCTGCTTTATCTATCGCACTGTAGCACTACTTAGTAAGCCACAGACAAGAATGTCTGTGCTACTGCTCTGCTGGTCTGCTGGTCTACTGCTCTATTTTGGAAGGGATTAATCTCTGTCCGGTTTTACATATAAAATCTATCTTAATATTCCTTTAATAATCACATCCACTGCCTCTTCTGGTGTTAATCCATGTGCCATAAGCGTCTCCATCTGACGCCTGTCAACACTTCCAATGGCTGCCTCATGGGTGACCTTTGCGAGTGGATTGTTAACATTCACAATGGGAATTGCCCTTGCTATGGCTCTATCCTTCACTATTTCCATGCAATCAACATGCCCCCTTGCTCCGGCTGCATTTCCCTCGGTGATGCCTGTAACCTCTGCCTTTGCCTCATCCTCAAGGGCAACCCTTGTCTTTATAAGGCTCCTTGCATTTTTACCTGAAAGAATAGCCTTCTCCTTGATCTTTATATCATCATCGGCATGTCCAAATACCCTTGCCACCATCTCAATTATTGCATCCTCTTCAAGTTCTGAAGAATAATCAATAAAGAGTCTTCCTACCCTGCCAGTAAGGAGATTAAAATCAGTATAGTACCTGCCACGCTTCTTGACCCTTATGACCGCCTTTGGTATGACCTCTATACCTCCATAAAGTCCATGATAATGAGTCTCAGAATATCTCATCTCTGAATTTTCACCGATATCCACAACTGCCTCCATAATATGTTTCACCTTTTGTGCCTCAGGGAATATACAGTGGGCGATAAAATGTGCTGATGCATCCTTCTCGAGTCTTACATCCATCTTTATCTTCTGGGTGCCCTTCTCATGGAGGATACCAAAACAGAGGTGCACAGGATGCTTTATCTTTACACCCTCTTTAACAATCACCTTAGCACTTATCCCCTGAAGGGTTTCTCTTGCTTCCACCTCCAGACCCTCAACATTCCTCATGCTCAGAATCTTATGACCAGAAACAGCAAGGTGGGCTATCTCTCTGTTATGAAAAACTGCCATTTCACCACCTGTATTCTTAAAAGCAACCAGCAGTTGTTCAAGGACTTTATTATTTTGCATTGTTATAAGATTCTTTTAACCCTGACTCTAAATTTTTCAATAGTGATAATCGCTTTTTTATTTATATCTGCCTGATATTTATTTAATGCTTTTAAGAGCACCTTCCCCTGTTCCTTTGCGGGTATATTTACAAGTCTGATTATTGTTGGGCACGGCCTATTAAAGGCAAACACAAGATCTCCAAAGTCTTTATCAGCGGTTACAAGGATATAATCTTCACTAAAAGCCTTTTGAATTATTTCTTTATCACCAGGATCATATCCCTTTTCCGGAATCCATAACACTTCAAATCCTGCCTCTCTCAAGTCTCTAACGGCAAAACTTGAGACACAGCTATCCACTAAAAATCTCATAATTTATTCAGTGAGGGCAGGTTCGTATCTCTCATGAGATACTAATCTGTGAGCAAAAACAAGACATGCCTGGATATCTTCTCTTTCAAGAAAAGGATATCCTTCAAGTATTTCTTCCACAGAAGAACCACTTGCCAGCATCCCCAGAATATGCTCCACCGCTATACGCATACCCCTGATAATAGGCTTTCCACCGAAGATTTCAGGATTAAAGGTTATCCGTTTTAAAAGCTCTGTTTCGTCCATCGTTACCTTCATAATCTATTGTAACACAAAAATTTTTAAATAAATACAGAATCAATTTTTATCCGAAAAATGCTAAGAGAATCCGATACCCCCTTTCAACAAAACTGGCAGGCTACAGCACGGAGTGAAGTAGGGGTAGGGCTTGCCCCTACCCTTTTGAGGGCAACCGCAAGGGTTGCCCCTACTAACTTCAGATCTGGCACCTGAAGCTGGTAGCCACAAGCTGGTAGAACAGGCTTCCAGCCTGTTCAATGCTTTTTTTGTATTTTCACCATTTATCGCCGCAGACTGGAAGCCTGCGGCTACCTGTCGCACTATCGCTCTATGGTGAGGCAGCCTGCCAGTAGTGTATCGGCAAAATGGGGTTTTATATATTACATATCTCTCCATCACATACAAAACATTTCCTTGATTTGTAATGTTCTGCCACTTCATGAGGGCTGCCAGAACATATAATTTTTCCCCCACATATCTGTGAAGCCCTGTCTGCTATAAGACTGATTTCTTCTCTATGAGTTATTAATAAAACAGAAGAACCCTTTTCTTTGAAGGCATTAATAACATTAATAATATCCTGCGTTGAAAGCATATCTATACCTGAGTCAGGTTCATCAAGGATTGCCAGTTTCGGATTTAAGGCAAGTATTGACGCAAGCTCTATCCGTTTTCTTTCTCCTCCACTCAAGAATTTATCAACCATCCTGTGGAGATAAAGTTCTGTATGCAATCCGACCATCTTAAGGTAATAGGATGGATCGATGTCTTTATTCCTGATGGTCAGATAATCCTTGATAGAAATTCCCTCAAACCGCACAGGCTCCTGCCATGCCATAGTGATGCCGAGTCTTGCCCTTTCATGGATTTTAAGGTCATTTATTACATTTCCCTCAAATATTATCTGACCGGATGTCGGTCTGTATCCATCGCATCCCATTATGAGATAGGCAAGCGTTGACTTTCCAGAACCATTTGCACCAAGAAGTGCATGTACCTCTGAACGATGGATTGTTAATGAAAGGTCTCTTATGATCTTTTTCCCGTTAACGGTGTAGCTAAGTTCTCTTATATTAAGGAGTTCATTAGACACTATATATTTTAACACATTAGTTTGCACGAGACAGTTGATTATAAGGCATATGCTGCGGATCTCTTGTTTGAGTATCCAACAGATCTCGGTGTAGTAACAATGAGCAGTCAGTATCTGAAAATAGACTTTGATGATGCCTATAAAACAAACAAGGCTCCAGCTGATAGGAATAGCTTTGTAGCAGGCATAAACGGACAGAAAGAAGGATGGTATGCAAAACTGGCATATATGCCACCTTTTACAATTGGCTCTTATGGTAAAATCCAGCCTTATCTATCTTATGAATCATGGAAATTTGCGCATCTGCTTGGAATTGATAATCAGAAGATAAAGCAGACGGGTATTGGTATCAACTATTACATTAAAAAACAGGATGTCAGAATAACCGGAGAATATCTCAAAACAGAATTTGATAAAGAGACAGGACTGATGGGTCTCCCCGCCCCTCAGAAGACAGATAGTTTTGACACCTACAGGTTAATGTTTCAGTTTATACTATAATCCTCTTTTTCGGATTTCTGAAATCAACAGGAGAAGGATCACTTCTCCTGTTTTTATTTTATTAAGTTGATCCTCCTTCCCTTTTCATCTCATCCCATTTTCAGGATATCATGAGCAAACTGATCAATATCAATAATAACATCTCCAATGTAACCCCTTTCCCTGCAATATCTGATGAGCTCTTCAAGCACACTATTAAATTCGTCCCTCAGTGTTGCCACCTCTCCCATGCCATTACAGCCCTTCTGGCGATTCTTTGCAAGGATATAAACCTCTGCATACTCCTTTACACGCTCAAGTAATCTCCCGATTTCTTCATCCTTTTTCGATACCTCCAGGATAAGATTTATCATGGTTAAACCTTCATCCTCTCTTTGAGTTCTTCCACGCCTTTATAAAATGGCTTCGCAGTCTGTACACTTTGATTCATCAACAGTGCCACTTGATATCCATATTTTGCACTTTTGTTCATTAATGTTTGTGTCCCGTGATGCTGGCTGCATTGATATTGCAGTATAATCCCCTTTCATCGCATCCGGCACATTCCATCTGGATTACGCTATGCCGAATACCAAAATGCTCAAGCTCATGTTCTATCTTTTTTCTTATGCTATCGGCTTCACTTATCTTTTGATCAGGTATTTGAATATGAGCAGAAAATGCTGGTATACCGTGTCCTATTGACCATATATGAACATCATGAATATTCAGGACTCCCTGTATCCTTAAAAGCGACTCTGTGATTTTATCAACCCTGAATCCTGCGGGACTTAACTCAAGGAATATCCAGAGCGACTCCTTTATAACCCTGCCTCCGCCTATAATTATTATGATTCCAACCAATCCGCTGACTATGGGGTCAACCATAAGCCAGCCTGTGAATTTTATAATAAGTGCTGCAGCAATTACACCCACAGAAGATATTGTGTCGCCTATTACATGAAGCCATGCGCTTTTGATGTTTAAATCCTCATGTTTATGCCCGAGTATCCATGCCATGATGAGATTGCCTATTAAGCCAGCTGTGGCTACAGCAAGCATTAGCTCCGAATCTATCTGGAGGGGAGACTTAAACCTTTTATATCCCTCAACGAAGATAAACAGCGCTATTACAACAAGGCTCACGCCGTTTATAAATGCTGCAAGTATTCCCATCCTCTGATACCCATATGTAGCCCTGTAATCAGGCAGTTTTTTCATAAGCGTAGCTGCAACAAGACTTAACAGCAGGGCAAAGGCATCTGTAAAGACATGTCCTGCATCGCTCAGAAGGGCAAGGCTTCTGCTCATTATGCCACCTATTACCTCAGCAATAAAGATTACAGATAAAACTGCCAGGCTTAATAACAGGCGTCTTTGAGTGTTAATGCCCATTCATACTCCTTTGTTTACTTTACATATATTTTATTCAAATAGCATGATTTAAATCTTTCAATGTCCTTGATGAGTATTTTAGAACGTTTAACATCAAGGAGATTATCTTCCTTAAATTGTTTAATTATCCTTGAAACAGTCTCTCTGCATATGCCTGCCATAGATGACAACTCAGACTGAGATAACTGACAGCACAGATAGCCCTGATCATCCTTCATGATAAATCACGGTATCTTTTTTAAAGACCTTTTTATAAAGATGTTTTTTATGTCGTCGATTATGTCATCAGAAAGATTATTAAAGGCAACCACTTTTTTCAGGAAGTCGTGGATAACATCAGGCATAATCTTGCACCTCCTTAACAAGCCCTGCCCGGCTCAAAACAGGGCCTATTAAACTTTAAACTTTGAACATTAACTTTAAATCTTAAATTTACCTCCTCCAGCCTGCCCACACAGGGATGCCTGCACTGTCCCTTAGAATTAGGACACTGTCTCCTTTTCTCACCTCAGCAGCAATGATGGTAGGTTTACCATCAATGGTGATCCTTGAGCCCTTTACTTCTATCTTATCACCTTTTTCAATCTTTGTGTCGAGTCTTTCAATATATCCTGAACAGATATTGTTTTAACTCTTTAAGTTTTTTAAAACACTTCCCATAACATCTTCGCCGCTATTGCATAAAGGACAAGGCCAATCACCTTCTTTACATGTCTTTGGTTGAGTTTCCAGTGCATGAGCCATGAGCCGAGTAAAGCACCTGCTACCGAGCCTGTGGCTGCAAATGACAGAAGTCTCCAGTTAATGTTGCCTATTGTGGCATGACCCAGAAAACCGGCAAGCGATGAAAAGACAACCACAAAGGCAGTGGTTGCTGATGCCTTTTTTGAATCGAAGCCAAGCCAGATGAGGACTGGAACGTTCGACGCCAAGTGCCTTCATTGCTGCAAGCCCTGCCCTGAGCCCCATAGGCATAGCAGGGCATTTATGGCCATGAAACTTTAAGGCTATCTCTAAATACTCATTTAATTCTTTCATCTATTCCTCCTGCTTTTAGTTAATTTGTTAATGCCAGAAACCTGTGAATCATTTATCTTAACCTCCTGTCCACCAGCATTTGCATATAACTGAAAATCTCTTCATATTTTCACCTCATAGGTTTGTTATACCCAGATAGATGCCAGCTACTATGAGCAAGGCTCCACTGAATCGCCTGGAATAAAGAGAAAAATTCCTGATGCCTCTTGAACTCACAATACTTTCTGTCAATCCTATTGAAAGCCCTGCAATGAATATCAATGCACAATGTCCAATGGCATATACAAAGAGTAACAGGCCTCCGTACAGGACATCGCCCTGGGTGGATACATAGGCAAGGATAACGGCAAGGACAGGCGTTGCACAAGGAGATGAGACCGTGCCTGTAAGAAGACCGAGCAGGAAGGCCCCAAGCAATCCCTTTGTCCTGAGATCCCTTGTGCTCTGAAATGGCAGGGGAATTGAGATTATACCCATAAGTTGAAGTCCCATCAATACAGCTATAATGGCAAGCCCGATATAAAGCCACCTGCCCATAAATCCAAGAAGCTGTCCCATTACTGATGCTGCAACTCCAAGAATTGTAAATGTGATGGATAGCCCGAGAACGAATATCAGGGAGAAAAGGGCTGCCCTCTTTTTATCTCCCCCTGAATAGCCACCAACATAGCCAATTATCAATGGAATGGCAGCAAGCACACAGGGGCTTGCTGCAGAAATAATGCCTCCGATAAAAACAGCAATAAAGGCGAGACCATGCTGATTCTGGATAATATGCTGGATGTTAGAGAATAGTGATTCCACTATAAACCCACCTTCTTAAGTACAGGCACAATCTCTTCATAGGGATAATAGCCTATATGCCTGTGAAACTCCCTGCCATCTTTATCAAGAAAGACCTGTGTTGGTATCATAAAGACCCCAAATCTCTGTGCACTCTTGCGATCAACCCTCACATCTATAAAGATCACCTCAAGCTTTCCTTTGTAGTCCCTTCTTAACCTCTCCATTACTGGCTTCATCTGCTCACAGGGTATGCAGCCCACTGAGCCAAGCTCAAGCATAACAACCTTACCTTCTTTTTTAGCCCTATTCAACACATCATCAATACTGCCTGCATTGCTGCATCCATAGAACACAAAGACTATTGATATAACTAAAAACACCCTCTTCAACATCACAACCTCCTTCTATCTAATTAGAGTGTAGATTTTATACAAAGTAACAAGGACAATCAGGATTCCAAAGATTTGCTTTATCTTATTGCCCGGCACATAAAGACTTGTTAGCCTTGCTCCGATAAATGAGCCGGCTGCTCCTGCAATAATAAGTGGCAATATCAGGTTTGCATTCCACTCCGCTGCTGGAATGTGTGGTATAAGAGCAGAAAATGAAGGAGGTGTCACCGCAAAGGCAGTTATACCTGCGGCTTGTTTGGAGTGAAAACCCACAAGGATAAGTGTTGGCATGAGAAGAAATCCTGGTCCTACACCAAGAAAACCGCTGAGGATTGAAATAGGTATTGCAAGTATAAGTGCAAGCCTGAAATTTTCACTGCCTGTCCTTTCTTTAACAGGTTTAAAGAGTCTGTATGCCAGATAAATAACAGATGCAAAATATACAAACCACACATAAGTCTGTTTGATAAACTGAACGAGGTATGCACCAGCAGGGGCAAACAGAGTAGTAATAATCGCCAGGGTAATGGCCCTCCTCCAGTCAACATAGCCGCTTCTGGAGAATCCAATTGTGGCAAGGAATGCGGTAACACCGTTTAAAAGAAGACTCAAAGGCTGAACCTGATGCACAAGGTCGGGCAGAAACAATCCGAGAAAAGGAATTGCTGCAAAGGCAACGCCGAGACCGAGCATACCGGAGACGATTGAAAGGACAAAAAGCCCCGCTGTAATAAAGAATTCTTCATTCATGGTATTAAACCAGAGGATTATTTACCGCCAAGGTTCGAGAATATCTCTTTCAGCTCTTCAACTGATGGAATCTTTCCAGATACCACTATCTTTCCATCTACAATCACAGCCGGTGTCATCCTTACGCCGAGCTTTATAAACTCCTTCACATCAAAGACATGGGTTATCTCAGCATTAAGATTCAACTGGGCACAGGCATCCTTTACATTCTTTTCTGTTGCAAAACATCTCGGACAACCAGGTCCGGCAACTACTATCTTCATGTTTTACCTCCCTATAAGATAAAGTTTCCAAAAAACCAGCCCACCAGTGTTCCAAGAACAACTATGGTAGGCACATAAACAAAGGACTTTTTAACTCCAAAAACCCTTGCTATGGCAAGCCAGTTTGGCAGGCTTAAACCTGGTCCGGTAAGGAGCAGCGCAAGTGCTGGCCCCTTTCCCATGCCAAGTTTCATAAGCGTATCCACAAATGGTGCCTCTGTCATGGTTGCAAAGTAACTTACTGCACCTATTAATGTGGCAATAAATGAAGCTACTATCCCGTTGCCACCAAAAAAATTCCTGATCCATTCCTCTGGAAGTATCTTCCCAATTATTCCTACAAGGAATACGCCGCCTAAAAGCAATGGAAAGATGATCCTGACAAACCACCAGCTCTCCATGAGCCACTGCTTTAATCTTTCCTTTGCTAAGACCCTTAGTGCATATACTGCCATGACAGCTGTGGAGACAGCCCATATAAGGACCTTATTCAGATAGGGCCCGCTCCTTACAAGGTAATTTGGTAACAGTAAGGAAAGGAGTATTAATAAAATAAGAATTGCCTCTTTTTTGTCAACAATTGCAGACCTTGTGTCCTCTGCCTTCTGGTAGGTCAGGTTCTGATTTTCTTTCCCAAAAAATATGGTCATCACCCATCCCACGATAAAGGCCATAAGAAGGGCTGCGATTATCCTTGAGATAACTATCTTGCCACCAAGGATACTTCCAGTATAGATGAGTGCAAGGATATTGGCTGCAGGTGCTACCCAGAGGACGATAAAAGCAACCCCGATGCCTGCCCCGCTATAATAAAGACCACTGGCAACAGGTATGACTGTGCATGAACAGGCAGCAAGCAGAAAGCTTGATACACCTGCCAGTGGAAATGACTTGAGTTTGTTTGCCTTTTCTCCAAGATACTCTAAGATTGCCACACGGTTTATGAATGTAACCATCGCACCTGCCAGTAAAAAGGCAGGGATAAGACATGTCAGCACATGTGTGGCAATATAATCTTTTAAAGCCATCAGTCCTGCAACAAAAAGTTCTTTAATCATGTCATGCTCCTTTTAATGCCTTCGCTTTCATTTCAATATTGCTTCTGGCAATTATGCCAGCCAGCTCAAGGATTTCATAAATCCTCTTATCGGCAATTCTGTAACTCATCCTTACTCCTTCTCTCCATGATATTAATATCCCGGCCTCAATAAGAACCTTAAGATGTCTTGAAAGATTAGACTGTTCTAATCCCAGCTCAACCACAAGCTCACAGTTGCATTTTTTACCCTCACGGAGGCTCTCCACTATCCGGATCCGATTCGGATGCCCGAGGGCCATTAATATCTCTGCCTTTAATTCCTCAGTCTTCTTCAACCCATTAACTCCTTTATGATTATATGAGCAGTTAATCATATAATAATTTAAAAAAAATTTTTTGTCAAGGGCTTTCTTTTTGTGTAATGTTACTATTTTAAAATGTCACACTTGGATAAAAAACTCTCTTTTGCAAAGTCAAAAGTGGAGGTATGTTATTAGAAAATAATAGAATCTTCATTCTTTACAAAGACCAAATTATTACAGGGGCAACTGTATCTGACGAGAACGATATTCTAATAAAGGAGAAGAAATTAGATGACCTTCTCAATGAAAGACAGTACATTAAAATACTGCCAAGGAGAAAAAGAAACCGGTAAATATTCCATCCTTAAATTATCCATAGAGAAGACAAATTGCAAAGGAATCAATAGCAAAAAAGATGAAGAGTCTAAAACCACAAAATATGTGAAATAGTAATTATGTATGACATTTCAATACCACACAAGGAATCTCTATTTTACCATTAGAAAACTGGCAGTCTGCCTCAAAGTCTTCTTAGAGCAACAGAGCGGCAGCGCAGCAGAGCAGTAGCTAATAAACAGAGCAACAGTGCATGATAAAATATCCTTAATAAGGACTGCTGCTCTACTG
>CALJEL010000030.1 GCA_938074335.1 uncultured bacterium | reverse complement strand
CTGTCGCACTATCGCACTGTCGCACTATAAAGGAGTTCTCTTTGAAAGGGATTTTCGTAGGCATTCTTAAATTCAGAAATATTAGCCATGAATAGCTTCTGTTCTTCTTTTCATAAACTCAACGGCATGTTTTATGGCATGAAGCCTGATAGGTGAGAGGTTAGTCCACAGGTGGAATTTTTCAAGCCCGAGCATTATGGTCTCACAATCAAAAAAGAAAAAAAAGGTCCTGAAGACGAGCCCTTTCCAGGAATCTCCTCAATATGAGATTGAATCTTATCGGATCATTATTTCTGAGACTTTCAATAAATCTCCTGAACTCATCCCTCGAAACAGACCTGGCAAGGGATTCTATCTCAGGATAATCCCAGAAGATATAGGCATAATACCTTTCCCTGATACTCATAACTTATTATACATCAGCCTTTTTAAAATTTATAATGGAATCGCCGTCTAAATGAAAAACGAATCATTGCTCATCTGATGAGTGATAGGTGCTGTGATATAGCCTCTTTCAGGCATCTCAAAATGCTATACTTACTTTATGGAACTGAACCTCATTGAAAGGCTCATCGTCATGAATCCCCTGAGGTCATTCCTTCAAAGGGTCTTTGAAATACCCATGCTTAAGAGGATGTCTGAAGAAAGAATTTACAATCTCTGCCTTGAGATAGGAGCTGGGAGGGGAACAGGTGCTATTGCTATCCTTAATACATTCAGGCCTGAAAGGATCATCGCCATTGACATAGATCCCAGAAATATTGAAAGGGCAAAGAGGCTTCTTAAGGGTGAATTAAAAGAAAGGATAGAGTTCAGGACTGGTGATGCCATGGCACTTGATTTTCCAGATCAGAGCTTTGATGCAGTCTTTTCCACAGGTGTTATTCATCACCTTGAAGACTGGAAGAAAGGAATCAGGGAGGTCTCAAGGGTCCTTAAACCCTCTGGAGATTTCTTTTTTGAAGAACCCTTAAGACCCTTTCTTGAAAGCCTTCCTGTAAGGATCCTCACAAGACATCCCGAAGGTGGCATGTTCAGCCTTGAGGAATTTAAGAAAGTCCTTGAAGAGGCTGGATTATACATAAAGAAGATAAAAACACTTAATCAGATTGCTGTTGCAGGAGTAGCGAGGAAGGAACATCCTTCAGTCAATCCTTTGGTTTCACCCTGAGAAATCTCCTCTTACCTATCCTGATGAGAAATTCTCCTGCAGGAAACCTCCGGTCTGGATCTTTTATTACCTCATTATTTACCTCCACCGCTCCCTGTATTATCAGCCGCCTTCCCTCTGAGGTGCTCTTCACAAGACCTGAGTCTTTGAGTATCTTTGGAAGCCATAGCTCCTCTTCTTTTGTCTCATAAACAGGTATATCTTCTGGTATATCTTTTTTCCTTATTACCCTGTCAAAATACTCCCTTGCCCTTATGGCCTTTTCCTTACCATGGTATCTTTCCACTATCTCAAAGGCAAGTCTCTCCTTTGCCTCCATTGGATGGACCTTACCATCCTTAATGCCCTTTTTTAATGCCTCGAGCTCTTCATTGGATATATGGCTTAGAAGCTCATAATACCTGAGCATTAATTCATCGTTTATGGACATCAGCTTTCCAAACATATCCTCTGGAGCCTCATTTATGCCTATATAATTGCCAAGGCTCTTTGACATCTTCTTTACACCATCAGTGCCTTCCAGTAGTGGCATGGTAATGATCACCTGTGGTTCCTGTCCATATTCCTTCTGAAGCTCCCTTCCAACAACAAGATTGAATTTCTGATCTGTGCCACCAAGCTCAATATCTGCCTTTAAAACAACAGAGTCATATCCCTGTATTAATGGATAGATAAATTCATGGATACTTATAGGTGTCTGGCTCAGGAATCTACTCTTGAAATCGTCCCTTTCAAGCATCCTTGCAACAGTATAACGGGAGGCAAGCCTTATCAGGTCCTCAGCATTCATCTTTGAAAACCAGTGCGAATTGAACTCAACCACTGTCTTTTCTGGATCAAGTATCTTGAATATCTGCTCCTTATAGGTCTTTGCATTCTCAAGGACCTCTTCCCTTGTAAGGGGTTTTCTGGTCTCACTCTTCCCTGAGGGATCACCTATCATGCCTGTAAAATCACCAATTAAAAATACCACCCTGTGTCCAAGTTCCTGAATTTGTCTCATTTTTTCAAGAAGCACTGTGTGACCAAGATGGATATCTGGTGCAGTGGGATCAAACCCAGCCTTTACAGTAAGGGGCCTGTTCTCTTTATAAGAGCGTTCAAGCTTCCCAAGAAGCTCACGCTCAAGGATTATCTCAATAGCACCCCTTTTTATAATCTCAAACTGTCTTTGAGGTGAAAACATAGGTTATTATAATAACTGATAATGAAAAAGCTTGCAATAACCACAGGTGACCCCGGAGGCATAGGACCTGAAGTGGCACTGAAGGCAGTCCAGAGGCTCAGGTCTTCGGTCAGAGATTGGGAAGAAGACTTTATACCAATTATAATTGGTGACAGGATAGTTATTGAGGAGGCATCGGGTTTATTAAAGGAAGAGGTAGATATAGTTTACATAAAGCCTGAGGAGATTACCTCATTCACTCCTTCACCCTTCAGGCTCTATGGCATTGATATGGGTATGCTTCAGGATTTCAAAAAATCCATACCTTCCTTAGAAGGTGGCCATGCCTCAGTTGAATACATAAAACTTGCCACAGCACTTTCAATGAATAGAATTGTTCACGGGATTGTAACAGCACCGATATCAAAGACCTCACTTAAGATGGCAGGTTATCAATGGCCAGGTCATACAGAGATGCTTAAGGAACTCACAGGTGCAGAGGATGTGGCCATGGTCTTTTATGCACCAGCCTCAGAGAAATTTCCAGGCAGAGAGCTTAAAGTAATACTTACCACCATTCATGTGGCATTAAGGGATGTACCTTCACTGATTACAGAGGAGAAGGTTTTCAAGACTATCCTTTTTGCAAAGAAGGCAACTGAGAGCTTTGGAATTGATTCTCCAAGGATTGGTGTTGCTGGCCTCAATCCTCATGCTGGAGAGGAAGGGCTCTTTGGAGATGAAGAACAGAGGGTTATACTTCCAGCAATTGAGAAGGCAAAGGCCCTGGGTTTAGATGTGAACGGACCCCTTCCGCCTGATATAATCTTTTACAGGGCTATTCATGGAGAATTTGACATAGTTGTCTCCATGTATCATGACCAGGGTCTTGCACCATTAAAGCTTATTGCCTTTGAAAGGGCAGTAAATATAACAATAGGCCTCCCAATAATAAGGACCTCCCCTGACCATGGCACTGCCTATGATATCTCATGGAAGGGTATTGCAAATCCATCAAGCATGATAGAGGCAATAAGGACTGCCCTGAGACTGAGGTTATAGCACCTCCCCTTCGATCTGTATTCTCAATTCTTTATATACCAGCCGGGCAATCTCTGATGGATCGCCTGCACCTGTCACATCAATCCACCTTATATCTGGCTCCTTTTTAAACCATGTGAATTGTCTCTTTGCATAGAGCTTTGTCCTCTTTTTGATTAATCTCACCGCCTCCCCCAGGGTCACCTCTCCATTTAAGTATCCAATTAGTTCTTTATAGCCAATTGCCTGAAGCGTTGTCCTTGAGGGAGACTGCCCTAAAAGCCACCTGACCTCATCAATAAGGCCTGCCTCAAGCATCCTGTCCACCCTTTCCTCTATGAGTCTGTAAAGCTCTTTTCTCTGTCTGGTCAAACCTATTTTTATAAATTTATAGGGTAGCGGCCTTGTCAGTTCCTTCTGGAGTTCTGATATCTTTCCTTTCATCAGGAGACAGACCTCAATAGCCCTTATAAGCCTTCTTCTGTCTCCTGGCATTATCTTTAAGGCAGCTTCAGGGTCAAGTTCTTTGAGATACTGATAGAGGTATCCCGGCTGTTCATCCTCAAGCCTGCTAAGTTCCTCACGCAAGGTCCACTGAGCAGAAACAGCTGGGAAAAGTCCTCCTGTCATTGCCCTGATATAAAGGCCTGTCCCTCCCACCACAAGGGGAATCTTTCCTTGCATATGGAGTTTATCAATTATTTTTTTTACCTCTTCTATATACCTGCCTGTGCTATACTCTTCGGAAGGCTCACATATGTCTATCATATGGTGAGTTATCCTCTGTCTTAATTCTAAGGAAGGCTTTGCTGTCCCGATGTCCATGCCCCTGTAGATCTGCATAGAGTCAGCACTTATAATCTCTGTATTGAGCCTCTCAGCAAGAAGTATAGAGACCTCTGTCTTTCCTACACAGGTTGGTCCAAGGAGGATAATCACATATTTATTCATAAATAGAATTTTACCAGAAGAACCTAACCCAGGGATTGACCCTGAAATAAAAAAATCAGGTTGAGACAGGCTCTGAGCCTGAACCTCAACCTGCATTTAAAGAGGGGGAGGATTATATGAAGAGGCTGCTCTGAGCCTCCAGGGCAAACTCTACGAATTTATCTGCATCGGCAATCTCAACTCCATCGATGAGGTCTTCTTTTTTATATCCAAGCATCTGCATCGTAGCAGAGCAGGCAATAAGTTTCACACCTGCATCCGAGGCCATCTGAAGCATCTCAGGAAGACTTGCCCATTTTATATTTTTAATAAGTTCTGGAAGGACCTCCATTCCTGGTGGTGGGGCGATCTTTTTGCTCATCTCCTTATGGATAATATTTATTCCACCAAAGGCAAAGAAGATTCTTACATCTGCATCAAGGGTAGCTGCTGTTGAGGCAATCACAAGGGCAGCATAGGCCTTATCAAGCGTGCCACTTGCTGCAACAAT
>CALJEL010000029.1 GCA_938074335.1 uncultured bacterium | reverse complement strand
TAGGGGCAATTCATGAATTGCCCCTACAATCCCTCGTTCTGTCGTTCTGCCGCGCTGTCGTACTGTCGCTCTGTCGCACTTTTAAGGTGTCACTATAAAGCAGCTGGTAGCCGCAAGCTTTAGCTTGCGTTTTTTTGTATTTCCACCATTTATCGCAGGCTGAAGCCTGCGGCTACCTCATTGCTCTACTGCTCTATTAAGGTGTCGCAGGTAAAGCCATTAGAGCACGGGGTGAAGACAAGCTTCACCCCGTGAACCCCAAAATATCGGCATCCCCCGCCATTCCTATCGGCAGTTAGGACTGACTCTATTTTGCCATTAGAAAACTGGCAGTCTGCCTCAAGGTCTTTACAATGCGACAAATTTTATTTATTTTGTAGCAAAAAGTCTTCATCCAAAAGGTGAAGTTAGTTATGTATAGTAAGCTTATTAATAGTATTACACTAAGGTGTCGCAGGTAAAGCCTTTTTCGGCAGACTGCCAGTTTTATTAAAGGCTATAAATTTCTAATGGCAGATTACAGGGCAAATGGAAACTGTCGCTCAATTACATTATCTTCTGATATAATAGAGGTAGCTGGTCTGGCAATTTTAACTTGAAACCTTAATTTCAAGGAGGGAAGATGAAAAAGAGTAAGCTATCAACCCTGATCAGTGCACTGGTAGTTCTGTTCATACCGGTGCTTACTTATGCAGGCTATGACTTCAATCTCTCTGTAAGCGAGGAAGGAGGTGGATTTTCCTTTTCAGTAAGTAATTACTACAGGGTGCCAGAAAAGGAGGTAATAATAAGAGAAAAGGGGATAGATGATGATGAGCTTCCTGTTGTTTTTTTTCATAGCAAAAAGGGCAAGGGTGGCTCCTGAGGTTATCATAAAGATGCGGCTTTCAGGATATTCCTGGATGGATATCTCTCTTCATTATGGAATCGGGCCAGAGGTATACTATATACCTGTTGAAGAAACAGTTATAGTTGGACCACCCTATGGTAAGGCCTATGGCTACTACAGAAAATATCCAAGACATAAATGGAAACTCATAAGACTTGATGATGATGACATAGTGAATCTTGTTAATCTCAGATTTATCTCAGAATATCATGGGATCCCACCTGCTGAGGTTATAAAAATGAAAGGTCATGGTAAAAAGTTCGTTGTGATGGATAAGGAAATAAAGGAACATAAAAGGGAAAAACACAAAGAGAAAAAGCCAAAGGGAAAAGGCAAATGGCATGACGACTGATGAGTATCTTGAGATAGTCAATAACAAAGGTGAGATAATAGGCAGGGAACTCAGGTCAAAGGTGCATGGCAATCCCTCACTCCTTCACAGGGTAACCCATGTCCTTGTCTTTAACAGCAGGGGTGAACTACTTCTTCAGAAAAGGTCTGCTAAGAAGGATGTAGCTCCGGGCAGATGGGATACCTCTGTGGGAGGCCATATAAATGCAGGAGAGACAATTGAAGAGGCTGTCCTCAGAGAGATGGAAGAGGAGCTTGGCATTAAAGGAATAATGCCTGAGTTCATCTATTCTTATATACATTCAAATAATTACGAATCTGAACTTGTCTATACCCATCACTGCCTCTATGAGGGTGAGATTAAATTCAATCCTGAGGAGATAGAAGAGGTCCGCTACTGGAGACTATCTGAGATTGATGATTCTGAGATCTTCAGTCAGAATCTTGTCCATGAGATAAGTCTCTACAGGGAATTCCTGAAAAGAATGAGAGGATTGTAGTGCCTGTCGATAGTGATTCAACCTTACACTATTTCGTGGGTTGGGGGTAAAGCAAAGCTTTACCCCCACGCTGTATAGCTTTAGGATTTGGCACCTCAGACCCCTCTCACACCTTCTCCATATATATACTTATGAAGTTGTATATTCAATCTAACTGCCAGCTTATCTTCTATTAACCATTTAGCAAGGGCCTGCGGATGAAGTATCCCATAAGCAGGAGAGAAAAGGACATTACATTTATCGATTAATTTATATTTCGCCACTATCTCCTTTGACCATTCGTAATCAGCCCTGTCTGTAAGAACGAACTTGACTTCATCCTCCTTTCTAAGATAATAGAGATTTGAAAAATTCATCTTATCAGCCATACCACTACCAGGTGTCTTGATATCCATAATAATTATTGCCCTTCTGTCAATCTCCCTTATATCCATGGAACCATTTGTCTCTACAAGCACTGTATAGCCATCATTAATTAATCTCTCTATGAGTCTGAGAACCTCTTTCTGAAGAAGGGGCTCACCTCCTGTTATCTCCACGAGATTAATCCCTATAAGGCTGATCTCATTAATAATATCTGCCTCAGACATCTCATAACCCTCCTCAAAGGCATAGGTTGTGTCACAGTAGGTACATCTCAGATTACAGCCTGAAAGTCTCACAATGGTACAGACAAGTCCAGAATGGGTGGATTCACCCTGAATAGCAGGATATATCTCACAGATCTTCATCTAAAGCCTTCCTGAACGTATTATGGAGATTAAAAGCCACACACCAAGGACAAAGGCCATTAAAAATCCAATAGCTCCAAATAGAGGCATATCAAATATCTTTCCTCCAACACTTGAAAGTGTCAATATTGATGAGCCCAGTATAAGGGCTGCCACTATTATACTGAAAGAGAGCCTGTTTGCTGACCTGTCAATGTCCCTTATAAACCTCTCAAGTCCGAGATGGGTTATCTTAAAGTTCAACTCATCCCTGAGGGTCTTTCTCAGGATAAGCCTGAGCTGCCTTGGAGTGGCTGTGGCAAAGGCAGTAAATTCATCAAGATTTCTTCTCGCCCTCTCATAAAGCCTTCCTGGACTGTATCTGGAACGAATCAGTTTAGAGGCATAGGGCTCTGCAACTTCTATAAAATTAAAGGATGGATCAAGCTCCCTGGCAATGGAATCAAGTATCAGCAGAGATTTATTAACAAGGAGAAAATCTGATGGTATCCTGAGCTTGTGCTTTATGGCAAGATGTGTGAGGGTGTCAAGGTATTCTGAAAAATTTATCTCTGATATGGAGGCACCATAAAGAGGAACGAGGAAATCCATGAGATCTGCCTTGAATTCCCTTCTAAAGCTCTCTATATCCATCTCTTCTGAAACAAATCCGAGGTCAATATATTGCTCTATAAGGGTATCAAAATCCTGTTTTACAAGTGATATGAAGGCATGGGCAAGGCTCTCCATCAGCTCAGGTGTGAGATACCCCACTATCCCGAAATCAACGAGCCCTATCCTTCCATCAGGCATAATAAAGATATTGCCTGGATGCGGGTCTGCATGAAAAAAGCCATCTTCAAATATCATCTTCAGATATGCCTCAAGTCCAATCCTTGCAATATGAGTCCTTTCAAAACCAAGTCTCTCTATATCAGCAATGCTATCTATACGGACACCATATATCCTCTCCATAACTATAATCTTTTCTGTAAGATATTCAGGATAAAGCCTTGGTATATAAATATACCTGTGCCCCTCAAAATTCCTTCTGAATCTGTTGAGATTCCTTGCCTCCTCCTTAAAATTGAGTTCCCTTCTCACTGTCCTGGAAAATTCATTAACAATTCCCATGGGATTAAAAAATTCAGCCTCTGGCATATACCGCTCCATACGCTCAGCAATAAATCTCATGATATCTATGTCTGTCTCAATGATCTCCTTGATGCGTGGCCGCTGGATCTTTACAACCACGGCCTCTCCACTCTTTAAGGTCGCACCATGAACCTGTGCTATGGAGGCAGCAGCAATGGGCCTTACCTCAAATTCCCTGAATATCTCCTCTACAGGTGCACCGAGTTCCTGCTGGATGATGGTCCTTACCTCTTCAAATTTGAAAGGAGGAACCTCATCCTGAAGTTTCTTGAATTCATCAGCATAGGGTTTGGTTATAAGGTCAGGTCTTGCTGATAGTATCTGGGCAAGCTTTATAAAGGACGGACCCAGCTCTTCAAAGGCATGTCTTAGCCTTTCTGGGAAGGCCCTGTCTATATAAGGAAACTTCTCAAGAATCCTTTTGCGAAAGGGTATGAATCTGGCAAGATTAACCTGTTCAATGAATTGATAAAATCCGTACTTGAAAAATACAGAAAGTATCTGACTTAGACGAATTATGTCCTTATATCTTCTCCTGAGCCTCAGAAAGGAAAAGGGCATTATTCTACTTCTTCTGCCTTCTCACCCTCCAGCTTCTTCAGTCTCTCAGAAAGTCTGTCTATCTTCTTTTCAAGCCTCTCTATCTCTTCTCTGGTTGGTAACTTCATCTTTTCAAGTGTAGAGTTGACAAGCTCTGTCAGGGATTGTCTGAGGCCTTCAGTGGACTTTTCAGCCTTCTCTGTCCATTCCCTGATCAGCTTTGCTCCCTCTGCCTCGGAAAGCTCACCCTTTTTAATGAGTTCATCAATAAACTCCTTCACCTTTTCCTGAACACCTATACCTGCCAGAAGTGCCTTCCTTACAACATCAAAGACTGACATACTTTACCTCCTTCATTTTTTCTTCTTTCTAATTACATCATAAGCCAGTTCAAGTGCCCTGTCAAGTTTATCTATCTCCTTTGTGCCTCCCTGGGCTGTATCTACCTTCCCGCCACCCCTGCCACCTGCCATCTCTGCTATCTCTTTAAGAATCTCACCAGCGTGAAACCTGTTCTGAAGGTCCTTTGTTACCATTGTTATAAGGGATGCCTGACCATTCAGGACAGAGCCAAGGATGATTATCCCTGATTTTAATCTGTCACGAATTTGATCTCCAAGCAGCCTTAAGTCCTTTGCCTCAAGCCCATCAAATCTCATGGAAAGAACCTTTACACCATTTATATCCCTTGCCCTCTCAATGGCATTCACAGCCTCTACTGAAAGTAATTTCTGCCTCAGTAACCTGAGTTCTTTTTCCATCTCCTTCTGTGAATCAAGGAGGTTCTTCAGTCTCTCAAGGGGTTCCGGACTGCCGAGGAGCCTTGAGAGCTCCCTTAGCTTTAAACTTGAATCCCTGAGGTAATTATAGGCATTCATGCCTGTCAGGGCCTCTATCCTCCTTATACCTGAGGCTACGCTGCCCTCTGAGATTATGACAAAGCTTCCTATATCACCAGTTGCCCTTACATGGGTTCCACCGCAGAGTTCCTTACTCACTCCTGCTACCTCCACGACCCTTACAGTATCACCATATTTTTCATCAAAAAGGGCTATGGCACCAAGTTTTATAGCCTCATCAAGGGATGTAATGGTGGTCCTTACAGGAAGGTTGTCAAGTATCCAGTTATTAATCAGCTCCTCAATCTCCATTATCTCTTCATCCTCAAGCTGGGCAGGATGGGTAAAATCAAATCTCAATCTATCAGGACTCACAAGTGAACCAGCCTGTTTTACATGTTCACCAAGGACATCCCTCAATGCCCTGTGAAGAAGATGAGTTGCTGTATGGTTTTTCATGGTAGCCCTTCTTAAGGATTCGTCAACCTCAGCCCTTACCTGCTCATCCTTTGATATCATTCCTTCCTTTATCCTTACATAATGGGCTATAAGCCCTTTATAGGGTTTCTTTGCATCCATCACCTCTGCAATGCCTGAATCACCTGTGAGTCTTCCCCTGTCACCAACCTGTCCCCCGGATTCTCCATAAAAGGGAGTCCTGTCAAGAAAAATAATGCCTTCCTCCCCCTCCCTCAAGGATTCTACAGGTGCTCCATCCCTGAGTATTTCAATCACCTTAACCTGTGCTGAAAGTCTTTCATAGCCGATGAATTCTGTCTGTGAGATCTCCTTATAGATTGACGGGACGGTGAGGTCCTCTTCCTGCCATGCCTGCCTTGCCTTTTCTTTCTGCCTTGCCATCTCTCTAAGGAATCCTTCTTCATCTATAGAGAAGTCTGAATCAATGGCTATGTCCCTTGCAAGGTCAACAGGGAATCCATAGGTATCATAAAGTCTGAATAATTCTTCACCGGGAATGATCTTTATGCCCTGAACTCTTAATCTTTCTATAAGCTCCTCAAGAAGTCCTGTGCCCTGATCAAGGGTCTTTAAAAATCTCTCCTCCTCAAGTCTCAGGAATTTTTCTGTCCTTTCACGGGCTGCTTTAAGCTCAGGATAGGTATCACCAAAGGTATCTATGACACTGTCAATGAGTTTATAAAGAACAGGCTCTTCTTTACCCAGCAGATGGGCATGCCTGGAAGCACGCCTGATAATCCTCCTCAGGACATATCCCCTTCCTTCATTTGAAGGGATAAGCCCCTCTGACATAAGAAATACCGTTGCCCTTATATGATCTGCAATTACCCTCAGAGAGGCATCAGTCTCTTTTGATTTATGATAAGTCACACCTGTGAGTGAGCTTATGGCTTCTATGATGGTCTCAAAGAGGTCTGTATCAAAATTATTATACTTTCCCTGAAGGACTGCTGTAATCCTTTCAAGGCCCATGCCTGTATCTATAGAAGGTTTTGGAAGTGGTGTCAGGTTACCTGAGGCATCCCTGTTGTACTGCATGAATACAAGGTTCCAGAGCTCAAGATACCTATCGCAGTCACATCCGATTCTACAGTCTGGTTTTCCACAGCCCACCTCAGGACCCTGGTCAATTATTATCTCAGAGCAGGGTCCACAGGGACCTGTATCACCCATCTGCCAGAAGTTATCCTTTGCACCAAGCCTTACAATCCTCTCTTTAGGAATATCAGTAAGCTCAAGCCATAGTCTTTCTGCCTCATCATCTTCTTCATACACAGAAGCCCAGAGCCTCTCCTTGGGAAGCCTGAATCCCTCTACAAGCAATTCCCACGCAAAGGATATGGCCTCTTTTTTAAAATAATCTCCAAAGGAGAAATTGCCAAGCATCTCAAAAAATGTGTGGTGTCTTGCTGTATGACCAACCTGCTCAAGGTCACTGTGCTTTCCTCCTGCCCTCATGCACTTCTGGCAGGAGGCAGCCCTTTTGTATGGTCTTGTCTCGTTACCAAGAAATATATCCTTGAACTGAACCATTCCAGCGTTCGTGAAAAGAAGTGTGGGATCACCCACAGGAATCAGAGGAGAACTTTTAATGATCCTGTGATTCTTAGACAGAAAATAATCAAGAAAATATCTTCTTATCTCCTTGCCCTTCATGACTATTCGATCTTTATAGTTGGATCTCCTGAGACAATTGATTGAAGTATACCATCAATAAATATAAGCTTTGTCTTAAAAAGCCCTCCACTGGAATAGATCCAGAGCTCTCTGTATTTGCCATCCTTTGGTTCAAGCACCTGGACATCAGCCGGAGCACCCCAGGCATACCTTACCTGTATTTGAGTCATGCCAGTGACAACCTCTCCAGCCTGTATGTGTTTCTGAACCTCAGGTGGAAAATTCTTTATCTCTCCTGGTGAATATCTAATCCCGGTTGCACAGGCACCAAGAAATATAGTAAAGCAGAAGAGCAGTAGTGCAATAAGGGGCATCCCAAAAAATCTAAACCTTTCCCCGCTGTAGTTAGCTCTTAAAATTTTTCTCATCCTTCTACCCCCTTTAATTGCTTTATAAGATTATTAATCGTCTCCATGCTATAGCCCTTTCTGAGCATGAATTTCCTGAATCTCTCTTCTGAAGCTGAATCATTTATCCTGTGCTTTCTGAGCCATTTTTCTGCAACCCTGATTGCATACTCCCTTTCATCAAAGTCCTCTGTGACCTCATCAATAATTTCAGAACTGATCCCTCTTTTTATAAGGTATTCTTTTATTGCCCTGTAGCCAAGAAGTCTTGACTCCTTTGCAACCCTGAAAAAGGACTCAGCTGCCTCTTTATCATCTATAAGACCTGATGCCTTGAGATCTTTCACCAGATTCTCAATGACTTCTGGACTGAACCCTTTTCTAATAAGCCTGTCCCTGATCTCATACTCGCTTCTCTGCCTGTAACTGAGGAGTTTTAAGGCAAAGACCCTTGCCTTATCTTGAGAATCTCTCGATCTTGAATCCTGGTTTCTGAGGCTCTTCAGGCCTTCCACCTTCTCTGACCACCTCTGCTGTGGTCTGTATTCCCTTGACCTTGAGGGTAAAGTCATCAGGATTTGATGCCCACTTGAGGGCCTCTTCATAGGTAACAAGACCTGCTTTGTAAAGGTCAAAGAGTGACTGGTCAAAGGTCTGCATACCATATAATAATTTGCCCTGTGCAATAACATCAGGTATCAGCTTTGTCTTATCAGGGTCTGTTATACATTCTTTTATTGTCAGGGTTCCGATCATCACTTCCACAGCAGGTACCCTTCCTGTACCATCAGCCTTTGGAAGAAGCCTCTGGGATATCACTGCCTTTATAACAGAGGCAAGCTGAATCCTTATCTGCTGATGCTGATGTGGTGGAAACATAGAAATAATTCTATTAACAGTCTCCCTGGCATCAAGCGTATGAAGTGTACTCATTACAAGATGGCCTGTCTCTGCTGCTATAAGTGCGGTCTCAATTGTCTCGAGGTCTCTCATCTCTCCAACAAGTATAACATCAGGGTCCTGCCTGAGGGCAGACCTCAATGCCTTTAAAAAGGAATCTGTATCAGACCCTATCTCTCGCTGACTGACTATGCTTCGCTTATCCCTGTGGAGAAACTCAATGGGGTCTTCTATGGTAACTATATTCACCGCCCTGTTTGTATTTATATAATCAATCATGGCAGCCAGTGTGGTGGACTTTCCGCTTCCAGTAGTTCCTGTAACAAGTATGAGACCCCTCTGCTCCATTGCTATTTTTTTAAGAACCTCTGGGAGATTTAATTCTTCAAAGGTCGGGATCTTCATGGGAATTACCCTGAAGACAAGACCAACTGCACCTCTTTGATAAAAGGCATTGCAACGAAACCTTCCAAGACCTGGCACACTGTAGGCAAAATCAAGCTCATGTTCATTTTTGAAGGTCTCTCTCTGTGCAGGACTCATTACAGAAAAGGCTATCTTTAATGCCTCTTCAAGATTAATCCTCTCCACACCCTCCATTGGCCTGAGATCACCAAATAGCCTTACAATGGGCGGTGAGCCAACCTTTATATGAAGGTCAGAGGCACCCATTGAATAAGCCTTTTTTAATAATTCATTTATATCCATACTAAAGCCTCCTCAGGAATCTTCCATCAGGATTTTCCCTGTTCAGACTTCTGGTTCCTGACCTCTGACTTCTGCATCCCTGAGACCTCCTTTATCTTCTTTTCTATTTCCTCTGCTATCTTTGGATTATTCCTGAGATATTCCCTTGCACCTTCCCTTCCCTGACCTATCCTCTGACCACTATAACTGAACCAGGAGCCTGCCTTCTCAATTATGCCTTTTTCAACACCGAGGTCAAGTATTTCTCCCTCACGGGATATCCCTTCATTGAAATATATATCAAACTCAGCCTGTTTGAAAGGAGGGGCTACCTTATTCTTCACAATCTTTACCCTTACCCTACCACCTATGGTATCAGAAGAATCCTTGAGATTTTCAACCCTTCTTATATCAAGCCTCATGGTTGAATAAAACTTAAGGGCAGTGCCACCTGTAGTTGTCTCAGGATTTCCAAACATCACACCTATCTTCATCCTTATCTGGTTTATGAATATTACCGTGGTCTGGGATCTGGATATGGCTGATGTAAGCTTTCTCAATGCCTGACTCATAAGCCTTGCCTGAAGCCCTGGAAGGCTATCACCCATCTCTCCTTCTATCTCTGCCTTTGGCACAAGTGCTGCAACAGAATCTATCACTATAATATCCACCGCATTACTCCTTACAAGTGCCTCGGCAATCTCAAGGGCCTGTTCACCTGTATCAGGCTGTGATACCAGAAGGTCTTCAATCTTTACACCAAGCTTCTTTGCATAATTTATATCAAGGGCATGTTCGGCATCTATAAAGGCAGCGATACCACCAGCCTTCTGAGCCTCTGCAATAGCACTTAATGCAAGGGTGGTCTTTCCTGAGGATTCAGGTCCGAATATCTCTATAACCCTCCCCCTCGGATAACCACCAACACCTGTTGCAATGTCAAGACTTAAAGAGCCTGTGGATATTACAGGAAGTGGCTCTATTGCCTCCTCTGAACCAAGCCTCATGATAACGCCTTTACCAAAGGCCTTCTCTATCTGAGAGATTGCTGTCTCAAGGGACTTTAATTTTTCCTTGGTCATGTAATCCTCCTCCTTTAACCTTGTAGCTGGAAGCTACCAGCTCCTTTATTTTAGCATAGAGGGACCTGATATTTGATACAATGATAAAATAAGGACTCATGTCATTAAGAGAAAAGATTAAAAAAAGACTTTCAAGGGAAAGAGGCACTGTATTTAAAGACCCTGGCGGTAAGGTCTCTGTATGCCTTGTATATCCTGATACCTATCATATTGGCATGTCAAACCTGGGATTTCAGGGGATATATGGACTTATAAATTCAAGAAGGGACTGTCTGTGCGAAAGGGCCTTTTTGCCTGACCAGGAGGATTTAGAAGAATTAACAAAGAGAGATTCTCCTCTCATTTCCTATGAATCCATGAGGCCACTTGGAGAATTTGATGTCATTGCCTTCAGTGTCTCCTTTGAAAATAATTTTCCTGATGTCCTGAGGATACTCAGGATGGCTCATATACCCCTCAGGCCATCTGACAGGAATGATAGGCATCCCCTTATTGTGGCAGGCGGGATGGCAATCACCTCAAATCCTGAACCCCTTGCTGAGTTTTTTGATCTGATAATGCCTGGTGATGGAGAATTACCTGTACCTTTATTCCTTGATGCTGTGAAGGAATGGAGATTTAAAGGAGCAAGGAAGGAAGAGATTCTCAAAGACCTTGCAAGGAATGATGGTTTTTATGTGCCATCAGGATACGAGGTCAGTTATGATGGTGAAAGGATTATTAACAGAAAAAATAAAGAGGGATATCCAGAAAAGATAAAGATCCCTCTTCTTAAAGACCTTGATCATGGTGTGAAACACTCTGTTCTCACTCCAGAGACAGAGTTCTCTGATATGCATCTGATAGAGGTAATGAGAGGATGTCCCTGGCGGTGCAGGTTCTGTCTCACAGGAAACCTTATACCATTAAGGATAAGATCTCTTAATAGTGTTATTGATGAGATCAAAGATTCCACTGCCTCAAGATTCGGGATAATTGGTTCATCCCTGACAGATTATAGATATATTAAGGAACTGCTTCAGTTTGAGGGAGTTGACTTCTCCATCACCTCTCTCAGGGCATCACCAAAGACCGCTGAGATAATATCCCTTCTTAAGAATAAAAAAAGTGTATCCATAGCACCTGAGGCTGGTTCAGAAAGGCTGAGAGGCCTGATTAATAAGAATATAAAAGAAGAGGATATCCTTCATACATCAGACCTCCTGTTCAAAGAGGGCATAGAGAATCTCAGGCTCTATTTCATGATAGGCCTTCCAGAGGAGACAGATGATGATATAATAGGGATTGTTGAACTGACAGAAAAGATAAGGTCTCTATCAAAAAGGGGCTTCATCTCTCTGAGTATAAGCATCTTTGTGCCAAAGCCCCATACACCTTTTGAAAGAGCTCCAATGCAAAGGCCTGAGATTATCAAAAAAAGACTGAATATTATTAAAAAGGGGCTAAAGGCGGCAGGGCATGTGAGGGTCTTCCATGAAGTTCCAAAATATGCCTATATGCAGGGACTCTTTGCACAGGGTTCAAGGAGGATTGGTGGTGTTTTAGAAGAGATGCTTGAGGAGCCAGACTGGAAAGAGGCATGTAGTAGAAGAGGTATTGACCCTGAATTTTATATCTTCAGAAAAAAGGAATCAGAGGAGATACTTCCCTGGGATTTTATAGAATAAAAAATCATGGCTCAGATTATTGAAAGGATATCCAGTGTTCTTAAACGCATCTGCCATGCTGCTATGAGGGCTGGGAGAAATCCTGAGGAGATAAAACTCATAGCTGTAACAAAGACCGTGCCTACATTGCTGATAATGGAGGCAATAGAGGCAGGCCTGAGGATATTCGGAGAAAACAGGGTTCAGGAGGCAAGGGATAAGATCCCAGAGATAATGCAGAGATCTCCTGCTACCAACCTATCATGGCATATGATAGGGCCTCTTCAGAAAAATAAGGCAAGGTATGCTGTAAAACTCTTTGATATGATCCATTCAGTCGATTCAAAGGGGCTTGCAGAGGAGATAAACAAGCAGGCCATGAAGGCAGGAAAGATACAGGATATTCTTATAGAGGTAAAACTCTCACCAGAAGAGACAAAGCATGGTATAAGGCCTGAAGGACTTTTTGAGCTCCTTGAATTCACCTCAGGACTAAAAAACCTCCAGGTAAGGGGTCTGATGACCATACCACCTTATTCAGAGAATCCTGAAGACTCAAGACCCTATTTCAGAAGGCTAAGGGAACTGCTTGAGGAGGCTAACAGAAAGGGATTCCCTCTAAAAGAACTCTCAATGGGCATGTCAGGTGATTTTGAGATAGCTGTAGAGGAAGGTGCTACCATGGTCAGGATCGGTACAGCTATATTTGGAGAGAGGAGAAGATAAATCAACTTACTCTGACTCAGCCAGTTTCTGACTTATCTCCTCAATTAATCTCAGGCTATCCTCTGCTGCTTCCTTCTCTACCTTCTGTATAGCGAATCCTGCATGCACAAGCACATAGTCTCCTACCTCTACCTCCTCAGGAAGTAAAAGCAGACTCACCCTGAGTCTTGTGCCCTGAGAATCTACTGTGGCGATAAGGTCTTCTTTATGGATTATCCTTGATGGTACCGCAAGACACATCTGAACTCCTTTCCTTACATTCTACTCCCCATAGGTTCAATTTCTCAATAACCCTCCTTAAAAGCTCATCTATCCTTGATGCTAAAACAGGAGAAAGTCCAATACCTGTTTCAAGGGTCAATGGCTGTATGCCTATAAGGCATATCTCCTGAGGCATAATCCCGAGCATCTCTGAGGCAAGCAGGACCTCTCCAAGACCTATGTGGTGGACAGAGAGCTTTGAATGAAGCACAGCAGGTATCTCTCTGTTTTCCAGTATTCCTATATAACCAGGGGCTTTCTCAAAATCAACAGCATCAATTATCAAGACCCTGTCTCTGGCCTCTAAAATGGGTAGAAGATCAAGACCCTTTGTGCCACCATCAACAATATCTATCTCGGGGATAAAGGAATATCTTTTTATCAGTTCATTTACAACATGGACTCCCACTCCCTCATCTCCGAGAAGGATATTTCCAAGACCAAGGACAAGTATATTCACTTAAAAACTCAATCCTCAATAACCTTATATCCACTGAACATAGAGCTTATAAGCCCGTTCTTTTCTGCACGCTCAACAAACCAGCTTATATAGACATGGGCAAGTATAAAGGCAATAATCAGCCACATTATAAGATGATGATAGAGTCTTAATGTGTTATCCACAAACAGGACAAGCATCCAGCCACCGAGAATCTTCCAGAGACCTCCCACATGGCTCTGTGAATAAAGGGCAAAGCCAGTTAGTATCTGTATTATAAAGAGAATAAACAGGGCAAGATATACATAGGTTGCGCAGGCAGTATGCCCTGCCTTTTTAAGGGCTGGAGGGACATCCCTTCTTAAAAGGAGATAGAACTTTGAGATCTCAATGAGGTCCTTTATCTTTTCAGCAGAGAATGGATTAAAGACACGCCAGTTTGCATAGGGATTGCCTGCAAAGGCCCAGTAGAGCCTCAGGATGAAACTGCATGTAAAGAGATAGGCAAAGCTGAAATGAAGGAACCTCATCCATCCCATTATATACTGGGTTGAGCTATAGGCATGCATGAAGGGATTTCCTATGTAATAACCAGTGATGGCGAGCATAATTATGGAAAGCACATTTACCCAGTGGGTAAGTCTCACAGGAAATTCCCAGACATAAACCCTCTTAAGCATAAGAGCCTCCTTTAAAAAGGGGGCCTCAGGCCCCCCTTAAACTTACACTATCTTTATCCTCGTAACTTCCCTTCCCTTTGCATCAACCACATGGACAGCACAGGCCATGCAGGGATCAAAGGAATGAACAGTCCTCAGTATCTCCACAGGTCTTTCCGGATCATGCACAGGTGTGTTAAGAAGGGCAGCCTCATAAGGTCCTCTCTGACCTTTTGCATCCCTTGGTGAACCATTCCATGTGCTTGGAACAACACACTGATAATTTACTATCTTTCCATCCTTTATCTTCACCCAGTGTCCAAGGGCTCCCCTTGGTGCCTCGTAGAATCCATATCCCTGAGCCTCTTTTGGCCATGTGGAGGGATCCCATTTTTTAGCATTATGGATCCTGAGGTCTCCCTTTTTCATATTCTCAGCAAGTTCATTTATCCACACAGGAAGCATCTCAGCGGTAATGAGTGTCTCCACTCCCCTTGCAGCCACCCTTCCAAGGGTTGAAAAGAGTACAGATGGTCCCACACCAAGGTGTTTAAGTACGCTGTCTATTACCTCCTTCACCCTCTTATGACCAGAGGCATAGGCAACAAGCATCCTTGCAAGAGGTCCTACCTCCATTGGCATATCCTCGTATCTTGGTGCCTTGAGCCAGCTGTATTTTCCATCGGTATTGAGGAACTCATAGGGTGGCTTTGGACCTGTGTATTTCGGGACCGTCTCTCCATCCCATGGATGCCTTGCCTTTCCATCACCATCAGGATATTCATACCAGGAATGGGTTACATATTCCGTAATCTTTGTATGGTCAACTGGATAGACCTTTGAGAGGTCTTTGTTCTTTATGATTCCCCTCGGGAAATAGGTATTTGCTGTGTTACTCTCATTATCAAGAGGGAACTGACCATAGGAAAGGTAATTTCCAACACCGGCACCATAATTTGCCCACTCCTTATAGAATGAGGCTACAGCAAGCAGATCAGGTATATAAACCTTTTCAACAAACTCATGGGCCTTCTTTGCAAGCCCCAGCATAAAGGCAATGCTTCCTGCATTGAGGGCATTCTGACTGTTCGGGTCAACTGGTACAGACATCCCCCCAACAAGATAGGTCTGGGCATGAGGATTCTTGGCACCAAGGAGTGCCTGCATCCTTATAACATCTCTCTGCCAGTCAAGTGCCTCAAGATAATGGGCCACTGCCATAAGGTTTGCCTCTGGAGGAAGCTTATAGGCTGGATGTCCCCAGTAGGCATTTGCAAATATTCCAAGCTGTCCTGACTCCACAAAGGTCTTAAGTTTCTGCTGGACTGTCTTGAAATAATCTGCTGATGACTTTGGCCAGTCTGAAATGGACTGGGCAAGCTGAGAGGTCTTAACTGGATCTGCCTTGAGGGCACTTACAACATCAACCCAGTCAAGGGCATGGAGGTGATAGAAATGTATTACATGGTCCTGCACATACTGTATACCTGATATAAGATTTCTTATAATCCTTGCATTATCAGGTATTGTTATTCCAAGGGCATTTTCTACCGCTCTCACCGAGGCGGTTGCATGAACCGTTGTTCAAACCCCTCATATTCGCTGGGTGAACAGCCATGCCTCCCTTGGGTCTCTACCTTTAAGGATGATCTCAATACCCCTGAACATGGTGCTTGAAGACCAGGCATCTACAACCCGTCCACCCTCAACCTTTGCCTCAATCCTAAGATGTCCTTCAATCCTTGTGATGGGATCAATTGCAATCTTTGCCATAAAAACCTCCTCCTTTAAAATAGTTTATTTTTCATCTTTATTGCCTTTAACTGCCTTTACAATTGCATGGGCAGCAATACCTGCTGCTGTTACAACTGCTAAGCCTGTACCAATCTTATCTGCAGTGGATTCAATTCCAAATCCCGGAACCTTAGGAAGTCTCTGATAGAAGGGTGAAAGCTTATCCCAGTTATGCTCTGCTGCACAGCCAATACAGCCGTGACCACCCTGTACAGGCCAGGATGTACCTTCATTCCATTTTATAGAGGGGCAATTAAAGTATGCCTCTGGCCCCTTGCAGCCCATCTCATAAAGACACCAGCCAAGCCTGTGACCCTCATCACCCCACTGACGGACAAACTGACCTGCATCGAAGTGTGCCCTTCTCTCACAATTATCATGTATCCTTTTGCCATGAGCGAAATAGGGCCTACCATGACTGTCAACTGCAGGGAGTGTCCCGAAAGTAAGGAAATGGACTATGGTTGCTGTAAGATTCTCCACATTCATAGGACAACCAGGAAGATTAATAACCTTTGCACCTGGCACTGCCTTCTTCACACTAACAGCACCGGTGGGATTGGGATTTGCTGAGGGAATTCCACCCCAGGATGCACAGGAACCAACTGCAATGGTGGCAAGGGCATTACCGCAGACCTCCCTTGCAATACTCAGGGCAGTCCTTCCACCAATACAACAATATATACCATCATCCTTTGTTGGGATAGCTCCCTCCACAATTGCAATATACTGGCCTTTGAGATTCTTTACAACATCCATAAGGGACTTTTCAGCACCTTTTCCTGATGGTGCCATTATGGTCTCATGATAGTCAACGCTCAGTATATCAAGCACTATCTCTGCCACAGTTGGTTTTGATGCCCTGAGAAAGGATTCTGTATCACCTGCACAGTCCTGAAATTCAAGCCATACCACAGTGGGTCTCTTCTTTTTCTCAAGGGCTTCTACAATCTTTGGTACAAGGCTTGATGGAAGTGCAAGGGCTGCAGCCATTGTGGTGCAGAACCTTATAAAATCCCTTCTTGAAACACCCCTTTCTCTTAAAAGTTCACCTATAGTCCCATCTCTCTTTGATCCCATAAAGACCTCCTTTCTATGACTTAAGTAAGAATTCTTGGTAAGCCTCGTTACTTTAAGTAATACCAAAAAGTGAGTCGATTGTCAAGTTTTTTAATGATTTAATTTTTTTATAGTATTTATTTCAAGAAAGTTTCGCATCTTAAAAACATTGATGAAATCCTTTCTGGTAAAATATTTCATGAATATAAACTTTAAATATCTTTCATCCCTTTCAAAGGCAAAGAGCATGGACATTGAAGACCTCTTCCTTGATGAAAGGATTCTTAAACATCTCTGGATAGAGCTCCTCTTTAATCCCGAGCTTATTGATATTATAAAACCTTATCTAAATAAACCAGAGATTAAAAAGGTCCTTGAGGATGCCTTAAGCTGGTATCTTGCCTTCAGATGGTTACTTCCAGAAAATAAATCGTTAAAGCAGTTATATAAAGAGCAGGAGGTTATACCCTACAGAGTAAAGTTAAAGGTTTACAGAGAGAAAAGAAGGGAGTTTATAAAAGGTCTGGTATATGCAGGATTATGTTAAACCTTATATATCAGTAATTGAAGACTTTTTAAAAGAAAAAAATAAAAGGGCTGAGATTATATTAATTGGTGGTCTTGCCATGAGCTTTTATGGATGCCCGAGGTATACAATTGATATTGATGGAGAGATAAATTGTGACGAAGAGCTTTATGATGAGCTCACCCAATATCTCAGAAAGAAAAAGATAAATTTCAATCTAAGCGAGAATATAAGTGGCTGGAGCATGGTGCCGCTACCTGAGGGATATAGAGAAAGGGCAACCACAGTCTACCAAGGTGAAGGATTGATTATCAAGATACTGGAGCCTGTAGATTTTGTCTTCAGCAAATTACTCAGAGGCACAGAGGAGGACTTCCAGGATATCCTTGAGGTAGTAAAAAGATACAATATCTCATCAGAAAAATTGCTTGAAAGGGAAAGATTTATCAGGTATCCAAAAGACCCGGAGACATTATTCTTTAAAAAGAAACTTCATCACCTTTTAAGTTTGATGAGGTCTGAATCTAAGCATTAACAGAAATCCTGATATAAAAAATCCTGTCACTGCCAGTATTGCAGGTCTCTGAGAGCCAGCAAGGCTTGAAATCTCACCGAATAAAAATGGACCAAGTATGGCAGAGCTTTTACCAACCATTGAATAAACACCAAAGTATTCTGACTCCTTTCCCTGAGGGATAAAGGAAGAAAAATAGGCCCTTGATGATGCCTGGATGGTACCAAGGCCTGTACCAGCAAGGATTGCAATTAAAAAAAATCCTGTCTTTGAATTTACAAAGTATGCACCAATAGATACTATTATCCAGAGAAGAAGGGAGATAACTATAACTGTCCTCGCTCCCCAGGAATCAACAGCCCTTGCAAAGACAAATGCGCCAAGGAGCGCTGTAACCTGTACAATTATATAAAGGACTACAAGCTCCTTCTCATTAAATCCGAGCGTGACAGTGGCATATATGCCTGAAAAGGTAATTACCGTATTGATACCATCAATATAAAGAAAATAGGCAATCAGAAACCTCCTCAGAACACTGTCCTTCCAGAGCTCCCTGAATGTCCTGATGATGTATCTAAATCCCTTACCGGCAGAGTGCAGAAACCTCTCCCTTCTCTCATCACCTGGCATATTTAAAAACAAAGGGATTGAGAAGATAGAAAAGAAGACCGACACAGAAATCCATGTAAGGTCATAATGACCTCTCTGGATTAAATAAAGGCCTGTAAGTAGTGAAAGGATAGAGCCAAGATAGCCAATTCCAAATCCCCAGGATGAGACCCGGCCAAGATATTCCTTAGGACTTATCAATGGAAGAAAGGAATTATAAAATACAACTGCGCTCTCCATGGCGGTATTGGCAATAAGGATCAGAAAGAAACCCTTAAGGACATCCCCGATTTTTAAAGTGGACAGGCCTGCTACAGCACCCACACACAAAGCCACTGAGATAAAAAGACTCCTCTTTCTCAGGCCTGAATAATCTGCTATCCCGCCAAGTAAGGGAGAAAGGACCGCAACAATAAACATGCTTGATGAGATAGCCCTTCCCCACCAGAGATCACCGGCACCTGAGGAATCACCCACTATAACAGTTGCGTAATAAACAGGAAATATTACAGAGGCAATTACAGCTGAATAGCTGGAATTGGCAAAATCAAAAAGACACCAGCTAAGAATCCTCTTTTTATTCAATCCTTCTCAAAACTCTTTATATCAATAAATGGCACAGCACCTGCTGTCACCTTTGGAAGATGGCCATCCCATTTTTCAATTGCCTTAAGTGAGGCCTCTATCATCCTCAGCTTCACAAGCTCTGGAGTTACATTCTGTTTCTGTAATCTCAATGCCTCTGCCTCTGCCCTTGCCTGTGTAATCTTCTGCTCTGCCTCTATCTTTATCCTCTCAAGGTCTCTCTGGGCCTTAAGGGCAAGCTGCTCTGCCGTCTGCTTTGCCTCTATAGCCTGTGTGAACTGCTGGGAAAATTTGAAATTAACAATAGAAAAATCATCAACCACTATATTGTAGGCTATAAGCCTTTTTTTAAGAAGATCCATTATCTCTGTCCTCACCTTTTCTCTCTGCGTTATCAGCTCCACTGCTGTATATCTTGCAGTTACAGCCTTTACGACCTCCTGAACAGCAGGGTCGATTATCCTCTCCTTATATTCCCTGCCTATATTCTGATAAACCCAGTTGGCCTTTTCAGGAAGGATATGATAATTCACCGCTATTGTGGAATGGGTATCCTGAAGATCCTTCGAGGCTGCCTCTGCATCCGTCTGGGATTTATGAACCTTCACATCCATGATAATAACCTTCTGCACAATGGGTATTCTCAGGTGGAGTCCCTCTCCAAAGACATAATCCTGCACAGCACCAAAATTAAGGACAACACCTCTTTCTCCAGCACCAACAATTACAAAGGGATTCAATATCAGAAGGGCAATAAAACCACCAAAGAGCATAATGGCTATCTTCAATTTCTTTTTAACTCCCTGCCACCTGTTGTCTGAGATATCAATTATATCCTTCATATTTACACCTCCCCTAAAAAAGATTATTAACTATCATACAGGAAACCAGTCATCAGCTCAAGGGTGGGGACTTTTTGAAACATCAGTTTACCTCCCTTGACAAAACTGATCTGCTTTTTTATAATTGATATTAATTATCATTTTCAATTTTTAAAAAAGGAGGTGATTAAATGCAGGGACTGTTGATATCTGCTACAGTGTTACTTCTTACCATCTCAGCCTGGGCAGAAGATATTACCTATAGAAAACATATCAAGCCTATTTTTGACTCTAAATGCGGTGGCTGCCATGGTCAAGACTCTCCAGAATACTACGCTTTTAAAGAGGAAAAAGATAAGTGGATTGCAGAAGGTAAAGGCCCGAGAATGGATACCTATAGCCATCTCATATTCTTTACAGCATGGCCTGACACAGGAGCACTCATGAGAAGGCTTGACGACGGAAAGGCGGGTAAACCCGGCAATATGTATCAATATCTCGGCTCAACAGAGGAAGAGAGACAGCAGAACCTCAAGCTCTTCAAGGATTGGATAGGCAACTGGATATTAAAGAGGTGGAAAGAAATTACGAAAGAAGAATTGGACGGCATAAAGGTTAAATACTAATTCTTTAAGGGGCAAGAGGGATAACTTTTGCCCCTTTTGTAAATTTGTTAATTGATATTAATCCATTATCATTTGGAGAGATCTTATGTGCATTGCCCTGATAGGTGGCATGGATAGGCTTAAGAAAAAATACATAAGTGAGGCTGAAAGGATGGGTATATACCTTAAGGTCTATACCAGATCTGAAAAGGGCATAGCTTCAAAGGTTACAAATGTGGATGCGGTGATTATTTTCACGAACAAAGTGTCGCACAGGGCAAAAATAGAGGTGATGAGTATAGCTAAAGCAAAGAATATCCCTGTTTTTATGTATCACTCATGCGGGCTTTGCACACTGAGGAATTGTTTGAGTTGTTTAAAGAATTTAAGCATTAAGACTGGCATAAACAGCCTTAAATGATTTAACATTCATTGCCGGGATGTCATTTAAATTTTAGGAGGTGTGTCATGGTTCCGCTCGGACTTTTATCAGAAGGCGAGAAGGCAGAGATTGTGGATATAAAGGCACAAAAGGCTATTACCACGGAAAAGGAAAGATCTACTTTGCCATGTTTATGACATAGGGTTTCATATTTATTGGAGGTATATGATAAATTCCTATTTGCAAATTACAGCAGGAGCCTAATTTTGCGGGGATTCAGGAAATGGTAATATAATCTATGTCTGAAAAAATCCATAAAATAAAGGTCCCTATCTACTATGAAGACACTGATGCAGGCGGTGTTGTCTATTATGCAAACTATCTTAAATATCTTGAACGGGCGAGGATGGAGTTTCTGAAGGATAATGGCGTGGATGTCATAGACCTTCATAATAAGGGTATATTCTTTGTAGTGAGCCATCTTGAGATATCCTATAAGAGACCTGCAAGACTGGGCGATACACTCATGGTAACAACAGAGCTGGTGGAATTAAAGAATGCGAGCCTTAAGATTAAAAATCAAATTCTCAAAGACGATGAACTCATAGCAGAGGCATTCCTCACACTTGCCTGCATAGAGAATGGAAAGGTAAGAAGGCTTCCTGAGCAATTCAGATCAATTTTCTCCAGGGTATGAGCCATCTAACTGAGTCAACCTTTGAGGAGTTTCTTCCTGGATTTAACAATTCAAAGATCATTAATTTAACAAATGTAACCTTCATTGATCCCTACGGCATGCTCGGTATCATTGAGCTTGGAGAGGTTGCAAGGGATTCAGGGATCGTGAAGACCCTGTTACTTCCTTCTGAGAGTGAAGCGATCAAATATCTTGAAAGGATGGACTTCTTCAAATATGTTATTCAAAACTACAGGATAGAGCCTGAGGATTTAAAGTTATCTGAAAGGTATAGAAGAAGAGTTCATTCTGATGTCCTCCTTGAGATAACGGTGATAGAGAAAGCAGATGACATACATTATATTGTGGCCAAGGTAAAGGCACGGGCAGATATTATTCTTAAAAGACATCTCCATTATGATGAAAAAGCAATAAATGGATTCATAGTTGCCCTTGCAGAGGTATGTCAGAATATCATTGAACACAGTGGCTCAAAGGGACATGTGGGGATACAGAAATACTATTTCCAGAATCTTGGAAGGAATGTGGTCAAGATTGCTGTTACTGATACAGGTATAGGTTTTAGAAGATCCCTCTCGGAACGATTCAATATCAGAGATGATCTGGAAGCAATAGAAAAGGCACTCATACATGGAGCCTCAAGATACAGTGATGAAGGCAGAGGCCATGGACTTGCTGCAGTGAGAAGGTTTGTAGCAGACTGGAACGGAAAACTCTCCATCCGTTCAGGAACAGCAAGGCTCTCCATTATTCCTGACTGGTCAAAAGGTAAAAAATACGAAAAAAATCTTGTCTTCTTCCCTGGAGCCCAGATAAGCATAATGTTACCAGAGGTGAGCCTTTAGTGAGTTAGTGAGTTAAATAATCCTAATTCACTAATTCACTTGCATACTAACTCACTACTTTAGCTCACTTCCCTACTAAGTGAGAGGTAATCCGCACTATTTAAAAGATTAGTCACAACCTCAATTTGCTGATAGAAATGCATTTTTAATGGCAGGGGATGCCTCAAAGCCTTCTTAGACCAGCAGAGCAGTAGTGCAGTAGTTTTTATTAATAGCGCAGTAGACCAGCAGTTTTTATTAAGGAATTTTTTATATTATTATTTAACTGCTGCGCTGCTGCTCTGTTGCTCTACTGCTCTGTTAAAGTGTCGCAGGCGGGGTCCCCAGAAAATCGTCAGATTTTCTGGGGTGCTGATATTGCCTTTAGAGCACGGACTGAAGACAAGCTTCACCCCGTGAACCCCGAAATATCGGCATCCCCGCCATTCCTATCGGCAGTTTAGGGTCACCAGCTTCCGTAAATGGGCAGGTAAAAATTGACCCCTTTAAGGTAAGACTTAAATGTATGGGCACTGCCTACAGAAAGAGGCTCAAAGAGTTCATAAGGGAGGTTTTAGAGAAAGAGGATTAATGTAAGCTAAAAAGGCTCCATAAACCTCCAAAGGAGTATAATCTCGTAAAACTGAAAAGAGGAGGTTAAAATGGAGCCTACTACATATCGTATCATGATG
>CALJEL010000028.1 GCA_938074335.1 uncultured bacterium | reverse complement strand
GCTATTATAATTACATTTATCTTTGTCCTGAGACTTGAGGATTTAAACATAACCTATCTTATCCTCACAAAACCGTTTTTCTCAACAATAGCCTGTCCCTCAGGAGAGAGTATGAAGTCAATGAACTCCTTTGCCTTACCTGTAGCTGGTCCTTTTGTAGGGTATCTCATATCCCCCTCCTTCAAATAATGTTATGCCAGTTATAAGTCTGGCTGAAAGGCTCTATAAATCTTACTACTGAATAATAAGGAAGTCAAGATTTTTTGTCCTGTCCTCAATTTGCTGATAGAAATGCATTTTTAATGGCGGGGGATGCTTCAAAGCCAAGCCACAGTGCGATAGTGCGACAGTGCGACACCATAGTGCTAAAGCTGGTAGCCGCAAGCTTTAGCTTGCGTTTTTTTTTGTATTTCCACCATTTATCGCAGGCTGAAGCCTGCGGCTACCTCTCTCCCAGAGCTGTCTTGTCTGTGATTTATTTTCCTCAGGCAAGAATGCCTGAGTTACATTCTGTGATTTATTTTTAATGGCGGGGTATACCTCAAAGCCTTTTTAGAGCAGCAGAGCAGTAGTTTTTATTAAGGAATTTTTTTTAAATTATTATTTAACTGCTGCTCTGCTGCTCTGTTGCTCTACTGCTCTATTAAGGTGTCGCAGGCGGGGTCCCCAGAAAATCGTCAGATTTTCTGGGGTGCTGATATTGCCTTTAAAGCACGGGGTGAAGACAAGCTTCACCCCGTGAACCCCAAAATATCGGCATCCCCCGCCATTGCTATCAGCAGTTTAGGGGTCCTGTTAAAGCCAGAATTGAGATGCCACAGGATTTTATGTATAAAATCTCTCTGCCACACTTCTTGCAATTGCTACGAGATAGACCTCAGATGCTCCTGCGAGGAGTAATGCCCTTGCACACTCTGAGGCAGTGGCACCTGTTGTTATCACATCATCAATAAGAAGGATTCTTTTTCCTGAAAAACTCTTTACTGCCCTGAAGGCCCTTTTGAGATTTTTGAGCCTTTCTTCCCTTTTTAGATTGATCTGCTGTGGAGTGGCCTTTATCTTTATAAGGCCATCAATGACAAGGGGCATCTTGAGCCTTTTTGAGAGATATCTTGCGATAAGGGATGTGTGATTGAATCCTCTGTTTTTTAATCTATATCTGTCAGGTGGAACAGGCACAATTAAGTCTGCATCCGGTAAGGGCAGTTGTAGAAGCAATCCTGATAAAGGCCTTGCAAGATTTCTCAACCCCGAATATTTTAATTGATAGATAGCCTCCTTTAATATCCCATCATATAAGCCATAGGTGAAGGAGCTTTTAAAAAATGGCCTATCCATGATACAGTCTCCACAGATAGAAGAATGAGATGGAAGCGGTATTGAACAAACAGCACATCTGTGACCATCAAAAGGCATGATATTACACCAGCAGGATATGCAGAAAGGATAGAATTGATAGGATGAATCATTATTACATATCGGACATCTGGAAGGATAAAGAAACTTTAATAGCCTTCCAAGATTCAATTTATAAGAAGCAAGGTCCTGCATCTGCCACATCTTGGACCAAGAGAGGCCTTTTCTGCCAGAACCTTATTTTTCACACTACAGGAAGGGCAGGTGATAATCAGGAATTCATCTTTTCGGGTTTCTTCTTTTTTTTCTTCTGACAAAACTTCACCTTCCAGTTGCATTAAAAGGGACTCAAAAAAATCATCCATCTCCTTTATCTCTATGCCCATACCATTTTTAATCTCAGATGCATAAATTGGAACCTTTATTGCCCTCCTGACTACACCTTTCACTATGGAGATTCTTCCGTTAGAGAGATGAAGTCTTACTGTTACAGGTGTGCCAGGTGCAAGTGCCTTCTGAGTTCTTATAAAGAGCCCTTTTCTTGATATATCACTCGTGAGCCCCCTGCCGCTCAGACCTCCGCCTTCAAACTCAGCCTCAAGTCTTCTTACATATCTTTTTGCCTCTCTCTTTGACATTAAAAGACAGATCCCATCCTTATTAACTCGTCTCTCCTCTGACCTGTGGAGATAAGGACAATTGGAACTCCGAGGAGTTCCTCTATCTTTTTGAGATAAAACCTTGCCTTCTCAGGAAGTTTTTTGTACTCTTTGATACCTGTTGTTTCTTCCTTCCATCCATTGAGTTCTATAAATACTGGTTCAGCCCTGGAGAATATCTTAAATTCCTTTGGCATTTCCTCATAAACCTTTCCTTCAAACCTATAGCCGATACATATCTTTATTGTATCAAGTTCATCAAGAATGTCAAGCTTTGTAATTACAAGACCGGTTAATCCGTTGACCCTTACAGAATGTCTGAGGACTACAGTATCAAGCCATCCGCATCTCCTGGGTCTACCAGTTGTTGCTCCGAATTCACCGCCCTTTGTTCTTAATAATTCTCCAAGCTCATCCTTTAGTTCTGTTGGAAAGGGTCCCTCACCGACCCTGGTGGTATAGGCCTTAACAACACCAAGCACAGAGGTTATCTTTGTAGGTCCAATCCCTGTGCCCACACAGGCACCTCCAGCAACAGGATTGCTTGAGGTAACAAAGGGATATGTGCCATGATCAACATCAAGCAATGTGCCCTGGGCTCCTTCAAGGAGAACCCTTTTGCCTTTATCAATAGCATTATTAATAACAAGCTCTGTATCCGAAATATGAATCTTGAGTTTTTCAGCATACTGAAGATAATCATTGAATATCCTGGCAGGATCGAGAGGTTGAAGTCCGTATCTTTCCTTTAAGATAAAATTGACCTCTTCAAGATTTCTCTCAAGCTTTTCTTTGAAGAGCTCAGGTTCAAGAAGATCAACTGCCCTGATACCCATTCTCTGTGCCTTGTGGGTATAGGCAGGACCTATTCCTCTTCCGGTGGTACCTATCTTTGTCTTTGATGTCTTTTCACTGTGGGTATCCAGAAGGATATGATAGGGCATTATGAGATGGGCATTTTTGCTAATCAGGAGATTATTGCCAACCTCTATGCCCCTCTTTCTTAGCCCATCTATCTCCTCAAGAAGTGCACCTGGCTCAATAACCACACCATTTCCAATAATACAGAGTTTATCCTTGTGAAGGATTCCTGAAGGTATCAGGTGAAGTATAAATTTTTCATTATTAATAACAACTGTGTGACCTGCATTATGACCACCCTGATACCTTACAATGAGATCAGCCTCTTCAGAAAGGACATCAACAATCTTGCCTTTCCCTTCATCTCCCCATTGTGTACCTACCACCACCACCACAGACATTTGGTTAACCTCGGAATTTAGTAACTGCTCAGGGTAAGCTGAGCAGTTTTACAGAGATTATATTCGGGAGTCTCCTTATCTCCTCAAGGATAGCCTCAGAGACCTCAGAGTCAATATTTACAACGGATATGGCAAGACCTCCCTGACTTTCCCTTCCAAAGTGCATCCTTCCTATATTGATATTATTCTTTCCAAGGAGTGTGCCTATGTTGCCTATAACACCTGGCCTGTCATAATTGTACATGAGAAGCATTATACCTTCTGGAACTATCTCAACAGGAAATCTGTCAATATATACTATCCTTGGAGACCTTCTACTGAAGAGGGTGCCTGAGATAAGGAGTTCTTTTTGGGGAGACCTTACCTTCAATGACAGAAGGGTGCTGTAATCACCTGCCTCCTTTGCCTTTGTCTCCTTAACATCAATTCCTCTTTCCTTTGCAATTATGGATGCATTAACAAAATTCACTGTCTCCTGAAGAAGGGGTGTAAGAAGACCCTTGATTGCAGCTACACTAACAGGTGCGGTATTTATACCTGCTGCCTCACCTCTGTATTCAACTGTAACCTCTGTGATTCCGCCCTCAAAGAGGTGGGAGGCAAAAAGCCCTATCCTTTCAGCAAGGTCTATATAGGGCTGTAGCACAGGGACCTGGTCTGGAGGAATGGATGGAAAGTTCACTGCATTCCTTATTACACCGTGGACAAGATAGTCCACAATCTGTTCTGCTATTGCTATTGCCACATTCTCCTGTGCCTCAACTGTAGCAGCACCGAGATGGGGTGTGCATATGACCCTTGGATGTTTTACAAGTGGATGGTCTGGTGGGGTTGGTTCCTGTTCAAAGACATCAAGGGCAGCTCCTGCCACCTTTCCACTTTCAAGGGCATCAAGGAGATCTTTTTCATTTACAATACCACCTCTTGCACAGTTGATTATCCTCACACCATCCTTCATCATGGCTATTGTATCTTTATTGATCAGATTCTTTGTCTCCGGGGTCAAAGGTGTATGAATGGTTATGAAATCAGAATTTTTGAAAAGCTCAGCAAGTTCCACCTTCTTTACACCAAGCTCTGCTGCCTTTTCATCACTTAAAAAGGGATCATAGGCAAGGACATTCATGCCAAGGCACAGGCATCTCCTTGCAACCTGTGAGCCTATGTTTCCTATTCCAAGGACACCAATGGTCTTTTTATAAAGCTCAACACCCATGAATTTCTTCTTTTCCCATCTGCCAGACTTCATTGATGCATCTGCCTGAGGGATCTGTCTGGCAACAGAGAAAAGAAGTGCAATGGCATGCTCTGCTGTTGTAATCGTATTTCCTCCTGGTGTATTCATTACAACTATACCCTTTTTGGTTGCAGCAGCCCTGTCCACATTATCAAGTCCTGAGCCTGCCCTTCCAATGACCCTGAGTTTCGTAGCTGCCTCTACTATCTCTGCGGTAACCTTTGTGGCAGACCTTATGATAAGTCCATCATAATCCTTTATAACAGCCTTGAGCTCCTCTGGTTTCATCCCTGAACGGACATCCACCTCAAGCCCTGCTTTTTTAAGTATCTCTATCCCCTGTTTTGAAAGGTCATCACTTATGAGAACCTTCATCTATGCCTCCATTAAGATTTCTTCAGCAACACCAACACCTGTGCCAAGCTTTATATTGTATCCCATGGATTTAAGGACCATCTCCACACCGCTTACTGCTGTGATAACATCAAAGGTATCTGCATATCCAAGATGGGCTATCCTGAATATCTTTCCCTTCAGTTTATCCTGACCACCAGCACCGGTAATGCCATATCTCTCTCTCAGGTTTTTATAAATCGCCTGACCATCTATACCCTGGGGTGCCTCTATTGCTGTAACAGAGTTGCTCGGTGAGTCCTTTGCAAAGAGCTTTAGACCTATTGCCTCCATTGCCTTTCTTGTGGCATGCGCCAGCCTCGCATGTCTTTTAAAGACATTCTCAAGACCTTCCTGCTTGAGAAGCCTGAGGCTTTCATTTAGACCTATTATAAGGGTAACAGCTGAGGTAAAGTTTGTCTGGTTCTTCTGGAGATTTTCCCTTTCTTTCTTAAAATTAAAATAAAATCGTGGCATCTTTGAGCTCTCTGCCCGCTTCCATGCCTTTTCGGATACACTCACAAGGGCAAGTCCTGGCGGGAGCATAAGACCCTTCTGCGAGCCTGCCACATGGATATCTATACCAAGCTCATCAGTCTTTATGTCATGGGCCACAAGGGCACTTATAGAGTCAACTATAAAGAGCACATCAGGATGATTTTTAAGTACCCTTGCCACACCCTCTATATCATGATAGACACCTGTGGATGTCTCACAGGACTGCATGAAAAGCCCCTTTGCATCAGGTACCTTTTTTAATGCCTCCTCAACCTGTTCGGGCCTGACAGAATAGCCCCACTCAACCGATATCTCATGGACATTAAGGCCATAGGCCTGACAGATCTTTGTCCACCTTTCACCAAACTTACCACCATTGACAACTATAACCTTATCTCCAGGGTTAAAGAAATTATTTACAGCACCAACCATTCCACCAGTTCCTGTGGAACAGAGGATAAGGACATCATTCTTTGTCTGAAATAGCCATTTGAGTCCATTTTTTGCCTCATCAAGCACAGGGATGAAATCAGGTGCCCTGTGATGAATAATGGGCATAGCCATCTTAAGTAAAACCTCAGGTGGCACAGGTGTTGGACCTGGTGCAAGAAGATATTTTTTGATCGTCATAAGATTTCCTCCTCTATTTGTAGCTATCTCTCAGCGTAGCCTTGTTAAGGCAACTCAGGCTGAGTTGCTGCTTAATCAGACAAATATTATAAATTAGTCTTATAAAGCCTGTAAAGGCTTTCCCTTACCCCTCAATTTGACGATAGAAATGCATTTTCAATGGTGGGGGATGCCTCAAAGCCTTCTTAGACCAGCAGAGCAGTAGTGCAACAGGGCAGCAGTTTTTATGAAGGATATTTACCACATTTTAACTGCTGCTCTACTGCTCTGCTGGTCTACTGCTCTATTGCTGCTGCTCTGATAAGACTTTGAGGTCTGCCAGTTTTCTATCGGCAAAAGCGGGCCTCACCGTGGATTGCCAGTAGAACTCGCTAATGGGACGAGGGGGAAGACGAGCATTCAACAGTGGAGATGCAGTATTTAATTTGGTGAGCGCTCGTTGACAAATCTATATCGTCAGTTGAGCTCGGCTTGCAATGCCTGTAAGGTTTTCAACTTCTATCGTCAATCCCGGGCTTCAGCGGTCGTTTTCTGTTATCCATGAGACTCTTATTTTGCTCAGGGAGGGAGATGGGCGAATTTTTACTGCATCTCGTTAATGTTTTTTAATTGCGTAGAGGCAGTTGAGATTGATTTTTTTGCCTCTGAGTTCATAGGATCTATATCCAGGACATCATTCCACATGGAAATGGCATCCTTTATATTCCCCTTTCTGTAGTTGCTCAAAGCCCTTGCGGAGAGTCTTTTAATGCATTCTGTTTTCATAGCCTGGAGCTCTTCTATTTCTATCTTGAGTGACTTTGGTTTGTATTCTATAAGGAATTTATATGTCAAGCCTGCTTTTTTATAAGCTTCCTGCCTGTATAATTGCTCTGCCTCTTCCTTTATATTCATAAAGACACTGAAACAGAAATTTTTGAATTCCTTATTTTCTTGATAATTATCAAGATAGTTATAGCATGTTCGGAGTGCCTCTCTATAATTTCCTTCATGATAATAATTTTTCCCCCTCTTTATGGCTGAGTCGATTTCAACCTCTTTGATAAAAGAACAGGAGAATAAAAATAACAGGTTTAATATAATAAGTTTTTTCATATTGTAAGCCGTTCCTGTTTATGTTTAAATATAGTCCTTCCCTCTTTCCTGAGAAGTTCCAGCAATATTTTAACAATCTCAGGATCAAACTGCTTACCAGCCCAGTATGCCAGCTCATCAAAGGCATCCTTTAGTGATAACCCTTGCCTGTAAGGTCTTGATGATGTCATAGCATCAAAGGCATCAGCAACAGCGATTATTGATGCTGATACAGGTATCTCCTTTGCTCTCAGTCCATAGGGATAGCCCTTTCCATTATACCATTCATGATGATGAAGAACAGCAGGTATATATTTATGGAGCGTAGGTGCTCTTCTGAGAATCTCTGCACCATATTCTGGATGCTTCATGATCTCACGATATTCAGCGGTATCAAGAGAGCCCTTTTTAAGCAAAATTGCATCGGGTATCCTGAGTTTACCGATATCATGAAACATGCAGGAAATCTCAAGGTCCTCAAGGTCTGTCTTGTTAAGGCCTATTTTTTCTCCGAGCCTTGAGGAAAGAATGGCTACCCTTGAGGAATGCCCCATGGTAAAAGGATCTCTTGCATCAATTGCTGCAGCCAGGACTTTACTGTTGATATGAAGGATTCCTCCAGTTTTATTGCATAATGTTTAATGCTTTCCTGCTGGATTGTAATAGTATTGACCAGCTCATTAAAATGTTGTGTAAGCTTCCCCAGTTCATCAGTGGAATATACAGGAAGGGGTCCTTCTACCTCGTTATATCTTAATGCCTCTATACCTTTTATAAGAGTATTAACAGGTCTGGTGATAATGGTTGAAAGGGCTATAGTAACAGCTCCTGCAAAAACTAATATAACCGTGCCTATGATTAAAATATTTCTTTTCATCCTCTTTTCTGCAGCAAGTATTGATGAGTCATTTATCTTCAATACAAGATAACCAAGGTTTTGATTTGCAAAAGTTAAAGGCGAGGTTATTTCATAACCATTTTCAACTTTCCTGATGATCAAATCCTCTGTATGTTTTACATCGTTTCCAGGAGATTTGATAAATCTCATCCCGTTTTTCTCTATTTCTGTATGGGCAAGGATATTCCAGTTTTTATCAACAAGGGCTATGGATTCTATGTCAGGGTGTTTTTCCTTTGCATGGAATATAGTATGATCAAGACCGAGCATATCCTTTGAGATAAAATGATAGGAGGCAGAGGCAGATATGCTTCTGGCAAGCAATTCTGTTCTCTGAAGTATCTCTTTCAGGAGATGTTTTCTCATGACATCTGTGGTGAACAGATAAAAAAGGAGTGCTGTGCCTGATACAAGCAGGAAGACAAAAAAGAAGACCTTTGCCTTAATAGTTTTAAACACAGGACTACCCCCTGTCTCTGATATTATAAACTCTGGAATCAGATTTTTTCAAAAACAAGTTATTTGCCCTGATCCGTCGTTAGAAATTTATAATAAGCCTTTAATGGAACTGGCAGCCTGCCGAAAAGGCTTTAGCTATCACCTTAGACAGCAGATCCGCAGAGCAGGAGTTCTCATCAAGGATAATATATTTTACAAGAATAACTGCAGGGTGGCAGGCAGATATCAAATATCTCTATGCCCTATGTCATTGTCTCCACCTTTTATAGAGGTCATGTTCTATGGTGACCACATCAAGGAGTTTTCCTGTGATAAAATTCAGTAACTCATCAATATTTTCAGGCTTGTGATAAAAGGCAGGCACCGGAGGAGCTATTATCACACCAAGCCTTGACAGTTTGAGCATATTGTCAAGATGTATCGGGCTCAGGGGCATCTCTCTCGGAGATAAAATAAGAGGTCTCTTCTCCTTTATTATTACATCAGCAGCCCTCTCTATAAGGTTTGAGGCATAACCATTGCTAATGGCAGAAAGGGTCTTCATTGAACAGGGGACAATAAACATGCCATCTGTCCTGAAAGAACCGCTGGCTATGGGTGCATCAAGTTCCTTTTCAGTAAAATAGTGGACTTTTCCATTTATAAAACCTGAAAGTTCCCTGAGTATTTCTTCTTTATTTTTGCCAAGGAGGTCTATCCCGTCCTCTTCTTTCAGGATGGTGATTGCTGAAGAAGAAATAACAAGATACACCTCGGCTCTTTTGGTGAGTTCAGCAAGGAGTCTGAGCCCTAACCTTGTGCCGCTTGCACCTGTTATGGCAAGGATAAATCTTTTCACGAGATCTCTAACATCCTGTCAAGGGCCTTTTTTGCAGGTATCCTGATCTCTTCTGATACCTTTATTATGTGAGACATTTCCCTGAGGGCCCTGAGGACACTTTTAAGTGTTATCTTTTTCATGTTTGGACATATCATATCCTTTCTTAAAGGATAAAAGACCTTTTCAGGATTTTCTTTTTTTAGTCTGTGCATGAGGCCAATTTCTGTTCCCACTATAAATTCCTTTTCTGATGATGTCCTTGCGAACCTGAGCATCCCTGAGGTACTTGTAACCACATCAGCGAGTTCAAGGACTTCAGGCCTGCATTCTGGATGAGCCATAAACACTGCCTTTGGATATTTTTTCCTTACCTTCAGGACATCATCCCTTGTTATCCTGTCATGGACATGACAGAATCCATCCCATGCTATAACCTTCTTTTTTGTATTTTTCTGTGCCCACATGGCAAGGTTTCTATCAGGTATGCATATCACCTTTTCATCAGGCAGTGATTCTATCACCTTCACAACATTTGCTGAGGTACAGCAGATATCACTTTCAGCCTTTACCTCTGCGGTAGTATTTACATAGGCAACTACAGGTGCATCAGGATGGAGCCTTTTCATGTCCCTCAGGGTAAATTCAACAGGATAGATAAGTGATGGCTGTACCTCATAGCCCGGGAAACTCTTCCAGATGCTTCTTGGTCTGTCCACTGTCACCATTGCAGCCATCGGGCAGTTTGCATTCAATTCAGGAAGTAGAACGGTCTTTTCTGGTGACAGGATTGAGGCACTTTCTGCCATGAAGTCCACACCGCAGAAGACAAGGACATCGCATCTTCTGGTAGCAGCAGTCCTTGATAGCTCAAGGGAGTCTCCCACAAAATCTGCTATGTCCTGAACCTCGTCCCTTTGATAATTATGAGAAAGTATAAGGGCATTTCTTTCTGCTTTAAGTTTTAATATCTCCTCTTTTAAATATTCAATATCTTCTTTCAAAGGACCTCCTTAAAGGCTTAAGAGGAAAACTCACCAGCTTTCGTAGTCGCTTATTCAGCCTTCAGTTTAAATCCTGAAGATGGTTTCTCAGTGAGGAGAACTCAACCCTGAGTTTGTATATAATATAGAGCCATCTGCAAGCCTTATCATATAGATCTCTTCTTTTTTTCTTTTATTAACCTCCAGGTCAACATTCTTATTATAACCACTTAAAGAAAGAACCTTCTTTACATACTGCAGTGTCTCATTTATGGGTGGTATCCTGCCAAATCTCTCCACTATGGATGGCCCGGCATTATAGGCAGCAATAGCAAGGACGAGGTCTCCATTGAACTTATCCAGCAGATATTTAAGATACCTTATCCCTGCCCTGATATTCTCTTCAGGGTTATAGGGGTTCTTTACATTTAATGCCTGTGCTGTGGCTGGCATGAGCTGCATGAGCCCCATGGCACCCTTTTTTGAAACAGCAAAGGGATCCCAGTTTGACTCTGCGGTTATAACAGCCCTTATCAGTGCAGGATCTAATGAATATTCATTTGCTATCTCATAAGCAAGTCTCTGGTATGCTGGTGACAGGGATTTTTTTGCAGATGTAAGGATAACAGAAGAACCATTGTATGTATTATTTTTTTCTCTCGTTTCTTTGTATCTTTTAGAATAGACAGGCTTTGCCTTTTTGCCTTTGGGTGGTGAGTCTGTAAAACAGATCGTACCATTATCATCAATATACTTATAAATGTCGGCAAAAAGACCTGCTGGTTGTAATATTAAAAATATTATCAAAAACATTACCATGATTTAAAATATACCATTAAATGCAGAAAGAGTCAAATGAGCTGGCACCTGCAAGTTACTGCCTGGCAGATAGGGCGTAAAACAAGTCAGGGTATTCCCAGAATAATATCTCTTTCCACCTCATCTATCCTTTCAATCCTTACTTTCAATTCATCTCCCAGTCTGAATGTCTTTTTTGTCCTCCGTCCGCTTAATGTGAGTGACCTCTCGTCATATACATAAAAGTCATCGGTCATGAAGGAGACATGGAGAAATCCTTCCACATAAAAGTCCTTTAATCGGACACGCATGCCATAGGGTGTGATGGAGATAATGTTTCCTGTGAACTCATCTCCGATCTTATCCTTCATAAACCATACCCTCATGGCATCTATCACGGTCCTTTCTGCCTCATCTGCAAGTCTTTCCATCTTTGAGGCATGAAAGGCAATAGATGGGAGGACTTCCTCAAGATATTTAATTTTATTATCATCCAGCCTGTTGAGGATAAGCTCCCTGAGTATTCTGTGCACAACGAGGTCAGGATATCTCCTGATGGGTGATGTGAAGTGAGTATAGCACCTTGAGGCAAGTCCAAAGTGCCCCACATTTTCTGGAGAGTATCTTGCCTGTTTGAGGCTCCTTAGAAGGATATAATTTACAAGTTCTTCCTGAGGGGTTCCTTTCATGTCCTTTATGAGTAAAGGGAAATAAGAAGCCTTTAAGAGCCTTTTGCCTGTGAGATTCCTCACAATCTTTGAAAGCTCTTCCAGTTTTAATGGATCAGGTTTTTCATGAATCCTGTAGAGGCATGGAGCGCCAAGACCCTCAAAATATTCTGCTACTGCCTCATTGGCTGCAATCATGAATTCCTCTATAATCATATGGGCAAAGGTCCTTTCTGCCTTTATAATATTTTCAGGTCTTCCCTGAATATCAAGTATTACCTCTGGCTCTGGCAGGTCAAAATCAAGGCTGCCTCTTTCAGTCCTTTTCTCCCTGAGATGCCTTGCAAGTTCCTCCATGAGCTCAAGATAAGGAAGAAGCGAATTATATCTTGCCCTTTCTGATGGCTCTTTATCTATGAGGATCCTTTTTACTGAGGTATAGGTGAGCCTTGCCCTGCTTTTAATTATAGATGGGTAAAAATTTGCATGGAGTCTTTCACCCTTTTCATTAAAAAGCATCTCCACTGTAAAGGAAGCACGCTCTACCTCTGGCCTCAGACTGCATATATCTTCTGAGAGCTCCTTTGGAAGCATGGGTATTACCCTGTCAGGGAAATAAACACTTGTCCCCCTTTTCCTTGCCTCTTTATCCAGAGGAGTATCCCATGGTACAAAATATCCCACATCAGCGATGTGAACATAAAGGAGATAGCCCTCATTAACTCTTTTTATAGATATAGCATCATCAAAATCCTTTGCATTCTCTCCATCAATCGTTACTGTTATGAGACCGGTTAGGTCCTTTCTCTGAGATCTCTCAACAGGCCTCTTTATAAGCCCTCTTGCCTCAGCATTTACATGCTCGGGAAACTTCTCTTCAAGATTGAATTCTTCAATAATGGAGCCTATCTCAGCCTTTGGTGTATCAGGTTTTTTTAATATCCTGACTATCTTTCCAATAGGGGGTCTTGACTCGGTAGGATACTGCACAATCTCTGCTATTACATGGTCATTGCTTTTTGCCCCTCCCCGTGCCTGAGGTGGTATGTAGATATCAAAGTTGAAATTTCTGTTTTTGGGTCTTACAAAGGAGCCGTATTTTCCATATTCAAATACACCTGCAATTCTTGTGTGGACCCTTTCAAGTATCTTTATTATCCTGCCACTCCTTCTTGAGGGTTCTTCTATCCTTGCAATTACCCTGTCATTGTCCATTGCACCCCCGGTAAATCTGGCTGGTATGAAGATATCCCTTTCACCTGGTTTTTCAGGAATAACAAAACCATAATCCCTGTGCGCCTCAAAATAACCGGTCACGAGGTTCATCTCTTCAGGCGGTCCGTAATGTCCCTTCCTTGTCCTTACAAGTTCACCTCTTTTTACCATTTCACCGAGGAGTCTTTTGAGGGGTTTTGCCTTTTTCTTTGAAATATGAAGGAGTGAAAGGATTTCTTCAAAACTGAGAGGTTTAGTCCTCTTTTTGAAAAGAGACTTTATTTCTTCCGGTCTGGTAAATTCAGACTCTGGCATCATTTATTGCCCTGAGGATCTCTTCTTTATCTATCTCCTCGATAGTAACCTTTCCTATCCTTTCTGGAAGGATAATCCTTATCCTGCCAGCCTTCGCCTTTTTATCAAGTAGCATTGAACTGATAAGATCATTTCCTCGAAGTTCACCCGGGATGGATGGCTCTAAACCATAAAGTTTTATGAGCCCCTTTATCTCATTGGCTGTAGAGTTATCTATAAGACCACGACCTCTGGCAATGAGGGCCTCTCCGTACATTCCCATGGCAATAGCCTCACCGTGGAGAAACCTCCTGTACCCTGTTACTGTCTCTATAGCATGACCTATGGTATGACCATAATTCAATATTGCCCTGAGCCCGCTCTCCCTTTCATCTCTTGATACCACCTCTGCCTTTATCTCGCATGAGCGGGCTATGATTGATCTCAGGGCATGATGGTCCATATCTGATATCTTATTGCTGTTTTCTCTGAGAAAGGAAAAGAGTTTCTCATCCCATATAACAGCGTATTTAATGATCTCTGCCATGCCTGCCCGGAATTCTCTTTGAGGAAGGGTTTTTAAAAAACCTGTATCAATCAGTACAAATACAGGCTGATAAAATGTTCCTATCATATTTTTCCCAAGAGGATGATTAACCGCGGTCTTTCCTCCTACTGAGCTATCCACCTGTGCAAGGAGTGTGGTTGGAACCTGTATGTAATCTATTCCCCTCATGTAGGTAGAGGCAACAAATCCTGTGAGGTCTCCAACCACTCCACCACCGAAGGCTATGAGGCAGGAAGACCTGTCAAATCTGTTTTGAAGGAGTTTTGTATGGAGGTGATAAAACCAGAGTATATCCTTGTATTCCTCACCATCAGGAATAATAAATATACTCAGTGGTAAATCCTTTTTTAATTCCACGATGGTATTCTTATAAATATCCCAGAGGGTTTCATTTGTGACAAGCCCTGTGGAGCTATATCTTTTAGACTGGATAAACTCAATGAGTCTATCTAAGATTTTTTCTCCTATAATAATCTCGTAACTTCTCTCTCCAAGACCGACCCTTAGAGTCTCCATGGTTTATTTTATTCCTGATTTATTGTTTTCGCTACCGGGAGGTTGAATCTTTTTTATTATCTCCTCAGTAACTTCCTGAGGTGTTTTCCCATCTGTATCAATCATTATGTCTGCCTTTTCATAAAAGGGTCTTCTGAATTCGAGTAGCTCCCTAATCCTCTGGAGGGGATCTTGTACCTGAAGAAGGGGCCTTGAGGTATCGTTCTTTGTCCTTTCAAAGATGGTTTCAGGTGATGCCATGAGGCAGACTATTACTCCCTTTTTCCTCAGATTATTCATATTTTCTTCCCTTAGCACCGCTCCACCACCTGTGGATATAACAACCCCTTCCATCTCAGATAATCTTTTTATAAGATTGGACTCTATATCCCTGAAATAGGGCTCTCCAAACCTCTTGAATATTTCAGTAATGGGAATTTTCTGCTCTTCTTCTATGACAGAGTCTGCATCAATAAATTTATAACCAAGCCTTCTGGCAAGAAGTCTTCCAACCTCTGTCTTGCCTGTCCCCATGAATCCTGTAAGTACAATATTCTTCATCATTATTGGCATTCAAAAAAATCTTTATCTTCTTTCAAGCATTCTTAAATAAGAATTATAATTTGCCCTTGTCTCCTCAATGCTGTCACCACCAAATTTTTCAAGAAATGCCTGAGCAATCACAAGGCTGAGCATTGCCTCTGCTATCACAGAGGCAGCCGGCACCGCACAGACATCAGACCTCTCATAGGAGGCCTCAACCGGTTCATGACTTGCTATATCAACTGACCTGAGTGGTCTTTTTAAGGTGGGGATGGGTTTCATGGAAAGCCTTGCAATTACAGGCATGCCATTTGATATCCCGCCTTCAATGCCACCAGCAAAATTGGTTCTTCTATAATATCCCCTTTCAGGATCATAAAATATCTCATCCATAACCTCTGAGCCCTTTGAGATACCGGCCAGTGTTCCTGCACCGATCTCCGCTGCCTTTATAGCCTGAATGGAGCAAAGGGCGTGCATGAGCCTTGCATTGAGCCTTCTGTCCCACTGGATATGACTTCCAAGACCCGGGGGTACATTTATTGCAAATACCTCAAAGACCCCTCCAAGGGTATTACCTTCCTCAGAGGCTTGATCAATGAGCCTTTTTATCTCTAAGGTTAGAGAATCATCAGGGCATCTCACCTCTGAAGCCTCTGCCTTTTTAAAGGTCTCAAGTAATTTATGGGGATCGTGCCATATATCCTTCATCTCATAAGGGTTAAAGCCCTTACCACCAATGGAAAGCACATAACTGCCTATAATTATATTGAATTCTTCAAGGAATCTCCTTGTAACTGCACCGAGGGCAACCCTCATGGCAGTCTCCCTTGCAGAGGAGCGTTCAAGTATATTTCTAATATCATCGTGACCGTACTTTAAAAGACCTGCAAGGTCTGCATGACCTGGTCTTGGCCTTGTAACCCTTTTAATATCTGCTGTGACTTCCTCCACTGCCATCAGGTCCTGCCAGTTCTTCCAGTCTTTATTTTCAATAAAGAGGCTGATGGGTGAGCCGGTGGTTTTCCCGTACCTCACACCTGAGAGGATCTCAGCATGGTCAGACTCTATCTTCATCCTTCCACCTCTACCATAACCCGATTGCCTTCTACGGAGCTGTGTATCAATATACTGTGAGGAAATAGAGAGTCCTGCCGGGATCCCTTCGATGATCCCGGTAAGACCCCTTCCATGTGACTCACCTGTTGTTATAAAACGAAGCATAGTTCTAAATCATTTTTTCATGTTTTTAAATATTAACATTATAAAAAGTGCAATAATCAGTGCCAGGCCTGCAAACTTTGCAAGCTTCATGGCAAGGAGTGTTAATATTATGGCAAATATGATAAGCCAGTTTGTCATGCCTTTTGCACACCTTTACAGTATACTGCCACATCTATATCATTGATTATTTTATCTTTTTTTATAAATGAGCCATACATATAGGCAAAGATCACCTTTTCTTCCCTCAGAAGGAGATTCCTGATTGTAGATATTCTCTTCTTAATTTCTTCTTCAGAGAACTCAAGCATGTTTAATTATATCAGAAATTAGCGCACCAGAGTAGCAGGCAATAACAGAGCAACAGAGCAGTAGCGCAGCAGAGTAGCAGCTTAAACAGTTTGAACTGTTTAAACAGTTTGAACAGTTTGAAGAAATGTCTGCTCTGCTGCACTGCTGCTCTATTAATAAAAACTGCTGGTCTACTGCTCTACTGGTCTGCTGCTCTATCTGTCGCACTATCGCACAGTCGCACTGTTGTAGGGGCACGGCATGCCGTGCCCCTACTATCGCTTTGTAAGCCACAGACAAGAATGTCTGTGCTACGGCTCTGCTGATTTATGTTATTATTACCCCATGCAACACATAAGGGTGATATATCCAGGAAGGACAAAGGAGGGCTTTATAAAAGCAGGCATCAGTAAATATCTCAAACTTCTTAAGCCTTATGTAAGGATTGAGATTGTTGAGCTTAAACCCGGTACTGGTTCAAGGCAACAGGTCATAGAGCAGGAATCAAAGGCACTTCTTAAGGCAGCGGGAAGGCCCTTCTATCTCCTTGACAGGGAGGGCAGGGAGTTCAGTTCAGAGGAATTCACAGATATTTTAAGGGATATCACGGAGATGGACTTTGTTATAGGAGGCCCTTTTGGTGTGACTGAAGAATTAAAAAGGGCTGCACTTCTCAGAATCTCTCTCTCAAGACTCACCTTTACCCATGAACTTTCAAGGCTTATATTTTTTGAGCAGCTCTACAGGGCAATGACAATAATAAAGGGAAGGCAATATCATTACTGAATATTTGTGCCTTCCCTGAACTGATGATCAGGGCCAAATCCTTTCGGACTGTTTTTGCCACCCGGCACTCAGTCTTTATAATACAGCACCGTGGATTCAAGATGTTCTATCCTGGCTGTCTGTGCCTTATCTGCCTGGACATCCGGTACATAGACCTCGAAGCCTTTGCTTCCACCAGGGGATAATTTCTTTATTGAGAATTCCTTTGATTTATCAAGTATCGTGATTTTAAATTTTATATCCTCCTGTGGGAGAGGGGTCCCGTTTATAATAACACCTTTAACCATAACTCCTGTAAGATGGGGTTTCACAGAGAGTTTTGCTACCATGAAATCTTTGTCAAGTTTCTGCACTGCAGGTATGTCAAGCTTAACAAGACCCTTTTCTTTCTGTTTTTGAAGCTCTTCCATGATAGATGTTGTGTCCTTTTCAATCTTTTCTATCTTTGGAAGCCTCTTTTCAACTGCCTCTATCTTCTGTGTAAGAGTCCTGATGGTCTTTTCCTGCTGTTTGATCAAAAATATGGAAAAACCAATACCACCAGCAAGGATGATAATAATTATAGTAAGAAGTACCTGTACAAAACCCTTTATGTTCTTCATAAAAACCTCCTGTTTAGAGTTTTTTAAATTTTACCATACTATTTCATGTCAGTCCAGAGCTCCTGTTTCCCCTCAATTTGCTGATAGAAATGCATTTTTAATGGCGGGGATGCCTCAAAGTAGAGCCACAGTGCGACAGTGCTACAGTGCGACAACATAGTGCGATAGTGCGACAGTAAGGGCAATTCATGAATTGCCACTACAACCCCCGTTCTGTCGTTCTGCCGCTCTATCGTTCTGTCGCACTATTAAGGTGTCGCGAGCGGGGTCCCCAGAAAATCGTCAGATTTTCTGGGGTGCTATATTGCCTTTTCGGCATCCCCCGCCATTGCTATCGGCAGTTTAGGGGTTTCCTCTCCACTTTTTGCCAGTACCCTAACTGGCAGGCTGCCTCACAGAAATGTTCAAACAGTTTAAACAGTTCAAACTGTTTAATTATTGAGAGGATAGGCATCTTCATACCTTGATAAGCCCTGAAGGCAAAGAATAGATGAAAGGCAACAGGGTGGTATGGAGTTAAAGCGGATTGATGACTCCCCTCAAGATAAGAGCAATACCTTTATAGAAATCTTCCGATGAGGACTCTAATATCTTTTCAACAAAAGGAGATATCCATTTCATCATGTGGTTATTAAAAAAATTCTCTCTCATTTCAAAGATTCTTGATGCCTCTTCACGATTACCATCTTCAAAATATTCAATAGCCCTTTGTGTTAGATAATAAATAAACTCAAGCTCTATACCTATATGGTCATCAGGGATGCTGTAAAGTTCCTTTACAGCCATCCCTGCTTCAAGGTATCTTTTCCTGACATCAATAGTTTCGTCTGTCATTAATGAACGGGATTCTGATAAATAAAAAGAGGCGTAAGGCACTGCTGGAGGATTTTTAGGCCCTATGAATAAACGGGCATATTCAAGTGCAAGTTCTTCGAGCCACTCATCAAGCCTGTGCTCATTCTTTCTGATTGACTCAAGAAGGATCTTCAAACCCCTGTCAATTTCATCATCGGCATCCTCAGGGGGATCAATCATGGAGAGGTCTTTAATCAATTTATCTGTAGGCTCTTTTAAAAATATCTGTCTTAAGAGATTATACAGATAGAGCTCTTCTCTTAACTCCTCTATCATTGTCACCTCGTTCGTTTGTAGTAGCCTATAGCAAGGCATTGAACGGTTCAAACAGTTCAAACTGTTCAAACCGTTCAAGTATTATTTTGCCCTTTTGCTCTATTTTATGCCTTTTTAACCCTTATCATCATGTCCGCATACGCACACTGTCCCATAATCGGACTTAGCGCCTCAGGGTCAACGAGATTGTTGCAGTCCGGCGTATAATCCTTGCTCTTGTAAGCAACACCGAGTCCTGGGCTAAACCTACCGCCTGAGCCAAAGGCAATCTTTACAACGCCAGGCCTTATGCCCCCAGAGGCAAAGACCTTGCCCTTTGTAGACTTTCCAAGGGGATTTTCTACAATTACGAGATCACCTGTTTTAATGCCCAACCTCTTTGCATCATCACTGTTCATCCATATGGTGCCTACAGAGAAGGTGTTTGCCTTAAACCTTACCTTCATGGTCTTCATGGGGTCTTTACCCATAGGCATTGCTTCGGGAATCTCTGCCTCAAACTCATCGTTCATTGGTTGCCATAAGCCCTCTGCCTTTATCTCTCCAAGCCATGGGATCATCTGCGTACCAGTCATAGCGTGATGTATCCTGCCGGTGATGAGCTGGAAGGGATAGTCCTTGGCGTATTTTTTATACTCAGGGTTTGTATAGGGATTCCACTTTGTCTCAAACCAGTAGAATGTGGATGGGAACTTATCAAAGCCGATCTCCTTAAGCCCCTTAGGCACTTCTCCACCTGCCTTTTCTATGAGCACATTGTATTTGGAGTATCTCCCTTTGCGCTTATCACCATCGGTGTAGTCCCATACAAACTCTATGAGCTTTGAGTCCGTAGGGGGCCATATCTTGTGGGGCTCCTCTTTGGTAGTCCACTTGTATCTGTACCAGCTCATTGGCCATATTGCTACGCCCTTATTCTTACGCATCCATGCAGGTGTAACCTGCTCGCCCACAACCTCTTTCTTTTCGTGGTCTATTTTCACATTGCCCTTTTCAAGGGAATCTGGGGTGCCACGCAATATATATCCCTCAGGATACTGTGGATAGGGTAAGGGGGTGCCGATATTGGGCTTCCCTGGGGTGCCAAGGATGAGGTCTGTGGCAAAGGTGTCTTCGTCTTTGTAACGCTCCCAAAAGTCACCGGGCTTTATGTCCCTGTCGCCAAGGTCATAGAGCTTTTTGGCAATCAGGTTCATTATCTCTGTAGGATTCTTAGACTCATGAAGTGGTTTGATTACGGCATCCCTTAAGTATCCAAGGGGCATTGGTGGATATATGTCAGACCAGCTCACCCTTTCGGCGTAGCTTGCCTCAGGTAGTATTACATCAGCATAAAGGGCACTCTCAAGGTATAAGGTGTCGATAAATACTATGAGTTCGAGCTTGTAGTTGCCCTTTGCATCCTTTGCAGTCATTGCCTCACGCCATCTCCATGTAGCAGAGCCACTGACTACGGTGTTACCTGTCCTTAGTATGTATGCCTTGATTGGATACTTGTGTCCCCTGAAAGCACCGTATCTTATCTCCACCTCCTTACCTTCAAAGAATTCCGGATAGTCACCAACCACATCGTCCCATGCAGCAGGGTACTTGCTGCCGTAATGGTCTTTGTGAAGCTCAGACTGCTTGCCCTCTACCTCCTTGCCATTGATGGTCCGCTTTACTATCCTATCGTTAAAGTTCTTGTTTTCAACCCATGAGAAGAGCCTGCCCTTGCCTCCCTTGCTCCACTTCATTATCTCAGTGTCAATGATACCACCTGGTGCATCAAAGTTGCCTGTAATCACATTGAGGGCTACACCTAAGATAGAGCCGCAGTAACCGTTGTAATGATGTCCAGGTGACTGCATACCCCATACAAGGGCAGCAGGCTTTGTAATTCCAAAGGTATGGGCAAGCTCAACTATTTCCTCTTCCTTTATCCCAGCCCTGTCTGCAGCCCACTTTACGCTGAAGTATTCGAGGTTGTTGATGGGGTCTTTCTTATGCCACCAGGACTTAAAGGCCTTTTCAAAGTCATCCCAACCCTTTGAGTACTTCTTGAAGTTCCAGTCTATATATTTCTTGTCTGGATTGTTTTGGTCGTCGTTTTCCAGAATGTAGCGTAGCATTGCAGCAAAGATGTCATTGTCAGTGCCAGGCCTTGGGGCAATCCACTTGTCTGCCAGTGCGGCCGTGTTTGAATAGCTTGGGTCAATGACAAAATATCTACAACCGTTTTCAACCTTTGCACCCACAGTGCCTCTGTTTTCATACATTATCCTGGTAGCCACAAAGGGGTTCCATCCACAGTAGATGATGAGCTTTGTCTTGTAGGACATATCTTTTTTCAGGCTTCCGTCAGGCTGTCTGACGTACACTGGCCTCATCAGGTCTGGTTCCCAACGCTTACCACCTACCATTAACTTAGGCCCATGCCTCCTTGGGGTATCGCATATAGAACCGTGTTCAACGCAATTTGGTGTGCCATACGCATAAAAGAGCCTCCAATACTGGTCTCTGTCAGTCACATCGCCTGTGTCCATTATTACAGACTCAGGGCCGTATTTCTTCTTGATATCTATTAGTTTCTTGCCAATGTAATCAATGGCCTCCTCCCAGGATACCCTCTTGAACTTACCTGAGCCCCTCTCGCCTGTGCGTATCATGGGATACTTCAGCCTATCAGGGGAGTATATCAACTGCATACCAGAGGCGCCTTTGGCACAGACAATACCATCGTTATAGGGCACATTTGGATTGCCGTATATCTTGTGAACCTTACCGTCTTTTACCCAGAACTCTAATCCACACTCACTTGGACACATGCAGCAAGCGCTGTACTTAATCTCATACTGACCCATAGCCTTCTCTACTGCCTCTGCCTCAGAGGGAGACAGATGCCTCAAGGACATAAGCCCTGTCTTCTCCAATGCAGCTAAACCAGCTAACACTCCTGCATACTTCAAAAGGGACCGTCTTGTGATTTCCATGTATATACCTCCTATCTATTTATGTGGCCATCAGCGGCCTTGAATACCTCTTTGTCAGGGGCCACGATGAATACCCTCGGTTTGGTGCCATATTCAGGGTGTAGGACATCAGGCTTTAGTGCCTTGATGGCCTTTGATATGTCACTGTTTGGATCACTGAGATCGCCAAATACCCTTGCCCTACCCATGCAGTTTCTCACGCATGCAGGCTCCTCAATGCCCTCTGCAAGCCTGTGGCTGCAATAATCACATTTGTCAACAACCTTTAAGTCCTTTGCCTTTTTCCCCCTGACTTCAGGAACATCCTTAGCATATTTTGAAGGGTCATTCTTGACAGGGATATGGGGATGTAAAAACCTCGCTCCATAAGGACATGCACCTACACACCTTCCGCAGCCGATGCAGAGATCCCTGTTCACCATTACCACTCCGTCCTCCCTTTTGTAAGTGGCGCCTTTCACAGGACACGGAAGGATGCACGGCGGCTCGTCGCACTGATTACAAATCTTTGGTAAAAAATACCTCTTCGGTTTCGGATATTCGCCTGTATCCGCAATATCCACCCTTGACCTGAACTGCCCTATCGGCACTGCATTTTCCATCTTGCAGCTTACCTGACAGGATGTGCAACCAACGCACTTTCTCAGGTCAACAAGCAATGCGTACTTTTTTGACATAATTCATCCTCCTTTCAAAAAATTTGATTCGAAAGGAGTTTAAGCAAGCATTATGCCAGTGTAACAAGTTGATAATTAAGGATATTTATCTTCAGGAAGTGTTCAATACTTGCTCAGGTGCGCAGAGATTGAACAGATAAATCCTGTTATCAAACTATCAGGCTACTAATTACTGATTATTGCCTGCTTAGTTATCTTCATCAGTTGTTCGAGGGCGTTTACTCAAGGTTATACTTTCTTTCAAAAATTCTTTGAAATATTCAATTTCATCTGATCTTGCAACGATCATGTCAATGGCTAAATCGATCCTCTCAGAAAAGAAATTAAAATAAGGCTTCATTCGTTCAATGGGATTCCTCTCTTCGTTATCAGCTACAAGGAAGATATCTATATCGCTTAGTCCTGTTTCTTCTCCCTTTGCCAGAGAACCTATAAGCCTGACCTCTCTTATCTCCGGAAATTTATTCAGGGATTCTTGAGCGGTTTCGATCAATTTATTAATAATGTCTTCTTTATTTAAATAGAATGCCCTCACAGAACCTGATGATATCACTTGCCGCATCTATTGCCTCCTTTGCCTGTTTTTCAGTGAAGTAATCAGCAGGCTTACCAGCAGGAAAGCCATTTGGGTATCTTGGCGGTATATAATATAAATCTAAAAGCTTTGCCTTCTCTTTTATCTCTACGGGTATGTCTGCTTTTGAAGAGAGTATATGGAGTATCTCTGTAAGAGAATGCCCCCATAAATTTAACCCGAGTTTCAGGGCTAGACCTTTAATGACCTTTTCTGCAGATTGTTGTGATGTAAAACATGCCCACTCATAATATTTATACTCAAGGTCAAGGACTGCCCTTTCCATATCTCTTTTACCCTGCTCATACCAGTCTTTCCACCTGTTCATATAATTCCTCTTTTCAAATTATATCACGTCTTACTCAAAAAAATTACCCTGTTCATGATTATGATTTACAGCTGGTAGCCGCAAGATGGTAGAACAGGCTTCCAGCCTGTTGTAGGCTTTTTGTATTTCCACCATTTATCGCAGGCTGGAAGCCTGCGGTACCTGGAAGCCTACGCCACGCAGGCTGGAAGCCTGCGGCTACCTAGATTAGTGAATTAGTGAATTAGAAAATACTAACTCACTAACTCACTTGCATACTAACTCACTACTTTAGAAGGCATGCTCAATTATAGATACTATGCCATGATAACTCTAGTGGGTTACGCACTCCTTCCTTTAACTTTGCATAACTTAATAATATACATTGCTTATTCTTCCAATTTCTTCCTGAGCGTGTTTCTCGATATCCCGAGCAGTCTTGCTGCCTGCACCTGATTGCCTTTAGTTAGTTCCATTGCCTTTTTGACCATGGATTTTTCAAGTGCGCTGACTATCTCCTGAAACCTGTCATGGCAGCCATCCTTAAAGGCAAGTTCCACAAGGTTTTCAATAGCCTCCTGTAATGAGACACAGCTGCCCCGGGCTAAATTTTGATACAAGCCTTCGCAGGATTCAAGGGAAATATAATCGCTATTGCAGAAGACCATTGCCTTCTGAATAACATTCTCGAGTTCCCTAACATTTCCTGGCCAGGAATATTCTTCCAGCTTTTTCAAGGTATCGGTAGTAATACCTTTTATTGTCTTTCCAAGCTTTTTGTTGTATTTCTGTATAAAGTAATGGACAAGTTCTTTTATGTCTTCCTTTCTTTCTCTTAATGGCGGTACATTGATTGTGACCACATTTATACGATAATAGAGGTCTTCCCTGAAGGTGCCCCTTTTTACCATCTCTTCTAAATTTTTGTTTGTCGCAGTAATTATTCTTATATCTGATTTTATATTTTCTGTGCCACCAAGTCGTTGAAACAAGCCATCCTGAAGTACCCTCAAGAGTTTTGCCTGAAGACTTAAGGGCATGTCACCGATTTCATCGAGAAAGACAGTGCCTCCACTGCATTGTTCAAATTTCCCTATGCGTTTAAAATCTGCTCCTGTAAATGCACCCTTCTCGTAACCGAAAAGCTCGCTTTCAAGGAGTTGTTCAGGGATGGCTGCACAATTTATTGCGAGAAACGGCTTATTTGACCTGTTGCTGAAATGGTAGATTGCCCTTGCAATAAGCTCTTTACCCGTACCACTTTCTCCCTTTATAAGGACAGGTGCATCTGTTGGAGCGGCCTTTCCTATCTGTTTATAGATCTCAAGCATGGCAGGACTTTTGCCTATAATCCTCTCACTACCCGGATACTCATCAAAGCCATCAAAGGTAACCACCTTTTCCATGAGCTCCTTTGCCTTTATAGCCTCTTTTATCCTTATAAGCAATTCATCATTGTCAAAGGGTTTTGTAATATAATCATAGGCACCCAATTTAATTGCCTGGATTGCCTTTTCTGTTGTGCTATAGGCTGTCATCATGATTACCTGGATATTAGGCTGGGAATCCTTTATTTTTCGCAGGACTTCTATACCATCCATCCCGGGCATCCTCACATCCATTATCACAAGGTCAGGTCTAAGATTGTCTAAGATTACCAGCGCCTCTTCACCGCTCTGAACTGTATAGACCTCATAGTCCTCGGATTGAAGAAATCTCTCAAGGGAATAACAAACTGTCCTCTGATCGTCAACAACGAGTATCTTTTTCATAGGCTTACAGGAATTTTCATGGTAAAGGTTGTCCCGGTACCATTACTGAGAAAATTAATCTCACCGTTATGGATGTTTATAATATTATACACAATTGAAAGCCCGAGCCCTGTTCCGTCAGCCTTTGTGGTGAAAAAGGGATCAAAAATCCTGTCCTTTATCTCTTCGGGAATGCCTGTGCCGGTGTCACTGATAGAGACAACAGCATAACCCTGCTCGGTCCTGCTCGATATGGTGAGAGTACCTCCCTGTGGCATCGCCTCAATTGCGTTGAGGACAAGATTCAGTATTGCCTGCTGTATCATCGCCCTGTCAGCCTTTACGGGTGGCAGCCTGAAGAGTTTCAAAGAGAGCGTAATTGACCTATCCTTGAGCTGGAACTCTACAAGTTTAATTACATGTTTTATTATGGAATTGATATAGACATCTGTCAGATTAAACTCGTCACTCCTTGCAAATCTCAGAAATTTTGTAAGGAGGTCATTCATCTGATCTGATGCAGAAATAACCATCTCTACATCATCTTTTGTTATTAAAGCGGGTCTATTTTTAAAGGTCTGAAAGAGTGTCCTTATTGATGTAAGGGGATTCTTGAGCTCATGGGCAAGCCCTGCTGAAAGCCTTCCAAGTGCGGTGAGTTTTTCTGTCCTGAGCATCTGCCTGTAGGACTCCTCCATATGCTCCCTGTACCTTTTAAGCTCTAAGGAAAGATAATTAAAGGTCTCTGCAAGTTCTCCTGTCTCATCTCCTGTTTTAAAATGGACCTTTTTCCCGAACTCACCCCTTGCAAGGTCGTGGGCAAATGAAACAAGTCTTTTTAATGGTTTTGTTATAATACCACTCAATAAACAGGAAAGTATGGAACTAATAGCCATCATTATCAGAGTTATAATTATCAGGAAACAATTCAACATTTTTAAAGAGATTGCAATTCGCTCCTCTCTAATACCAATATGAATCTCTGAAGCCATGTCTTCAAATACCTTTATACCTATATCCCTGATATACCCTTTTTCTGTCTCCAGTAACTGTGCAGCCATTCTTTTATCATCAAGGGGATTCCAGGAAAGGATATCAGGTGGATAGCCATCTTTAAATGTATGGGCAAAGATAAGGCCATCTTTATCAGTAACAAATATATATTCAATATCAGCTTCTGCCTTCAAAATCTCTTTAATTGCCTCTTCTACCTTGTAATGATCGTTAAGTAATATATAATCTGCAACGAGCGTGGAAAGGTTTTTTGCAATAAGCTCACCCTGTCTTATTATCTCCTGTCTCAAAGAATAGGTAACACCTTCTCTTATACCCAGTCCTATCAAGATACCAAGGGTTATAACAATGATATTATTAAGTAAAACTATCTTTACCCACAATCTCATTTAAGCAATCCATACCTTACAACAAGGTCCTCTATCTCCTTCAAATAACTTTCACTAAATTCCGTAAATCCGCCGGGCATCTCTGTCTTATCCCAGTCTTTAAGGATAGAGGAATGTCTGCCCAGTGGCTCAAGGTCAAGGAGGGCTCTTTTTACTTTTTCTACAATCTCTTTATCCAGCTCCCGGTTATAGCAGATCAAACTGCTCGGATAGGGTCTTGACAGGGCAATTATCCTGATCTTTCCTTCTCCTTCAAGTCTTGTGGCAAGATTATCCTGTATACCTCCGGCATCATACTTACCATTTATAACTGCCCTTGCTGTATTCGCATGAGAACCGGTAAAGACATAACTTTTAAGGTCGGCCAGTTTAATACCTGCATCTTCAAGCATCTTTCTTGGAATTATATGACCCTGAGTGGAATATCTATCACCAAAGGCAAAGGTCCTGCCTTTTAAGTCCCTAAGGGTTTTTATGGAGCTTTCCTTTCCTGTAAATATAACTGCACGATACTCTGGCTTTCTATCAGAATTCAGCCCCATCACAAGACAGCCTGCACCATATTTCTTTTTAGCTATAACACAATTAACAGGACCAAGGGCTGCAAAATCTGTGATACCTTTGCCCAGATTTTCTACAGTATCCTCATATTTTTCAGTAAACCTTAAAGAAAAACTCCTTCCTGTATGCTGCTCAAGAAAATTAAGAAAGGGCAGATATATTCTTACATCTTCCTTTGGTCCAAGCCTCAGGTCAAAACCGAATCTTAAGGAACCTCTATCAGAAGGTCCTGCATGGTTTTCTGTAAGTTTTGCACGTTTGTAGAGGCTTACCTTTCTGGGTTCTTCTCTATCTTTACAGTTATGGATAAAGATGAACAAAAAGGCAAATGATATAACAAACAATAATGTTCTAAAGGAGTATATATTCATAAAGACCTCTTTAATAATTATAACCTGATTTATGATTTGTCCAAAATAATTTTCTACCTTATTGTCAGCTATGAATATCAGGTTATGATGACCCATCATAGCACCTGCGAGGTGCGGGTTTTTGGATGACTGCTGCTCTGTTTCTCTGCTGCTCTATTTATGTATAATATTGCCATGCTTAAGCTGCCTTTTCATATTGAGATACCTGATATCAAGCCAAGATTCAATATGGTTGACATAGTGGTCTTTGTCTTTATAGCCACAGTTCTTTATATTATTATCTTTATTGCCTCTGGCTGGAGGGCTGAGATGCAGCCCGCTGTTGAGATAGACCTTTCGGTCTATCGCCTGCCCCTGTATGCCCTTAATTCCATATTCAGGATGTTTGCTGCTTATGTGCTTTCCTTTATATTTGCCATCTGGTATGGTTATACAGCCAATAAATCAAAATGGAATGAAAGGCTTATGATACCCTTCCTTGATATACTTCAATCCATACCTGTTCTTTCCTTCCTGCCAGGCGTTGTGCTTGCCATGATTGCACTCTTTCCCAATTCAAGGATAGGTGTGGAGTTATCTTCCATACTCCTGATATTCACGGGTCAGGTATGGAATATGGCATTCAGTTATTACAATTCCTTGAATACCATGCCCAAGGACTTAAGGCATGTGGCAAGGGTATATGGATTTTCAAGATATCAGAGATTTTTGAAGATAGAGCTTCCCTTCAGTGCAATAGGTCTTATCTGGAATAGCATGATGTCTATATCAGGTGGATGGTTCTTCTTGATGGCCTGTGAGATGTTTGTCCTGAAGGATAGAGACTTCAGACTTCCTGGTCTTGGTTCCTATATACAGACAGCAGCAAACCTTGGAGATATAAGACTTGTTCTGCTTGGGCTCAGCACAATGGTATTTATAATAGTACTTTTTGATATCCTGCTCTGGAGGCCTCTTATTGCCTGGTCTCAAAAGTTTAAATTTGATACAGTTGTCTCTGAAGATGAACCAGAATCTTCTGTCCTGAATCTCCTGAGGAAATCCACCCTACAGAAATGGATAATAAAGCAGGCATCAAGTATAAACAGGAGGATTGAGAGATACTTCAGGCAAAAAGAGGAAAAAGAGACAAACAGTTCTTTTAGGAGATTTATTAAATTTTTTATGATTGGCTCTATTCTTGCCCTGCTTGTATGGGCAGCTTTGAAGGCAATAAATTCCCTTATTACCCTTTCAATTAATGAGTATCTTATGATCCTTAAGGCAGCCTTTTTTTCTTTGCTCAGGACAAGTACCGCCATACTCCTTGCCCTTCTCTGGACAGTCCCGCTTGGTGTGTTAATAGGATTCAATAGAAAAGTGGCAAAGGTGATGCAACCGGTAATCCAGATACTTGCCTCTGTGCCTGCCACCGCTGTATTTCCTGTTATAATACTTTTTCTCATAAGGCTTGGAGGTGGTCTTGACATAGGGGCCATATTCTTGATGCTCCTTGGAACCCAGTGGTACCTTCTCTTTAATGTCATAGCAGGTGCTTCAGCCATACCAAATGACCTGAGAGAAGCAGCAAGGGTTTACGGAATAAAGGGATTAAGAAGGTGGAAGGTATTGATAATACCAGGCATATTCCCTTATCTTGTTACAGGACTTATTACTGCCACAGGCGGTGCCTGGAATGCTACAATAGTTGCTGAGCATGTAACCTTTGGCGGTAAGACCCTTACAACTACAGGTCTCGGCAGTCTTATAAGTGAGGCAACTGTTGAGGGAAATTACAGACTTCTTCTTGCAAGCACCATAACTATGGCTATAATAGTTGTGAGCATAAACAGGTTGTTGTGGAAAAGACTCTTTCAGATCGCAAAGGAGAGATACAGACTTGAATGATCATCCTTGAGGCAAAGAATATATACAAATCCTTCCCCATGGCTGGAGGAAAGAGCCTCCGTGTCCTTGAGGATATTAATTTCACTGTAAGGGAGGGCGAGATAATATCTATCGTGGGCCCATCAGGTGCTGGTAAGTCTTCACTTCTGAGGATCCTTGCAGGACTTGCCGAACCAACCATGGGTGAGGTTCTTTATCATGGTAAGCCTCTTAATAATATCAGGCCTAACATTGGAATGGTATTTCAGAATTTCGCCATATTCCCCTGGCTCACTGTCCTTGAAAATGTTGAGATAGGGCTTCTTGCAAAGGAAGTTCCAGAGGATATAGCCCGTGAGAAATCTCTGAAGGTGATCGACCTTGTTGGTCTGGATGGATTTGAGGAGGCCTATCCCAGGGAGCTTTCAGGGGGTATGAAGCAGAGGGTTGGAATTGCAAGGGCACTTGTGGTGGAACCAGAGATATTATTCATGGATGAGCCCTTTTCCAGCCTTGATATCCTTACAGCTGAGAACCTGAGGAGTGAGATAATAGACCTCTGGTTAAAAAAGAGGATGCCCACAAAGTCCATCATTTTGGTAACACATAACATAGAGGAAGCGATTGAACTTTCTGACAGGATTATTGTTATGAGTCACAATCCAGGAAGGATAAAGGCAGATCTTGTTATAACACTTCCGCAGCCAAGGGACAGGAACTCAAAGGAATTTAAATATCTTCTTGATGAACTTTATACCATCCTTACCAGGCCACCTGAAGAGGTTCCCTTTCTTATTAGAAAGGAAAGGTATCAATTCCTTCCCCATGCAAAGATTGGTGCCATCAGTGGCCTTATAGAACTTGTTTATGATAAAGGTGGAAGGGCAGATATACCACAGCTTGCCTCAGACCTGAGCATGGAGGTAGATGATATATTTCCACTTACTGAGGCAGCGGTTTTTCTGGGACTTGCTGAAATAAAGGAAGGAGATTTTATCCTTACAGAGCAGGGGAGGATATTTGCTGAGGCAGATGCCCTGGGCAAAAAGGAGCTTTTCAGGGATATGGCACTCAGGAATATCCAGCTTATTAAACAGATCGTCCAGGTACTTTCTCAGACAGCAAAACACAGGATATCAGAGGATTTCTTTATAGAGATTCTCGAAAATCATTTTACAGAGGAAGAGGCCTGGAACCAGCTTGAGACGGCGATTGACTGGGGCAGATATGCTGAACTGTTTGCCTATGATTATGATACAGGTGAGCTTTATCTTGAGGAGGTGAAAACATAGGGGTCCCCAAAAAATCGTCAGATTTTTTGGGGTGGTACTAGGGGTCCCCAAAAAATCGTCAGATTTTTTGGGGTAGTACTAGGGGTCCCAAAAAATCACCAGATTTTTTGGGGTGGTAGTGAAGACTAATAATACTTATAATAGGCCGCACAGCTTCCCTCAGTACTTACCATACAGGCCCCAGCAGGAGTCTCAGGTGTGCAGACCTTTCTGAAAAGGGGACACCCAGGTGGTGTGATGATTCCCTTAAGAACCTCTCCGCATCTACAACCCTTCAAAGAAACAGGATTTCTGTAGTTCAGGTTTATGCCAAATCTCTCAATAACATCTCTTTTTCTATATTGATATTTTAGTTTAAGCCCGCTCCCGGGAATGAGCCCGATCCCCCTCCACCAGGCATCAGAGGGCTCAAAGAATTTATAGAGTATGTCAATAGCCTTTTTATTTCCCTCCGGTCTTACAGATCTTTTATATTGAATCGTGAGGTCATCCCTGCCAGAGATTATATTTTCAATCAATATTGCAATAGACTGCAGTATGTCCTCTGGTTCAAAACCAGAGATTACCGATGGTATGTGATATTCATCCTTTATAAAATTATAGGGTATTGAACCTATGATGGTACTTACATGTCCTGGCAGAATAAAGCCATCTATCCTTATATTTTTATCCTGAAGGAGTGCCCTGAGAGCAGGTGGTACAAGTTTATGACAGGAGTAGATGAAAAGATTATCTATCCTTTTTTCTTCTGCCATGAGCAAGGAGCCAGCAATGAGCGGAGAGGTGGTCTCAAAGCCTACAGCAAAGAATATTACTGTCTTGCCGGGTTCCCGAGAGGCTATATCAATCATGTCCATTGGTGTATATATAACCCGAATGTCAGAACCTTCAGCCCTTGCAGTCTGCAATGAACCTTTTGTCCCGGGCACCCTCATCATATCTCCAAAGGTAAGGAGTATTACATCATGGTTTTTTGATAGCTCAATGGCCATGTCAATATCCTCATGGGCTGTTACACAGACAGGGCATCCCGGACCGCTCAGGAGTTTTACATTTTCAGGCAGAATTGATCTTATGCCACTCCTGAATATGGCAACTGTATGCGTTCCGCAAACCTCCATGAGCCTTATCTCTCTCTTTATTGAGAGGGAGAGTTTTTTAATAAGCTCCACAAGTTCTTTCATACTTCACCTCAAGCTTTTATTATTTCTCTTAAAATATAGGCCTGACCAAGGGCAATGGATGCATCATTTGGTGGTAAGGCCCTGTTTGTATAGACCTTAAAATCTGCTTCCTTAAGTTTAAGGATAACATTTTTTAATACATACCTGTTCTGAAATACACCACCGGAAAGACAGACATCCCTTATACCTGTGAGCATGGATATCCTGAAAACCGCCCTTACAATGGAGTTAATAAAGGTATTATGAAATTTGGTGGAGATGGTGGAGGGATTGACCCCCTTTCTCATATCCTCCATGACAGCAGGGATTACGGATGAAACATCAATATCAATCATATCATCCCTGAAGACCATATCAATGGCGTAGTCTTCTGTTATAGATTCATCAATAATAGATTCAAGTGCAATAGGTGCCTCTGCCTCAAAGGTGTTTTTATCGCATATGCCTGTAAGTGCAGCCATGGCATCAAAGAATCTCCCTGCCCCTGAGCTGAGAGGAGAAAGGGTCCTGTCAGGCAGTATCTTCAGCATATTCTCTATGGTCTCCTTACCATATCTTTTATCAAATCCTGCGATCTCCACATAATCCCATACCTCAGGGCCTGCTATCTCCTGAAGAAGTGAGAGCGCTATTCTCCAGGTTTCTTTTATTGCCCTTTCACCTCCTGGTAATGCCACAGGCTTAAACCTTCCAGCCCTTTTAAAATCTGTTAGCCCTACAATCATAAATTCACTTCCCCATATTGTCCCGTCAGTGCCATAACCTGTGCCATCCATTGCCACACCTATAACAGGTTTCTTAAGACCGTACTCTGCCATTACAGAGGCTATATGAGAGTGGTGATGCTGGAATTTATAGACCTTTAATCCCTGAGACTCAGCCCATCTTGTTGAAAGATATTCTGGATGCATATCACAGGCTATTGCTACAGGATTTATCCTGTATACTGATTTGAGATTTTCAAGGGTCTCTTCAAAGAACTTCAGGGTCTCAAAATTTTCCATATCACCGATATGCTGGCTCTGTATTGCAAGATTTTCCTTTGTAAGGACAAAGGAGTTTTTCAGGTCTGCACCTGCTGCAAGGACCTCAGGGCCATGTTCTGAAAAATTGAATATCCCTGGTGCATAGCCCCTTGAACGCCTTATGAAAAAAGGCTGAATGTCTGAGGACCCTGACTCTGGAATAAAGACCACTGTGTCATCCACCCTCATGAATATATCCCTGTTGTGTAAGAGAAAGGCATCAGCAACACGGGAGAGTTTTTTAATAGATTCTTCATTATCTATTACAATGGGCTCTTCGCTGAGATTACCGCTTGTCATAACAAGTGCCCTGAAATGGGGTTTTTCCTCAGGACCGGCCGGATAATAAAATAAAAGATAGTGAAGCGGGGTATAGGGAAGCATGAAGCCAAGGGAGTTATTCAGTGGAGCGATTGAAGGGCTCAGGAATTCAGGATATCTTTTCCTCAGGAGCACTATCGGCCTTTCTTTTGAAAGAAGTAATTTTTTTTCTGATTCTTCTATCTTAACAAAGAGGCTTATATGCTCAATATCAGGTGCCATAAGTGCAAAGGGTTTATTGCTCCGCCTCTTTCTTTCACGAAGCCTTTTTACAGCATTATCATCTTCAGCATCACAGGCAAGATGAAATCCACCGATTCCTTTAATGGCAACAATACCCCCGTTTTTGAGTAACTCTATGGTCTTTTCTATTGCCTCCTTTTTCTGAAAGACCCTGTCCTGAAATATAAGAGATACCTGAGGCCCGCATTCAGGGCATGCATTGGGCTGGGCATGGAATCTTCTGTCCAGGGGGTTATGGTATTCTTCTTCGCAGTCCTTGCACATCCTGAATACATTCATTGTTGTATTTGGTCTGTCATAGGGAACTGCCTTTGTTATGGTGTATCTTGGTCCACAGTTTGTGCAATTAATAAAGGGGTAGAGATACCTCCTGTCAAGCGGATTAAAGAGTTCCCTTAAACAATCATCGCATACCGCTATATCAGGTGAAAGTGGTGTAAAGCCACCTCTCTCCTCGCTTTCCAGTATCTGGAATTCCACCGTTCCCTGCGGAGGAAGTATTGTTATGTCCATATCTGATATCCTTGCCAGAGGTGGTGCTTCAAGGGGGATACGCCTGATCAGATCAGGAATCTTCAGACCTTCTGCATCAATGATTACTCCGTCAGAGGTATTTACAACATATCCTGTGAGTCCGAGCTCCTTTGCCAGTCTGTATATATAAGGCCTGAATCCAACACCCTGCACTATGCCTTTTACATGGATCCTGACCCTCTGCATTAATCTTTATTCTTTCTTTCTACTTCTGAGAGAAGCCATGAGCTCCATTGCTGCAGTCCGCTGCCTGTTCTGCATGACACCTCAAATATCCTGAGAGAAGGATTTATGGTGAGGGAATCCTTTTTTATCCTTTCAATGTTTACATCCAGATAAGGAAGGAGATCTATCTTGTTTATGAGCAATGCAGATGATTCCTTGAACATAAGTGGATATTTTGAAGGCTTGTCATCTCCTTCTGTGATGCTTAAAAGCATGACCTTCATGTCTTCGCCTACATTGAATTCCGCAGGGCAGACGAGATTGCCAACATTTTCTATGAAAAGTATATCCAGTTCCCTGAGTGGAACTTCATCAAGGACCTCTCCAATCATGTTTGCATCAAGATGACATGCTCCCTGTGTGTTTATCTGAACGACGGGTATACCTAATCTTGCAAGCCTTTCTGCATCCTCGGTCCCAACAATATCTCCTTCAATGACACCCACCTTCAATCTACTGTTTAGTTCATTAATGGTCCTTTCAAGAAGACTTGTCTTACCTGCTCCAGGGGCGCTCATAAGATTAATTACAAATACACCAGCCTCCTTAAACCTCTGTCTGTTTAAAAGGGCAATCCTTTCATTTGCCTCAAGTATATTTTTTACTACCTTCAGTTTCACCTGATACCTCCAGCTCTATGATATTAAGCTCTCTTCCTTGATCAATGACAAAATCCTGTCCTCCACAAATGGGGCAATTTAATATAAAGAGTTCTTTACTTATGAATCTCTTCTTACAGCCTTTGCAATAACCACCTACTGGTTTTTCTATTATATCAAGCTCTGCATCCTCTGCTATGGTATTTATCTTTGCGGCATTGAAGGCAAATAAAAGGGATTCTGCATTTACACTATTCATAATACCTATCTCAACCCTTATCCTGTCAATCCTGCTGCCTTCTGCCTTGAGGCACTCATTGATGGCTATCTCAAGTATGGATTGTGCGATGGATGCCTCATGCATTATTTATGTTCTTTTGAGAGCCTTTCAAGCTCCTTTTCATATGCCTCTTTGGCAGCCTCAAGGGCTGACTTTATGGCACTCTTTTTATCAGTAACAAATTCCCTGCTACTCTCATAGGTTTCCTTTGCCTTCTCAAGGAGTTCATCTGCAAATTCCTTTATCCTTTTTCTTGTCTCTTCCCCACTTCTTGGTGCTGTAAGAAGGGCTATGCCTGCGCCAACCAATCCGCCAAGTATAAAGGCGAGGAATAATGAACCTGTTCCATGTCCTTCATCTTTCATGACTTACCTCCTTCATCAGGATTTTTTAAAAGGGCTGAAAGCCCTGCTGCTATGGCAACCTTCAGTGCCTTTGTCCTTGACTCAAGGCTGAATGTTATGTCTTCAATGGTGCTGCTGACATACTCAATATTTCTGCTGATATTTTTAATTGAGCTGCTGAATGCCCTCATGTCTTCTGCAATAGCACCTATTTCATCGGAGGTTTTTTTAAGGCTCTTTAAGGTTTCTTTGAAGTCATTTAATGTTGAGTCAAAATTTTTAAGTGACCTTCTCAGCTCCAGTATCAGCAATATCAAAAAAATAATAAGGACAATAACAGAAAGACCACCAATTATTTCAAACCAGCTCATCTATCACCTCGGGATTTTTATAATTTTATATTAAAGGAGATAGAGCATATTGTCAACCAATATTGACTGCCTGTGTGAAATGAGCTGGTGCGAGCACAGTGTAGCACTTGACATAATATATAAAAATTTGTTTATATATTAAAATATAAAGTATAAATGCTAAAAACTTTGCTTACTTATATGGTTTATAAGTTAATAAAACAATGCCGGATCATCTCTCTTGCAAACAGACCAGTGCAGAAGACAGGATGATCCCGTCGCATAAAAAATAATTTATAGATGGCCATGAATCAAATCACTCATTCACAAATCAACCAGTTAACTATTTTGTTCAAGGCCATTTCTGATGAGACAAGGCTAAGGATACTGAAGCTCCTTGAGCAGAGAGAACTCTGCGTATGTGACATTGTTGCTGCCCTGGATATGATTCAACCGAAGGTATCCTTTCATCTCGGGGTATTAAAAGAAGCGGGATTGATTAAGGACAGAAAACAGGGAAAGTGGATTCATTACAGTATCGACGAGTCAGATATGTTTAAGAGATTTTTAGTACTTTCTGTAATTGAAAGGATTTCTGAAGAGGAAGTAAGGGAAGACAAAAAGAGGCTGGAAAAATTCCTTAAAAATAGAGGAGCCAGGATAGAGGTTCTACTGAAACCAAAATCAGATGGTATGTGGAGGTAAGAAATGATCAGAAGATTTCTCGAAAAGCTTCACAACTTCAGGCTGTTGCCAGTTTTTGTAATTGTAAGTATGGCCATAGGCATTGCGATTGGCAAGTGGTACGGGATTTCAAATTTTGAACTAACGCCTCCGATTGATGCCATTAAGTCTATCTTTCATGGCAATTATCAGTTCAGCATAGGAAACACCCTTGCCCTTGGCATAGTTGTGGGCCTTTTCATGATGATGTATCCGGCAATGGCGAATATAAAGTTTGAGGACCTTGGAAAGGCAACACGCTCGCCAAAACAGCTCCTTATCGTTATGTTCTTCAACTATTCCATCGCACCGTTCTTTATGCTCCTTCTTGCAAAGATATTCCTGAGTGGTGAACAGGATTTATACACAGGGCTTGTCCTTTATGGTCTTGCACCCTGTATTGCGATGGTTATCGTCTTTACCTATCTTTCAGCAGGAAATGGGCCCCTTGCTATAGTATTGGTGGCATTGAACTCTATTGTTCAGATGATCCTCATACCTGTTTATGCAAAGCTGCTGCTTGGCAATATCCATTTTGATGTTTGGGTGGTGGGTGAAAGCGTGCTTCTTTATCTCGGTGTACCGCTTGTTGCCGGGATGCTTACACGGTTTCTGGGCGTGAAAAGATTTGGAGAGGAATGGTTTCATAAATTGAAATTCTATCTTGATACCATGTCCATTATAGGACTTTTGTTTACTCTTGTTGTGATGTTTGCCCTGAAAGGTGACTTAATACTTGAAAAACCCATGTTTATTGTTCAGATGGCAGTACCCATGACCCTTTTTTTCTGGACCATGTTTGTTGTTGTATATCTTGTTAGCTGGAAGCTCGGTTTGAATTATGAAGATGCCGTGGCTGTAGGCTTCAATTCAACAGGAAGGGATTTTGAGATAGCAATAGCAATAGCAATAACGGCATTTAATCCCACCGTGGCGCTTGCGACAGTTATTGGTCCGCTGATTGAGGTGCCTGTCATGCTTGCCCTTGTCTGGTTTGCAAAAAATACAGAGTATAGACTCTTTAAAGGGAGGAGATAATCATGTATAAAAAGATACTTTATCCTATTAAGTTTGAGGAGTTTTCCCTTGATCTGCTCAGATGTATCCTTGACTTTAAAAGCATTGGTACAGAGGAGATTGTCCTTGTTCATGTCATTGATGTCTCAAAACTGCCAATGGATAAATATGAAGGATACTCCACCAGAGATGTGGAGTCCCTTCAGGCAATTGCTGAAGAGAAGATGAAAGAGGCTATAAAGATTGTGGAAGAAGCAGGTCTCAGGCCAAAAAAGATAATTAGAGTAGGCATACCTTACAGGGAGATACTGAAGGTAGTAGAGGAGGAGCCCGGAATATCTCTGATTGTCTCAGGAAGACAGAAAAAGAGTCCTCTAAAAGAGATATTTATTGGTTCAAACACCGACAGGATCATACGCTATGGAGACATTCCTGTATTTATACCTAAATATCCAGCTGCCTTTGGTGCCTCAAAGGCGGAATGCGAAAGGATATGCAAGAATATGTTCAAAAGGCTCCTTTATCCGACAGATTGGTCAGACTGTGCAAAGATTACCCTTCAGTATCTTAAGGGATTGAAGGATGCGGAAGTAGAAGAGGTAGTGGTTGCCCATGTGATGAATGAAAAGGCAATGAGACTACAGCCCGCAGAAAAGTTTAAAGAGTTTGAAAAAGAGGACATGGAAAGGCTGGAGGCGGTTAAGAAAGAACTTGAGCAATCAGGCTTTAAGGTAAAGCTCAGACTTGAAATTGGCAGGCCAGCGTCTGATCTTATGAGGATTGCCCGTGAGGAGGATATAACCATGATCATAATGGGTACACATGGAAAGGGATATGTAGAGGGAATCCTCTGGGGTTCTGTATCAAGGAATGTTGTTGAATACAGCGACAGACCCGTATTACTTATAAAGAGTGAAAAATGTCTTAAGGAGGTAACGCTATGAAGATTCAAATCTTCGACCCAGCATTATGCTGCTCATCAGGACTTTGCGGCCCCAATATTGACCCTGTTCTGGTGAAAATGAATGATGCCATACTGGCGTTGAAGAAACAGGGTGTGGAGGTTGAAAGGTTCAACCTTGCACAGCAGCCAAAGGACTTTATGTCAAATCCAGAGGTAAGGTCATTGCTTACAAAGAACGGAAAAAAGATACTCCCCATAACTATTGTAAACGGTAAGGTCTTCAAGACCGGCCAGTATCCATCATATGAAGAGTTGTGTGATGCCCTTGGCATTAAGCCGTTAGCTCAGAAGCCAATGACACTGCAGGTAAAATAATAAATAAAGGATATTTCTAATTGGGAGGTACTAACAATGCTTAATCTAACCCCATCAGCCATAAACAGGTTTAAAAAGATCCTTGCTGATAACAATGTTGAACATTACGGCATTCGTATATTCCAGGCGGGTGATGGCTGCTGTGGCACACCAGGCCTTGGTCTTGATGCAGCTGAAACTCCGGAAAATGGAGATATGATCATAGAAAAAGATGGATTAAAGATCTATGTGGATGGCTCAATTACAGAACTGCTTGATAATGCAGTGATAGATTATAGTGAAGGGTCTGGTTTTAGCATAAGCGGTCTGCCCCGCTCTTCCGAATGCGGCAGTGGCGCATGCAATTAAAATCATGGCACTAAATAATAAACACAGGAGGTTTTCAGATGGTTGAAATAACCACCAATGCTGTACAGAAATTTAAGGATATTCTTAAAGAACATAAGGCTGATAATTATGGTATAAGGATATTCACAGCAGGCGGGGGCTGAGGTCCGTCACTGGCTATGGACATAGCCGAAGAACCTGAGAATCAGGATATAACCATTGAAAGAGATGGTTTAAGGGTGTTTCTGGAAAAAATGGCAGGTAATATGCTCTCAGGAGCAACCATAGATTATTCTGATGATCGTGGATTTATTATAATCGGCATGCCGCAAACTTCATGCTGTGGCTGAGAGTAAAGGAAGGTGAAGAGGTGAAGGGGTTAAGGGGTTAAGAGGTTAAGAGGTTAAGAGGTTAAGAGGTGAAGAGGTGAAGGGGTGAGTTATCAGAGTTTCAAAGAATTGAAAGTGTGGCAAGAAGCAAAGGCTTTAGCTATCGACATTTATAAATTAACTGCTCAAGGAAAATTTTTAAAAGATTCTGGCTTAAAAGAACAGATGAATAGATCATCGGTCTCTATAGTTTCTAATATAGCTGAGGGCTATGAGCGCTATAGTAATAAGGATTTCATAAGATTTCTCATGATTGCTAAGGGCTCACTTGCTGAACTGAGAACTCAGTTAGAGATAGCGAGAGAAATAGACTATATAAACGAAATAATATTTGATGATCTTGAAAGTCGATGTAACAAGATTGGAGCGATGCTCACTAAATTAATCCATAGCAGGAGGAATTTTTAATGGATAACCAATTCACCAATTCACCGATTCACCGATTCACCCAATACATCTTTTTCTCAGGCAAGGGTGGTGTTGGTAAGACCACCATGGCATCTGCCACTTCAATACACTATGCCTTACAGGGCAAAAAGACTCTGATTGTTACCACAGACCCTGCCTCAAATCTTGCCGATGTCTTTGAACAGGAGATAGGACACAGGATAACTCCGATTAAAGGTATTGATAACCTCTATGCCATGGAGATAGACCCTGATGAGGCAACAAGAGAATATAAGGAGAGGATAATAGCTCCTTTCAGGGAGATTATGCCCGAGGATGTAATCGCCTCAATTGATGAACAACTAAGTGGTCCCTGCACTACAGAGATGGCATCCTTTGACCGATTCATAGATTTTATGGAGACAGATGAATATGATGTCATTGTATTCGACACCGCTCCAACAGGCCACACCATAAGGCTCCTGGAGCTACCAGTTGACTGGTCAAAACATATAGAAGAATCAGCAAAGGGAACTGGCCAGACCTGCCTTGGTCCTGTTCAGACGATTCAGGAATCAAAGGAAAAATATGACAGGGCAACAGCCCTTTTAAGAGACCCTGAGAGGACAACCTTTATATTCGTCATGAGGCCCGAGGAACTCTCGCTTTATGAAACAATAAGGGCTTCAAAAGAGCTCGAGACGATTGGTGTTAAATCAGGAGAGATAATCATAAACGGGATACTGCCAGAGGAGGTCTGCGAGATTGATTTCTTTAAAAAGAAATATGAATCCCAGCAAAGTGTGATTGAGAAGGCAAAAGTGGCTCTTGATAGGCCAAAGCGATATATGTTTTTAAGAAACAATGAGGTCAAGGGTATCGAGACCCTCAAGAGTATAGCTAAAGAGTTATTCAATGGCGTCAGGCCAGAATTTAAAGAAAAGATTGATCTTGCACAAATATCTGTGCCAGTTCTTACAAAACCGGATATAAACAAACTCTGGATTCCCATAAAGGGCACAAAGGCATTATTCTTTACAGGAAAGGGCGGTGTCGGTAAGACAACCATATCCTGCATTACCGCCCTTTATACAGCACAGAGAGGATTTAAGACCTTACTTGTAACAACAGACCCTGCTGCACATATAGGAGAGGTCCTTGATGTAAAGATCGGAAGCATTCCCGTAAAGGTTACTGAAAATCTTTTTGCAGTGATGGTTGATCAAGAGGAGGCATTCAGGGAATATAAAGAAAGGGTATTAAATGATGCAAGGGGTAAATACTCAGAGGACATGATCAAGGCCATGGAAGAAGAATTAAACTCTCCATGCACAGAGGAGATGGCAGCCTTCGATAAATTTATTCAGTATATTGAAGGAAGGGATTATAATCTGATTGTCTTTGATACAGCTCCCACAGGTCATACACTGAGGCTCCTCAGTCTTCCCTTTGATTATGCACGCCAGGTAGAGATGATGGTATCCACACAGGAGGCCCTTCAGGCAAAAGAGGCAACACAGAACAGGTTCAGGGAAATAATCAATATATTGAAAGACAAAGACCGCACAGTCTTTAGCCTTGTCCTTTATCCTGAATCCACTCCTATACTTGAATCTTACAGGGCAATGCTTGATTTAAAAGACGCCGGGATAGAGACACAGCTTGTTATTGCAAACCTCATACTTCCTGAAGAGGTCTGCACAAATGATTTCTTTAAAAGCAGAAGGGCAATGCAGATGCGTTACCTTAGAGAGATTAATGATAAATTCAAACTCCCTGTGCTTCAGTTCCCCATGATGGGAAGTGAGATAAGGGGCTTGAAGATGCTTGAGGAGGCGGTGAGACTGCTTTGAACAGATTTTATCTGGAAGGCACAAATGAAGAAAGAAGAGGTAAAGAAGGTCGTAAGAGAGGGATATGCCAGAATTGCTATACAGGGAGGCTCCTGCTGTGGTCCTGCACAATCGTGCTGTGGAACAGTTGATATTGTTCAAATCAGTAAGAAGATTGGATATTCTGAAGGAGAGCTTAAAGGTCTTCCTGAAGGTGCGAATTTAGGTCTTGGTTGTGGAAATCCTGTTGCCCTTGCATCCTTAAAAGAAGGTGAGGTGGTCCTTGACCTTGGTTCAGGTGCTGGATTTGATTGCTTTCTTGCCGCTCAAAGGGTTGGTAAAAGAGGCAAGGTAATAGGAGTGGATATGACACCAGAGATGATTGAAAGGGCAAGAGAAAATGCCAGAAAAGGTGGATATGAGAATGTGGAATTTATACTCGGAGAGATTGAGAATCTGCCTGTTGCTGATAACCATGTAGATGCTATTATTTCAAATTGTGTTATAAATCTCTCGCCTGACAAGGATAGAGTTTTTGCAGAGGCCTTTCGGGTATTGAAACCAGGTGGAAGACTGATGGTATCTGACATTGTACTGGTAGAGGCACTGCCGGAATCTATAAAAAACTCCATTGAGGCTTATATTGGTTGCCTCGCTGGGGCAGTAATGAAGGATGATTATATAAAGGCAATAAAAAATGCCGGGTTTCAAGGGGTCAGGATAATAGATGAATCAGCCTTTCCTGTTGAATTAATGGCTAATAATGTAGCAGTCCCTGAAGGTAGAAAGGTTCCTATTGTTAGTATCAAGGTTTATGGAATCAAGCCTCTACAAATTTATTAAAGAAAAGGCAAGGACACGAGTAGAAAGGAGTTATAAATAATCATGGCAAGGCTATCAACAAAGGACAGGGAAAAGCCCTTTATACTGATAGGTGCTGTAGTACTTGGAATACTCATCCAGCGGCTTATCGGCAAAGAGATCCCTCAATTGATTTATCTTACAGAGATTGGCGTCTTTTTCGTGATCTTTGCGGTAATGCTTCCTGTGGAGATAAAGGATGTGGGAAGGGCCTTTAAAAAGATAAAGCCCACAGCAATAGCCCTTTTTGTCAACTTCATATTCATCCCGGCATTCTCATGGACAATGGGCTGGTTGATCCTTAAAAACTATCCGGACTTCTGGGCAGGAGCCATTCTCTATACCCTCACTCCATGCATAGGCTGGTACCTTATCTTTACAGACATCGCAAAAGGAGATGTGCCCTGGGGCATTGCCCTGCTTCCATGGAACATAACCCTGCAGGTTATACTGATGCCGCTTTATCTTTATATACTTGTCGGGAAGGTCATCCCTGTTGAACTTTCAACACTCATAAGAAGTGTGGCACTCTTTCTTGTTGCTCCCTTTGTCCTTGCCTATATTGTTCAAAAGATTGTGATCAATAAAAAGGGCCGTGATTACTTTTTTGGTCCCTTTAAGTCTGCTATGGGAGAGGTCAAGCTCTGGGCACTGGTGATTGTAATCATGAGCATGTTTATATCGCAGAGATCCCTTGATATCTCTGATATTAACAAGGTTGGACTTCTCATCCTCTTTCTGATAGCCTTTTTCTTTGTTTTATTCATCCTTGCCTTAATAATCGGCAGGCTCTTCAAACTTGGTTATGAGGATACTGTTACAATGGCCTTCACCACCACCGCCAGAAACTCCGAGGCAGTAATTGGAGTTGCTGTAGCAGCCTTTCCGGGTCATCCCCTTGTATATCTTGCCATTATACTTGGACCTGTTGTAGAACTACCAATGCTTTTGCTTTTAGCAAGGATACTGTTAGGATTGAGAGAGCGTTATGCCATAAACAGGACCTGAGGTAATGGAGATTTCTAGATTCAAAGGCTGTCTTCTTGGTACCGCCATAGGTGACTCCCTTGGTGCAGGAAGGGAAGGCTCTTTCGATATCTCTGAAGTAAGGGATATCGGATCCAGATATACGGATGATACAGCCATGCTCATAGGTATTGCAGAATCCCTTATTAACTCCAGGGGCTTTAATGGCGATGATATGGCAGAGATATTTATTAAAAATTATTTGCGTGAACCCTGGCGTGGTTATGGATGGGGTCCTCCGAGGATTTTTAATATGATTCTTAAAGACAGAAGGAGATGGGATGAGATGCTTGACAAAGAGCTTTATCCCGGAGGTTCTTTTGGAAATGGAGCAGCCATGAGGATAGCACCCATCGGGCTTTTTTATTATGATGAGCCAGAAAAACTGAGAGATGTCGTCCATAAGGCAAGCATAATCACACACAGTCATGAACTTGCCATAGAGGGCGCATTCCTTCAGGCTTATGCAGTTAGCCTTGCTGTTAGTGAAAGTGGTCCTGAGCTTGATAGATACCAGTTTTTGCAAAAACTTAAGGAGAGTACCAGAAACAGGGAATATCTAAAAAAGCTTCAGATCATGGAGGACCTCCTTAAAGATAAGGCAGAGAGAATAAAGGTTATCAAATATCTTGGCAATGGCATTGAGGCGTTGAATTCTGTGCCAGCAGCCATATATTCATTTTTAGTAAATGACGATCTTGAAGAATCCCTTGTCTATGCTGTGAGTCTTGGCGGAGATGCTGACACAATCGGAGCAATGACAGGCGCCATAGCAGGTGCATATTATGGCATAGGGAAAATACCTATCAGGTGGATAGAGAGATTGGAGAACAGGCAATACATCGAGAACCTTGCAGAAAGACTGTGGCAAGTGAAGAGGGATAAGAAATGATTGAAGATACCGGCAGGGTTGTCAGGATAGAAGGCGATAAGGCATTTATAGAGGTAGAAGGAACCTCTGCCTGTGCAGTGCGGTCTTAGAGAGGTTGAAGAATTAGCAGGTGGAAAACCTGTTATTGAGGCAATAAACACCGCTGGGGCAGATATAGGAGACAAGGTTAAGGTCAGGCTGGAGGTATCAACCTTGAAAGCACCTTTCATTATCTACGGAATTCCTGTAGTACTGTTGATTATAGGAGCAATGCTGGGTCTTTATCTCGCAAAGGATATAAATAAGTCCCCTGACACCATGTCCGGCATACTCGGTATCTCAGGTTTAATTATAGGGATACTGATTCTGCTCCTGTTCCGGGGAAAGGGTGCAAAAAAAAGAATATATGCCGATAGTTGCTGAGATTATCAGGGAATGAATATGGCAAGTTAATCAACAAAGGATAGATCAATTCAACAGGAAAATAATAATAACTTATGGAGGTGAAAAATGGCTATTAATAAAGAAGGGGTTTTTAGAAGCCATAAAAGAAGTGATTGACCCTGAGATAGGTTTGAATGTGGTTGACCTGAACATGATTAGCGATATAGAGATTGATGACAAGAGGATTGTTGTAAGGCTGGTTCTAACCGCCTCTTTCTGCCCACTGGCAGGCTTTCTTGTAAATGAGGTCAAAAAGAAGACCTTGGAGGTTGCGGAGGGCAGGGATGTAGAGGTTATGGTGCTTGATGAGCCATGGACACCACCTGAAAGATTCAGGAGATAATAGTTGCCTCCAAACAGAAGAAGCCGAGACCCACTGCATTCTTTAAGAGCTAATGAGAGGATTCAAACCTTTATGTATCTGTAATACCTTTCTGTAAATATTTAAGTATTCCTCTGCCATTTTCTCTGCGGTAAAGTTCTCTTCCACATGCTTTCTACATCTTTCAGGGTCTATCTCTTTTATGCGTTTCAGTGCCTCTACCATTTCTTCAATCATATTATCAGGTGAGACTATAAAACCAGTAACACCGTCCACCAGTATCTCGGGAACCGATGCCCTTCTTGGAGCAATGACAGGTGTGCCACAGGCTAAGGCCTCTATCATTACAAGTCCAAAGGGTTCACGCCATTGTATAGGGAAAAGTAAAGCCTTTGCCTTTTTAAGATAAGAGACCTTTTCTTTAAACTCCACCTCACCTATGAATTCTATCTTGCCACCAATAAGTGGCCTTACCCGGGTCTCAAAATACCCTTTATCAACAGGATCTATCTTTGCAAGGATTACAAGCCTTTCATCTGCCTTCTTTGCCACCTCAATAGCCTCAACAATGCCTTTTTCAGGTGAGGCCCTTCCAAGGAATATAAGGAAATCCTCTTTTCCAGCAGAAAAGGGATATCTTTTAAGTTCTATACCATTGTAAACAGTGCCTATATAATTTGCCTCAGGTAGGGGCTCCCTTTGATTATTGCTTATAGAGATATGATAGCATCTTCTTACCTTCTCACTCTTTTGATACAGTTCCTTTAGTTCAGGCAGGTCGAGTCTACCATGAAGCGTAAAGACAAAAGGTGTATCAGTAAGCTCTGTAATCCATGAATAGGGAAAGACATCAGGACCAAAATGGCAATGAATAATATCAAACTCATCACTCATCTCAAGGACCTTGGCTGCCTGTAGGAATTCTATCTTCCATATATCCCTTTGACTTCTGCCACGCATTGGTCTATCCACAACAGATATCAATCTCTGCGGAGAGATGGAGTCTGCTGTTGCAAAGAGGGTAAGCTGATGGTTTCTTTTATGAAGTTCCTCTATTAAATTGGCAACCACAAGTTCAACACCACCATATCTTGGAGGCGGTACCCTTTCAATAACAGGTGCTACCTGTGCTATCCTTAAGGAATGATTATTTCCCACCAATGGAGATTACCTCCTTATAAATTTTTTCATATTCATCAACCATCTTTTTTAAGGAAAATCTTTCTTTTACCCATTCTCTACAATAGGACCTGTCTATCTCTGAAATCCTCATTACAGCATCCTTTGCCTCCTCAATGGAATTTACAATAAAACCTGTTTTTCCATTACAGATGATCTCAGGGATTGCTCCCTTATTGAATCCTATAACAGGTGTCCCGCATGCCATTGCCTCTATCATGACAAGGCCAAAGGCCTCCTGCCACCTTACTGGCAAAAGGAGTGCCTTAGCATTTTTAAGGAGTTCCACCTTTTCATTAAGATTTAACTCACCCCTGATAATCACATCTTCATTATCTGCCATTGAGGCTATCTCCTTTTCATAATAATCCTCAAACTCCTTTCTTATCTCACCTGCGAGGATAAGGGGAATACCTGACTCCTTTGCTATCCTTATAGCAATATCAGGGCCCTTGTGGGGTGAAAAGGTTCCAAGGAAGAGGAGATATTCACCAGTCTTTTCCGAGAATGGGAATCTATCCACATCAATACCATGATAGACAGTGCCTATATAATTTAGATATGGGGCAAGCTGCCTCTGGGCATTACTTATCGAGACAAATAATCTATCCTTAAATGCCCTCGCAAGGGACTCAGGCTGTGGAGGAAGGGAACTATGGAGTGTTGTTACCAAAGGTGTCTTGATTAATGGTGAGATGACCAAAGGTACAAAGCCATTGTGATTATGAATAACATCAAAATCCATGCTCAAACGACCTACCATCTCTGTTTCTATAATGTCATATTCAAGGTTATCCCATTTAAAACCGCCAAGGGTATCGTATAGATTCCTTTCTGTAACAGCAATGAGCCTTCCCGAAACCTTTGAGTCTCCAGAGGCAAATACAGTAACATCATGCCCCTTCTTAACTAACCCTTCAGCTAAAAGACTCACAACAAGTTCTGTTCCACCATACCTTTCAGGTGGTAGAGGCTTCCAAAGCGGTGATATGATACCAACCCTCATCCCTGTTGTTGTCCCTTCCTTTTTTGCCAGCCAGTGACATCTCCATTTTGATAAAGTTTTTTAATGCCCAAACGGATGGAAGGTATATGAGTAGATTAATAGCCATAATCATTCCTAAGATATACTTTCCTTTCATAAAAGCCATTATACCCATTAAAAGGCTCACCATAATCATGAATAATTCTCCCACTGCCTCCCTTAAGTGCATCCATAGAGGTCTTTTTGTTATGCTCTTCGGAGTTCTGAAAAATTCTATCTTAGGTTTTATTAGACAGTAAAGCCAAGCTGTTGCCATAGGGAAAGTAATGGAAAAGAAAGCAAATAAAGCATGGAGACCTTTATGAATAGGAATATCCAACATCTTGGATAAAATAACAGTAAAGCCATATCCTCGACTCAGTAAAAATGCAATAAAAGGTCCAATAAGGGCTATGGCAGTAGTCTCAGAGATGTTAAATATAATGCCATAAAGAGCAACAAGAAATGGAATTAATAGATTATTAAACCAAATTGTATTTGAACCCAAATAACATATTCTTTGCATTAGTGTAAGATTGCCTTTAAAAAGTATGTTCAAGTTTTTTATGATAGTTTGCATATTTCCAAAGGCCCATCTAAACCTCTGTCTTTTATAGGCTGAAAAGCTCAAGGGCATTAGTCCTCTGCCGAAGGATCTATCAATATAAATGGTTCTGTAACCTCTCTCATGTATCCTTAAGCCCAATTCACTATCCTCTGTTATGATATCTTCACACCAGCCGCCAACCTCCTCAAGATATTTTTTTCTTACAAGGCCCATCGTTCCCATGAAAGAGGCTGCATTATATTTATTGCATGAATTTATGATTATGCTGAAGAAATACCTATAGGCATAGTACATGCCTTCAAAAAAGTTATTTTTTGGAAAGTCTCTATAATCCTGAGGTGTCTGAACAATTGCCACTTTAGGGTCCTTAAAGTATTTAACGGTCTTCTTCAGAAAATCTCTATCCACTATATAGTCTGCATCAACGACTGCAATAATATCAGCATCCTGAGCTGTTGCTTTAAGGGCATAATTAAGTGCTCCAGCCTTAAATCCCTTTACACAAGGTAGAAAAATCAAATGGAACCTATCTCCAGCATTGGAACATAACTCGGAGAGTGACATTAGGAGGTGTTGGTCATTCGTGTTGTTTACTATCACCCAAACCTCATAGTGGGGATAATCAAGTTGGCTTAAGGCATTTAGTGTCTTCTTTACTACCGGAACAGGTTCTTTACAGATTGGCAGATGAATAGAAACTTTAGGTGTGTAAGAATTGTCATCTGATGAATCATCTTTTAAATCCTGAAATCCATGCACATCCAGTATATGAAACAACTCGAGTGAAAAGAATATTAATGAAAATATATTCAAAAGCATGCCCGCTGGCTTAAGAGTTAATAAAAAGGCCATATATGAAGCGATAATGCCTGTGAATATGAAAATCGTAACCTTGGACCACTTGGTATTTTTAATAAGCAGAATTAAAATAAGGATAGAAAAGATTGAAATGACCATTACATTAACACTTAACATAATATTAACTCCCTCCACTTCTTGATAAATGATTTGAGAGAGTTTTAGCAGCCAATATTACGAAGTGTTAATGATAAATTTACTATATCAAAAACTTTTTTATTTGTCAATAAAACGAATTCCCTCGGTAGTGTAAAATTTTCTGTGTAAATTGAAAAATTAAGACAAAAGGGTGTATCCTCCATTGATTTAATTTAATTAAACTTTTTAAAGAAAGGAGGACACACCCATGTCAGTGAAAGAAATCACTGAACTAAGTTTAACAGA